>JAOUIH010000019.1 GCA_029884165.1 Gammaproteobacteria bacterium | reverse complement strand
TCGTCGCCGCCGAGAGGCCCGTGCTCATGTTCCCACAACAACCCGGTTTCCGGATGAACCGCCAAACCTTGTGGATTACGGACGCCAAGAGCCCACACCGCCGGCTCAGCGCCCGGTACGTCCACGAATGGATTGTCAGCCGGCACCCGGCCGTCGTCATGCAGCCGCATGATCTTGCCGAGGTGAGAACCTGGGCTTTGCGACAGATGCCGAAGATCCCAGCGATCGCCCATCGTGATGAACAGGTAGCCGTCCCGAAACGCCAGCCGACAGCCGTAAACGATGGAATTGTGGTACCAGGGCCTGGCCTCAAACAGGCGTTCCCGATCAGTAAGCCGCAGCCCTGCCAGTTGTGCGCGTTCGACGACGGTTGTGTTTAGTGCCGAGTCGCCGGCCGTGTAAGCGTAGTAGATCCACCCCGTTTCGGCGTAGTGGGGATGCAGCACCACGTCAAACATGCCCGCATTATCTTTCACGAAAACATCCTCAGGACCACCCTGCAGCGGCTCGATACGACCATCAGTCGGATCGACCCGGCTCAGGCGGCCAGCCGCACGTTCGCTGACCAGCAACCGGCCGTCGGGCAGAAAGGCCATCGCCCAGGGAATCTGCAACCCATCGGCGACCAACTCGATCCGGAAGACCACCGATCGCGCATCTTTGCTGCCGGACTGCGACGGAGGTGCCCAAACAGCAAAGCCGACGGCGGTCATCAGGGCCAATGTAAGCAGCGTCTGGCGGAGCATCGTCGGGTCTCCCCTGGATTGCACCGGATGCGCCGGGCAGGCGGCCCCGTTTCCGTGGGCGCGGTGCGAACTATTGTGCGATTTATTGTACAGTATGGCTGCGCCGGAGCCAGTGGTCGGGGCTCCGGGAATGTCACGAGAACATATCGAGGCCAGGACGCAAGGCAGCAGCCGCGAGCACACAAGGGGTTCGCCCAGTGACGGATGACAGTAGACTCGCTGCGATATCTCATCGCGATCCGTTGGCAGGCGGGCATCTCCGTCAGCGACTGGTGTCGCGACGCGAGATGCTGGCTGCCGGCGGCAGCGCCATTGGGATTTCCTTGTTCGGCTGCGGCGCACCGGAAGACCGTCGGCGACCGTTGTCCCTGCTCACCTGGGACGCCTATGCCGATCCCCACCTACTGGCACTATGGCGTGACGCCACGGGCGGCGACATCCGTTACGAGATCCACGTCTCCGACCCGACCTCGGTGAACCGGCTCAGGGCAGGCGAAACCGGTGTCTGGGACTTCATCAATCTCAACAACCCCTGGGCCCGCAAGCAACTCTGGCCGCAAGGGCTCATCCGGGACCTGCCGCGTGATCGCTTCGAACCGCTGTACCGGGAGATGTTCGACAAGTTTGCACCACCCTACCACTGGGCGATGAGCGAAGACGGCCACCACCTTCTCGGCGTGGTGCAGCGTTTCGAAACCTTCGACTTCGTGGTCAATACCGACGTGTTCTCGCCACGCATTGCCAGGGACGAGGGCTGGGACCTATTCAATAACCCGGATCTGGCGAATCGGTATGGCATCCTCGCTTACGAGGACTGGAATGTCATGGATATCTGCATGGGGGCCGGCATACACCCTTTTTCTGCCAAGACAGAGGAAGATTTCGCTGCGTTCGAGCGTACCGCTCGGCTATGGGTCGGCAATGCGAAGATGATAACCACTGACTTTGCGCAGCTGAATCTCGCCATCATCAACGGGGAGATCGACGCATACTTCACCGGCGGCACATACTCGATTACCTCGGCACGACTCGAGGGCATCGACAACTTGTACGCTGTGAGTCCGAGCAGAGGACCGGCCAACGGCAAGGGCAGCATCAACTGGATAGAACTCAACTCAGCCGTGGCAAACCCCGAGCCGCACCCCGAGACGCTGGATTTCCTCGAATGGATCACGGAACCGGAGCCGGCCTATGTCATAGCCAACGGCAACGGCAACCTGCAGCCCGTTAGCCAAATGGCACAGCCCGAGGTCCTGGCCAGGTTTTCTCAAGAACAACTCGTCGCGTTGCAGTGGGACGAGTTCGAGGAACGCATTGCCAATGCGGTAGAGTACGACGTAGTTCCCGGTTACGAGCGCCTGTACGACATCTACGCGGCCGCCGTGCGCATCCGGGGCTGAGCCGTGGCACGGAGCGACCGGTCCGGCGATATCATCCTTTCGACGCGCAATGTCACCAAGCGTTACGGCCAGGTGGAAGCCGTTCGCGAGCTGACGCTCGAAATCCGCGATGGCGAGTTCTTCACGATCGTCGGCCCATCCGGGAGCGGCAAGTCGACACTAATACGAATGCTGGGCGGCCTAGAGGCACCCACGACCGGTTCCGTATGGCTGCGCGACGAGGACATCACGCATGTCCCGGCGAATCGCCGGCCTACCTGCATGGTGTTCCAATCTCTGGCCCTGTTCCGCCATCGTAGCGTGGGTGAGAATATCGAGTTCGCGCAAAAGATGCGCGGTGTGCCTCCCGGCGAGAGACGCCGGCATGCACTCGAGATGATGAGGATCGTGCGACTGCCCGACAGTTACTACAACCGCCGTATTCACCAATGCTCAGGCGGTGAACAACAGCGGGTTGCGCTCGCTCGGGCGCTCGCATCCGACCCGACCATCCTGTTCTTCGACGAGCCCCTGTCGGCCATCGACTACCGCTTGCGCAAGATACTCGAAGTGGAGATGAAGGATCTGCACCGGCGCACCGGCAAGACGTTCGTGTACATCACGCACAGCCTCGAGGAAGCCATGGTAATGTCTGACCGTATTTCGATCATGCGGGATGGGAACATCGTACAGACAGGCACGCCGCGAGATATCTATTCTCGTCCCGGGTCTCGGTTCGTCGCCCAGTTCATGGGCGAGGTCAATGTCTTCGAGATCCGCGAGGGCCGGATTGCGTCGCCGGAAGCCGACGTCTCCGCCATCGGACGTCACGGCTACCTGGTACTTCGGCCCGAGCATCTCCGGAGACTGGACGGACAGGACGCCGCCGACGTGCGCTTCGAAGCCATTGTCGAAAGCGAGTACATGCTCGGCTCGCGTTTGCAGTACCACCTTCGGGCGGGCGACGCGTCGCTGGTCGCCGAGATCCCGATCCCGGCTGCAACAGGCGTCACGCCGGGGATCACCGCCCGGTGGGGTTTCGACCTCGCGGATGCGACCCTGACCGAGGACTGACCGGCGATGAGCGTGGCAAACCGACGAGGAACGCTGCGGCGGTACGGCTGGCTGCGCCGTGAGGCAACGGGGTGAAGATCGGGCGCCGGGCAGGGCCACTGGCAGCGGCGCCGGCGATGCTGTTGCTCGCGACGGGCTTCCTCGTGCCCGTCCTGATCGTTTTCGCCTTTAGCCTGCTCCCGCCGCGCACCTTCGGCTGGACCGGCGAACTGACGCTTTCCAATTACTCTACCGCGTTCACCGACGGCTACTGGCGCAACCTGGCCTGGTCATGCATGCTGGCCGCATTGACGACCGTCCTGTGCCTGCTACTGGCCTGGCCGGCCGCGAAAGCACTGCATCGTCTCGCAGGGCATCGGGCCACGGCCGTCACATTGGCGATCGCGCTCCCGATCTTCATTTCCGAGAGTGTGCGGCTGTTCGGTATGGCGCTGTTCCTCATGCCGGGCGGCGGCATTCTCGCTGGCACGCTGGACGCGGTGTTCGGCATTTCGGTCGGCACTATACTGAACACCCGAATCGCCGCGCTGCTGGGCCTCGTGTATATCCACTTTCCGTTCGTCCTGTTTCCGACCCTGCTCGGCTTCTCGCTACTGCCGAACGACCAGGTCGAGGCGGCCAGGGACCTCGGTGCGTCGGGATGGCAGGTGTTCCGGGAAATCGAGCTTCCACTGGCGGCACCCGGCGCGCTGACCGGGGCCCTGTTCTGCTTCGTGCTCTCGCTGGGCGCGTACGCAGAGATGTCCATCCTCGGCGGCCAGGCGGTCACGGTCATTACCCGTGCCATAGAACAACGTTTCAACTATGCTCAGGACTGGCCGCTGGGCGCAGGCCTGACAATGCTGGTTATCGCGCTGACCGCCATCGTCGTGTTCCCATTCCTGCGCCGGGTCGATATCGACCGGCTGATCCATCGATGATCGAGGCACCGCGACAATCCGCCTGGCGGCGGCTGCAGGATGCGTGGCTCGGTACCGTGCTGGTGCTGCTCTACCTGCCGATCGTGTCCGTGCTGCTTGCGTCACTCTCCAACACGCGCTACATGCAGTTTCCGCACCGGGTCTGGACGACGTCGGCCTACAGCGATGCCCTGGCGGATTACACCACGGCCGGCCTGCACCTGACGTCCTTCAAGATCGCCCTGGTGGTCACTCTCGCGTCCGTGGTGATCGCCACCGCGGGGGCGCTGGCGTTCGCCCGTTACGAGTGGCGCGGCAGGCGCTGGTACCAACGATTGCTGCTGTTGCCGATCTTCTTCCCCCAACCCGTGCTCGGGCTGGCTTTGCTACTGGCACTGAATGCCGCGGGGCTGACACCTGACTGGCGCACTTCGGCTTTCACTCACCTGGTATGGATCACGCCGATCGTAACCCTGGTGATCTCGATCCGGCTGTACGGCTACGACGTACAACAGGAGGAAGCCGCGTACGATCTTGGCGCAAGCCGCATGCAGGTATTCCGGGAGATCACGCTACCGGTGCTCGCTCCAGGGATCGTATCCGGGGCGATGTTCGCGTTCCTGCTGTCGTGGAGCAACCTGCCGCTATCGATTTACACCACTGGCGCAGATACCACGCTACCGGAATGGCTGTTCTCCCGCACCGCGACAAACTACTCGCCGCTTGTGCCAGCCGTGGCAGTCATCGCGACCGCCCTGTCGGCTCTCGCGGTCTTGCTGGTGTGGTTGGCATGGTCGGGTCTGCGGCGACTGCTCCGCTAACGGCCAGCGGCCGCTCAGAGCGTCGATTCGAGGCGCGTATTAAGTGGCATCCAGGCCACGGACGCATTGTTCGGCAGGGCCAGCAGCATGGCCACCACCTGGGCGACGGTCGCCGGCGGCAACTGCCGCGCCAGAGGTGTTACGCCGGGGAGTCCCGCTACCATCTCGGTTGCGACGGCACCCGGACACAGTGCCGTCACGCGTACTCCGTCGTCGTAGCCCGCGTGCCGGCTGGCATGGCTTAGCGCCACGAGTGCGTGCTTGCTCATCGTATATCCGACCGAGCAGCTCAAGTCGCGAAAGCGGACCCCGTCGGTGGAGGCGATATTGACTATCCGCCCGGTCCCGCAGGCCCGAAGGTGTGGAAGTACCAACCGCGTCAGTCGAAACGGCGCTTTGGCGTTCACTTCCCAAAGCTCATCGAGATCCGCCTCGTCACCACTGTCGAACCCGACCTTCCGCCAGATTCCTGCGTTGTTCACCAGCGCGTGTATGCGACCAAACCGATCGAGGGTCGAACCGACCCAGGCTGCAGCCGAACCGGGATCGCATGCATCGAATTCTGCGACCAGCAGGTGCGCGTTCGATACATCGCTGTACACCTCCCGGGTCGAGGCTACGTCTCGCACACCTATGGATACGCGGTAGCCGTCGGCTAACAGCTGTCGCGCGATGGCGAGACCGATGCCGCGGGAAGCGCCGGAGACCATCGCCACGCGCCCCTCGACACTGAGTCTTGCAGCTTGAGGGTCTTCACTTTTTTGGTAATTCACCGGCATTAGTCCTCGAATTCATCAGAATAGTCCCTGGTACACGCCGCCATCATTGACGATATTCTGGCCGGTCATAAATCCCGCCTGTGCGCTGCAAAGAAATGCAACGAGGTCGCCGCACTCCCTCGGAGCGGCAAAGCGCCCTGCGGGACAATTCCTCTTGCGATCGGCGACGATCGCCTCGTACGTCGTGTTGCCGCGTGCCGCGTGCCCATGCAGATTCGTGTGCAGCGCGTCGGTATCAAACAAACCCGGGCATACGGTGTTGATTGTAACGTTGTACGGAATCAGGTCCCGCACCATCGCCGCCACCGCACCGGACAGCGCGAGCCGGGCGGCGTGCGAGTGAGCAAAACCAGACTGCGGGAACTTGATGAAACTGACGGACATGTTGACTATCCGGCCAAAGCCCCGCTCGCACATGCCGGGGGCAACGGCCTGAATCATCTCTACCGACGAGAGGAAATGCACGTTGAGCCACTGCAGCCACGCAGCGTGGTCGATGTCCCGGTAATTGGTCGGCACCTGCCGGACCCCCGGGTTATTGACGACGATATCGGGCGCCGGGCAGGCCTTGAGCAGCCTGGCCCGGGCACCAGCCTCGTTGAAGTCTCCGACCACCGGCTGCACCGGGACCCCGGTTGCCGCGGCGATTTCCGCGGCTGCCTGTTCGAGTGCGTCGCCGGTCCTGGCCATGATCGTCACCGCCACACCGGCCTCGGCCAGCGACTGGGCGCAGGCCCGGCCGAGGCCCTTGCTGGCGGCGGTGACGATTGCCTGCTTTCCTGTTAAGCCGAGGTCCATAGGAGTATCTCCGGATGACGGGTTTGGCAATCGGCGGGTCAGCGCCGCGCGAAAGACGCTGCTAGCAAGCGGGGAGGCACCCTGAAGCGCCCGGCGATATCCTGCAGCTGCTCCCGCACCGTGGTGACTTCGGCAGAGGTCCCGCTAACGAGCACGGAGGCCGGCAGCAATTGCGCGTTATAGCGCGCCGCGCAGGGCTCCGTATAGCCGCCTGTATCCAGGAAGGCAACGAGGTCTCCGCGCTTGAGCCCGGGCATACGGACGTGTGGGCCGAGTTCGTCGGAGTTGCATAGCGGGCCGACCAGATCCACCGTTTCACTTCGGTTCGCTCGGGCATCACGGACCGGAACCGGGTGGTAATACCAATCGAGCGCGGCTGACCAGGACAAGTGGTTGGTCGAAAGATCCAGGTTCACCCATTTCTTGCGAGCGCCCTGCTTGACCGCACCTACGGTCCCCACGGCGACGCCGGACGGTCCGGACAGGGATCGCCCGGGTTCGAGTCGCAGCTTGGGCAGCGGCAGTCCCAACCGACCCGCCTCTGCCTTGATCTCCTGAGTGCACAGACGTGCATAGTCGTCCGCTGTAGGCGCACTATCGTCGTCTAATTGCGTGCGCGGCCCCGTCCCATACCATTTCCCGAAAGTCCAGCCGCCCCCAATGTCGATACAGGGAGGGGTCCAGCCCGTCTCGTCCCGTATGTATCCAGACCAGGTGATCATCTCTCTGGCCATGATTGCGAAATCCATTGCAACGTTGGACATCCGACTCAGGTGGAAATGGGTCTCCTTGAGGTGTATGTGCGGCATCTTCTGCGCTTTTCGGACTATCTCAACGGTCTGCTCTCTCGTCATCCCCCACTTCGTACTATCGCTTTGCTCCTTCAGCGTGCCGGGGCCGTGCATGGCTACGCCGCTGCGCTCAGCGAGTGGCTCGAGATCAAGCTTTAGCCGAATGCCGATCGACACCTCCCGGCCCTGGCGTCTGCACACGGCATCGATACGATCGAGTTCGTCCATCGCATCGATATTGATGCAGACGCCATTAGCAACGGCCATTTCCAGTTCCTCGTCCTGCTTGTTCGAGCCGTTCAGAACCAGTGTTTGCGGGTTCGTGCCCGCCAGCAGCGACAGGTACATCTCGTTAACGCCGAAGCAATCACCGCCAGCACCCTCCTGGTTCATGATGTGGCGGTATGCGAGCCCATTGTTGGACTTGTTGGCGAACAAGATCTCCGACTCCCCGGGATAATGCTTGCGGAAGGCGTCGCGGAATTGGCGATATGTATAACGGAACTGGTTTTCGCTGATGATGAACAGCGGCGTTCCGAAGCGCTCCGCGAGTTCGGCGACGTCGCACCCGTCGACCCAGAGATTGCCGTTCGGGCCGACACCGATGAACTCGCCGAAATTCTCCATGTACTCCCTCGGCGCAAGTTCCGGTCGGCCAGTATCTGCAGCGATCTCGTTTCCCATCCTAGTCTCCTTTGGTTTCTTTCGATTACGGCACGCTGCCGTCGAACGCATGCATTACCGACGGCAGCACGATATTACTTGACGCCCAGCCGCCTTAGTCCCGCGCGAAGACCCGCAAGTGCGTCCCCGTCGAGTGGTAGCAGCGGCGGACGAGGATCCCCGGCCAGGTAACCGATGTAATTCATCGCGGCCTTGGTCGAAGGGTACAGGGAACGGCCGCCGCTCGTGAACAGATCGGTGAGCTGCCGTCCGATAACTTGCAGTCGATTCGCTTCATCGTGACGACCCTCGACCGCCGCCGCGTACATGTCAATTCCGCCAGGCAGCCAGACATTCGGAAAACAATCGATGAAACCGTCAGCCCCTGCGGCGACCGCAGGCACACCGAAAATGGACGCCGGACCACAGAATACCCTGAGCCTGTCTCGGACCGCGATCAACGTTCGGTAGAAATTGTTCCAATCCCCCGAGCTTTCTTTGATAGCTACAACGTGTTTCAGCTCCGCAAGCCGTACGGCGAGCTCCGGCGTGATGGCATTAATGGCATTACCCGGAATATTGTAGAGGACGACTGGCAGCTCGATCTCTGAATCTATGGCACGGTAATGCTCGAAGATCTCGTCGTCACTGAGACGGATGAAGTAAGGCGGTAAGATCAGTGCGCCGTCGCAGCCCGCGTCGGCCGCAGCTTGTGTAAGGCGCAGCGTCTCTCGTATGGTGACGGCGCCGGTTCCGGCGAGCACGGTGCCTCTGCCGGCGGCGCATCGTACGCCGAGACCAAACAGTTCTGCGCGTTCCTCGGCATTCAGAGCCCAGAACTCGCCAGTGCAACCGCCGACGAGAATTCCGGTCGCTCCGGCGTCGAACAGGCGATCGATGTGTGCCTGCATGGCCGATGCGTCGATATTGCCTCGCTCGTCGAAGATCGTAACGATCGCCGGCATTGGGCCGTGCCAATCGACAGTGTGCCTGTTCATGCGTCGCTCCGTTGGGTTAAGGGGCTCACCTGCAGCCACAATCTCTCATATGGGCCGCCGCGGATGTCGATCCGAAAATGGGCGAGCTCGGGGACGGCAGCATAATGTCGGACATCGCGTCGCGCCGAGCCGTTATTACGCGGAGCGCACGCATTCGTATTGCGGTACAGTAGACCCGCGCAATCGCACGATGCTGCCCAATTGTGGCGATGCAGTTTACTTGTGAAGTAGAGGATAGTCGGAAAAATGGCAGGTACTCGTCCATCGTATGAAATGACCGAGCCCGAGTGGCGACGGATCATTGGAACAGTCCGCGCCGGTCGGCCGCTCCGGCCCGATACATGGCCAGGCGGACGGCGTTCGGCGGTGGCTCTGTCATTCGACTGCGACCACGAATGTTTCGAGCTGGGCGGCGGCGGTTCGACGGTCGGCCGGCTATCCTGGGGCGAGTTCGGACGCCGTGTAGGAGTGCCCCGCATACTGGAGGTCCTCGCAAAGCACGGTGTACCGGCGACATTCTTCATGCCCGCCGTGTGTGCGCTGATCGACCCAGGCGAATCCTTGCGCATTCGTGATGCCGGCCACGAAGTGGCAATGCATGGCTGGATCCACGAAAACAACTCGACGCTGGACGAAGCGACGGAACGGGAGCTCATGAGGAGAGCCCACGACGTGCTAGCCGGGCAGTTGGGCGAAGCGCCAGTTGGTTTCCGCTCCCCCAACTGGGACCTGAGTCCGCATACGGTCCGTATCGTCCGCGACATGGGGCTACTCTATGACAGCTCGCTGATGGCGGACGAAGATTGCTACGAACTGCTGCTCGACGGGGATCCGAGCGGAGTGGTCGAGGTACCGGTCGAATGGATCCGAGATGATGCCGTCTACCTGTTGTTCAATCGGCAGCCAGCGACTCGACCCTGGACGCCGCCTGATGACGTCTACGCGATCTTCCGCCGCGAACTCGACGCGGTACTGGAGACCGGCGGGCTGTTCCAACTCGTAATGCACCCATTCATCATTGGCTATCGGTCTCGCATCTGGATGCTCGACGAGTTGATCTCGCACGCGAAGGCGCATGGCGACGTTTGGTTCGCCACACACGCCGCAGTCGCCAAATGGGTTCGCGACAGTGTCCGCGCACGCTGAACGTCGTCTGACACCGCCAATTTCCGGGACCCCAAGCGACCACCCAGCCATCCAGACTACCACGGGGGAGGATCTGCCATGATGGCGCGTACTGCCGAATCATCGCCCGTCAGTTGCCAGTGGACCAGTGCTATCGGAACGCTGCCGGCCTGATTCAGCTCGCCGAAGAAGCGCGCGAGTGGGTAGTCCTCGCCCGCGGCTTCCATCTGTTTGGTCCGATGCGCCAGCAAACGCTCCAGCAGATACTTCCCGGTGATATAGCTCGTTCCGTAACCGGGCTGGCGCAGGTAGAGCTGTTGTTCGAATTGCATTAATTCCGGCTCGTTGCCCATCCAGCCGCGGGGCGTCCACTCGAGGTGCACGGTCCCTGCTTCCGCCATGGTCATACTGTTGTCGTGGGCATACAGCGAGCCTAGACCTCGTGCGGCCCGCTGCGCGAGCAGTATCCAGACGATTTCCCGCGAACGCGGACGGTCGTCGTAAAGCCCGGCGTGCATGAACATCTCTTCCACGCCGGTAGCTGTACCCTCGTTGCGGCTGTCGAAGATGTTGTAGAGTAGCGGCCCGCGCCGAATTGGGCTTTCGTGCGGCTCCTCGCGCATCTGGGCAAGCTCGAACCAGTGATAGAAGTGGCTAAACAGCGGCACCGGGTCGTAGTGCGCCGCAATCCAGAAGAAATTTCGCTCTTCCATCGGCACGAACTGGCCCAGGTGTTCCCGTAATGCGGGCTCCATATAGTCCTTGACGGGAATGACTTCCTGCTCTTCCAGAAAGTCCATCAGGCGATTGGCGGCTTCATCCGTTAGTCGGTCGTATTCGTCCGGGGTCGAGGCTGCCTGCATCGGCGGCAGGTCCCGGTTTCGATGCTCTTCCAGCTTCAATGACGACCAGGCCCGGTCGAGCTCGCGCTGCAGCAGCGTCACCTCCTCGTCCCACGACATGGGCACATAATGGACATTGCGAATGTACCAAGTGTAGTGGTCCCGACCGATGCCGCTCGGGCCAGTCTTGGAGGCAGCCTCCGCTTCCAACCAGTCGATGAACTCGTCTGTTGCCCTCGCCGCCTCCCCGATCGCCGCGCGTAATTCCGCGCTCGCCCCGGCAGCGGCCCGTTCACGAATGAGGTCTAGATTGCGGCGCTGCGCGCGGATGTTTCGGATGCCGGCAACCCATAGATCGCGCGCGTTACCGGTGAGATTTTGGCGGGCCTGTGCCATAAGGGGCGGGATTACGGCGAGATCGCCGATCATGCGTCGATCTTCGTCCGCAGTCAGCGGGAACTCGTAAGTCCAGAGTTCCAGCACTGCATGGTGCGTCGGCCCCTCATGCGAGGGCACGTCGCTCATGTCGAGCCAGATCGACTGGTAGAAAGCCGGGTCTCGGGCCCACGGCTTGAGGATCCTGTGGTTGAACTCGAACCCGTTCATTTCGGCCCTGACGATGTGCCAGTCGACCTGCTGCTCCACGGGCCAGCCGCTCGGGTCTATTGACGTAAGCCTCGTACGGTACTCTTCCACCTCCCCATATGCCTTGACGAATCGCTCGGCCGTGTAATCCGGCGCGCCATCCCGCTTCGGGGGGCTCTCAAAGGCTCGCCAATCTTCGAACAACTGCACGAGCGACGCGTACGAATCCACCGGCGACTCCTCCGCGGCGTCACAGGCTACAGTGGACGCGAGCGCGGCGGCCAAAATTGCGTGCCGGCAGCCGGCGTAAAAAAATCCGTTCGCAGCCATGATTGCCTCCGAAGCTTATGCGACGCGCAGACCTGTCAACGCTTCCAGGTTCCTTCCGATTCGAGTTCGCCCATCACTTGGTCGAGCGCGACGCGAATCGTCGTCACGAGCTCATCGATCTCGTCCCTGCTGATGATGAAGGGCGGCGAGAATGCTAGCGTGTCGGCACTCGGCAGCGCCCGGGTAATGACTCCCCTTGCCATGGCCGCTTTGGCAACCCGGCCCGCCACTCCCAGCTTCGGATCGAACGCCTCGGGTGGCTCAGGCCGGGCGACCAGTTCGATCGCGCCGATCAGCCCAAAGCCGCGTATCTCGCCAACCAGAGGGTGATCACCGAAGTGGCGTTGCAATTGCTCGTGCATGTACTTGCCCTGCGAGCCAGCCACCTTCACCAGGTCTTCTCGCTCCAGGATATCGAGGTTCGCCATCGCCGCAGCGGCACCGATGGGATGTGCGCTGTAAGTGTAACCGTGGCCGAATACGCCATACGTGGCACTGCCCTCGGTCAGCGTGGCCCACACTTTGGGCGACACCAGGCAACCCGACAGCGGGAAATACGCCGAAGTGACACCCTTGGCGATAGTGATCATATCCGGCTCGAGAGCGAGGGCTTCAGAGCCATACAGGTAACCGAGCCGGCCGAAGCCGCAGATCACCTCGTCGGCAATCAGCAGAATGTCGTTATGACTCAGCACCTCCCGGATCGCCTCGTGGTAACCGACCGGCGGCACGATGACGCCACCAGCGCCCATGACCGGTTCGATGATCATGCCGCCAATCGTGTCGGCGCCTTCCTGGTCAATCAGGCGCTCGAGATCGTCGACCAGTTTCTGCACGAATTCGGCGTCGCTCAGACCCCGCCCTTCCCAAAGCCGGTGGGGAGGCATCACGTGGCGCACGAACGGCAACGGCAGGTCGAAGCCCGCGTGCACGCCTGGAAGGCCAGTCATCCCGCCCGCCATGATCGTAACCCCGTGATAAGCGCGGCGCCGGGCGATAATCTTTTTCTTCTTCGGCTTGCCCCGAACATTGTTGTAATACCAGACCAGCTTGACCTGGGTATCGTTGGCATCCGATCCAGAATTACCGAAGAATACCCGGGACATCGGCACAGGGGCGGTCTCAACCAGGCGCCGCGCGAGCAGTGCCGGCATCTCGCTGCCGAGGCCCGAGAATGCGTGGCAGTACGAAAGCGTCTTGGCCTGCTGTTGCATGGCGTCGGCGATCTCGGCGCGGCCGTAGCCGACGTTGACGCACCACAGTCCCGCCATACCGTCGATATAGGTTTTACCGCGAACGTCCTCGAGGCGCACGCCCTGCCCCCTGACCATCATGGCAGAGGGTCCCTGGCGGGCATGGTCCGCCAGACCAGTAAATGGATGGAACGCGTAGCGCCGATCCAGATCGGCGAGTGAGGCCGTCGCGGCCGAGGCGGGGTCGTGCACAGGCAACTCCACATCCCGGTCGGGCCGGGCAAGGTTCGATTTACGAACGAATGTTCACTAATTACAGCAGTTGGCGTCGCCATTCAAGCCCATCACGTGGTTTCGACGACACCCTTTCTTCGGACATCAAGCCCACTAACAATCTAACGTTTTTTCAATAATTTACGACTTAACGCTGCCGACCAGGCCGCCCCCAGGGGACGGGTCGAAGGGGGCACGGGCTTTGCGAAAAATTGTGCGCTGTGAGAACATTCATTCGGATAATTACTGTCAGTACCCAGAGACCAACATGCTAGTCCTTGCCGATCCAACGCTGCTGCGGAATGCGCTCTACATAGACGGAGCCTGGGAGCGGCCACCCGGTACCGATGAGTTGCCGGTGACTAACCCGGCCACAGGTGCGGAGCTCGCTCGCCTGCCGCAAGCCAGCCGTGAAGACACGATCGAGGCGATCGAAGCCGCACAAAGCGCCTTTCCCGCCTGGGCGGCACTCCCCGCACGGGAACGGAGCAAACTGCTCAAGGCCTGGCACGACCTGATTGTCGCGAACGTCGACGACCTGGCGAGGATCCTGACTGCTGAGCAGGGCAAACCACTGCCAGAGGCTCGCGGCGAAATCCTGTATGGAGCCGCATTCTTCGAGTGGTATGCCGAGGAAGCCAAGCGCGTCTATGGCGAGACGATCCCGGCGCCGAAAGCGGATCAGCGTCTGATCGTTCTGCGCCAACCCATCGGCGTATGTGCCGCCATCACGCCATGGAACTTCCCGATGGCGATGATTCCCCGCAAGGCCGCTCCGGCCCTCGCCGCTGGCTGTACCATGGTACTGAAACCAGCCAGCGCGACGCCTTTGTCCGCACTCGCACTGGCGGAATTGGCTGATCGTGCCGGCATCCCGGGCGGCGTGTTCAACGTAGTCCCGGGTCGCGCAGGCATTGTAGGCGACGAACTGGCTACCAATCCGATCGTACGCAAGCTGACCTTCACGGGCTCGACCGAGGTCGGTCGGGAACTTATGGCAAAGGCGTCCGGTACCATCAAGAAGATCTCGCTCGAGCTGGGAGGGAACGCGCCGGTACTGGTCTTCGACGATGCGGACGTTGGCGTTGCCGTGCAGGGAGCTCTGGCGTCCAAGTTCCGCAATATGGGACAGACGTGTGTGTGCGCCAACCGGATCTACGCACAAGCCGGCATTTATGACGAGTTCGTCGAACGATTCGCAGAAGCGGTGGCTGCTCTCAAGGTCGGCGACGGATTCGACGAATCCGTCCAGCAAGGCCCACTCATCGACGAGGCCGCTGTCCTGAAGACTGAAGAACACTTGAGGGATGCTGTCGCGCGCGGCGCCCGCATCGTCACCGGCGGAGGCAGGCATTCCCTGGGGGGAACCTACTTCCAGCCGACGGTGGTAGCAGGCGCTATCGGCGACATGCTCGTCGCCCGCGAGGAAACCTTCGGTCCGCTGGCACCGGTATTCCGCTTCGAGACGGAGGAAGAGGCCGTCAGGATGGCAAACGACACGGAGTACGGTCTGGCCGCCTATTTCTTTACCCGGGACAACGCCCGCATCTGGCGCGTGGGTGAAGCGCTCGAGTTCGGCGTCATCGGCATCAATACCGGCATCACGTCGTTCGAGGGCGCGCCCTTCGGCGGGCTGAAGGCGTCGGGCATCGGTCGCGAGGGATCGCACTTGGGTATTGACGAGTTTCTCGAGATCAAATACATGTGCGTTGCCGAGATCTGCCCGGTCAAGGTCAGCGAGAAATAGGACACGCACCGGGCTGAGTTTGCGGGCCGTACCCAGGAATATTTGGGCTAGAGAGCGCCAAGGCTCGTCTGTTTGACGATTATTGTGGTAAAAAGCCCTCAATTCTCATGTCAGGACCGATCCGTTGACCGTAAAAATCAATGACAGAGACTACGTAAATTCCTTGGCGCGTGGTCTCGAAGTAATTCGTGCCTTTACCCGGGCGCAGCCGCGCATGACCCTCAGTGAGATCGCGCGCACAACCGGCATGACGCGCGCCACGGTTCGACGATTTCTCCTGACCCTTGTCAAGGAGGGATACGCGGAGACCGACGGCAAGTACTTCGGTCTGAAGCCGAAGGTCCTGGAACTGGGCTACGCCGCTCTGTCCTCCATGACCATGCTGGATGTGATGCAGCCGATCATGGCTCGTCTTGCCGCAAAGGTGCAGGAGTCCTGCTTTGCTGCGGTCCTCGATGGGACCGACGTTGTGTATATCGCCAGCGCATCTCCTCCGGACCGCATCGTCAGCATTTCCGTCAGCGTCGGCAGCCGTGCCCCCGCCCACTGCGTGTCAACCGGCCGAGTACTGGTTGCCGCGCTTCCGGAGCAGGAACAGTTGGAATATCTCGAAAAGGTTAAGCTGACCAAGCTCACGCCGAACACCGTTACCTCAAAGGTGAAGCTTCGTAGCTTGATCGAGGAAGCCAAGGTCAAGGATTGGGCCATTGTCGACCAGGAGTTGGAGATCGGACTTCGATCCATCTCTGTGCCCATCCGTGACCGGTCTGGCAAGGTGATCGCGGCGCTGAACGTCGCCTGCCCCAGTTCCCGAATCACGCCGGAGGACATGCACAGCCGTATCCTTCTGGAGCTACAAGCCGCGTCGCAGGCCATCACAGCAGGCCTGCAGAAGTAAGCCCCGGATTCCGGGAACCTGCAAGTCGGGCCCAAAAGAAAAAGGGTGCGGACCATGTCCGCACCCTTTTGTCAGCACCTACCCGCCCGGAAGTCTCAGGTTCCCGGCAGCGGCTCGCGCTTCCAGAAATGGCGGATCTCATCGTCCAGGCCCGTCATCTCCCAACGGATCACGGACAGCGGCAGGCGCCCCAGTCCCATGAATTCGTCGTGGAAGTCCTTGAGCACGAAGTCGTCACCCTGCTGCATCTTCACGTCCGCCAGCAAGCGCTGCATCTGAAGCATTCCGATCGTATAGCCGAGTCCATAACCGGGCGGCCGCCGCAGGTAGATCTCGGCGTCGACTCGGGCCACGTTCTCGTCCAGATAGGGCGTGCGCTCGATCCAATAGTCAACGACCTCGCTGACGGTCATTTCATTTAGCTGCAGCCAGACGTCTGCCGGCACTCTCGCGGCCCGGAAGATACCGAAGATATATATGAGTTCCCGAACACGCGGCTGGTCGTCCATGAGCCCGGCATGCAGCATGCCTTCCTCGAGGTACACACCCCACCCTTCCGCCCGAGCACCGCTCGTCAACCGGCCGCGGATAGGGTGATCGTTATGACGCTCGACAACGCCATCGAAGCGATGCCCGGGAATTACGGCGTGCAGATGGTCAGGCGTAGGATCCCGATACTGCACCTGCTCCCAAAAGTTCGGTCCGCCCGGCCGCACGATCCAGGGTACATTGGTATCGAGCTTGTCGATGTAGTCGGGGATAGTGATGATCTCCTCATCTACGAGGAAATCGCGGATCCGTTTGTCAGTTTGCTCGATACGCTGGGCATATTCCTCGGCCGATTCCGAAATCTCAAGTTCGGGCAGATTGCGGTTGCGGTGCCGCTCCAGCGCATACAGCGCCCAGAGCCTGTCAAGTTCTCGCTTGCCGAGGACGACGATTTCGTCCGACGTATAGGGCATCAATTTGACGTGCTTGAGGTACCAGTCGAACGCAGCCTTGCCGACACCTGCCCTGCCGTTCATGCTCGCACGATTCGCCCGCAGCCAGTCCAGGAAGCCCTGGATCGAGTCGCGCGCTGCCTGCACGGTATCGACAAGCTCGGGCTGCTCGGCGCGTGCCCGAGCCAGCAGGTCGTCGTACCAACCGAGCACGCCCGGGGGCGGGGCTGCGCGGTAGGGAAACCCGTGTCCGACGCCGTCAGCCGTGGTCAGGTTGAAGATGGCCAGGTCAGCGTAATCGGCGGCCACTTCAGTCAGATTGCGTTGCGCCTGGGCGACCAGCTCGGATATTGCCGTCAGGTTCCGGCGCAGATCGGCGAGTTCATCGCCGCGAACAGGCAGATCGGCGAAAGTGATCCTCAGCATCTGGTCGACGTAGAAGCCCGGGTCACGTGACCAGGGGCGCGAGACATTTAGCACGAAGTCGTGTTGGTCCAGCCGCGATCGCACCGCGAGAAATTCTGCCTGCTTGCTGCGGTCCCAGTCGGCGACACCCATGTTGTCGACGCGCGCCTGGAATTCGCGCAGCGTCCGGCGCCGCTCCGCGACGGCGCGCGGCCCGTAGTCGGGATAGACGTCGGTTGTCTGCCCAGCTACGTCGCGCAGCGGGTTCGTTCGGTTGGCCTTGGCCGGGTCCTTCCACTGCAGGAACTCGTCGTAAAGCTTCACCAGATCCTCATAGCTGCCGCTGCCGGACGGTATCCCTTCATGCCGGGCAACCTGTGCATTTGCCGTCGAAGCAGCCACGTACAGGCCAGCAGCGGCCAGAGTCACGAACCATTTGGTCATCGTAGATATGGTCACTCGGTAACTCCTCAGGTGGTGGCCAGACACAGACACGAACTGCCTGCATCCGGCCGGGACAGTTGGCCGGTCAGAATGATACCGTCACGCCACCGAAGAAGCGGCGGCCCAGCGGGTCGAACAGCGGGATGTTGGTGTTCGAATCGCCTCCGGCACGGAAGCCGATGACGGGCGGATCATTATCGGCCACATTGGTGATACCACCATAAACTTGGAACCGATCGTTGATCGTATACGAAGCATTCAGGTCAAAATAGTGCCAGGCATCCAGCGTACCGTTTTCGTTCGGAAATGCGTCTGCGGCGAGTTTGAGTTCGCCGATCATGCGCCACTGCAGCCCGACACGCAGCGGCCCCGTCAGCCAGTCGGCCTGGAAGATGCTCCGGTACCCAGGCGTTATTCGGACGCCATCGCTGGAGCACGAGCCACCGTAGAAGCCGGCACAGTCGACCGGGTCCTGGCCCGCGAGGATCACGGTTTCATCGTCGAACTGCCAGGTGCCGACGAAACTAAGGTCCAGATTCGCAGCATCGCCAGCAATCGCAAAGGCATCGGGCAGATCCATCAGGTAGTTGACCTGAAGGTCGACACCGCTGACGTCTCGGGTCGACAGGTTCAGCAGCGGCGCATCAACACGGTCGATATTGCCGGTCGACAACCGGGTTATCGCCTGGCAGGCGGTGCTATTAATGTCGAGTTGCTCGAAGCACGAATTGACCAGCGCCTGCGAACTGACCTGCGAAATTGCACCATCCACCGAAATATCGAAGTAGTCGATTGTGACTGATAGACCCTCAATAACCGGCGGTGTCAGCACCAGACCAAAGGTCAGGGTATCGGACTCTTCCTCGTTCAGGTTCTCGTTGCCTCCGGAGAATGCACTCCAGCCCTGACTGGTTCCGACCTGCAGGTTGTCGACAATCGCCGGCGGTACACCCTGCTGCACACAGAGATCCTTGATCGCATCGGTCGGGTTGTTGTCGACTACGCAGGGATCGACGCCGCCAACGAAGCCCGAGGCCGGCGCGCCGAACAACTCGTCGAGATTTGGCGCGCGGATCGCTCTGTTCAGCGAGGTACGCACCCGCGCCCAGTCGTTCAGCTGCCAGTCAATCGCGGCTTTCCACGTAGTGACGCCATCGATGGTTGAATAGTCGGAGTATCGCGCCGCGAGCTCGACCGCGAGGCTCTCAATCAGTGGTGCGTCGTTGAGCAACGGCAGGCGCGCCTCGGCGAAGAATTCGGTTACGTCGAATTCACCGCCGTTGATGATTGGGGCAACGCCACCGAGGTCGCCCGATCGGGCAGCCTCGTCGGGTACTGTAAGAAAAGACTCTTCGCGGTACTCGAAGCCGAACGCGCTGGCGACCGGTCCTGCAGGCAGGTCGAACAGGTCGCCGGCGATGGACCCGCCAAAGACTTTGCGGTCGAAGGTATCCTCGCGGCCAGTGGTCGTACTCAAGAATGCCGCCATATCAGGCGTCAGTGTGTCGGTACCGAAGATGTTGACCGGCACGCAGCCCAGCAAATCGGTGCGGCACTGTGGCTCACCGTCGACGATAATGACGTCCAGGCCAAGAGTTGTTCGACTTTGCGACAGTCGGCCCTGCTGGTTGAAATTGAAGTCAGAGCGCTGGAACTGGTAGAACGTGTCCCATGCCCATGTACCGTCGTTAAATTCCAGGTCGCCGCGGAAACCGCCCGTCATGCTAAACGAGTCGCTGATGATGGTCGTGTTTCGGGGCCCGAACTCCTCAAAGCGTCGGCCAGTTCTTTGCACGGTGAAGATGCCGTCGCCATCCGGATCGAAATAAGCCGAATTAGCCGAGAAGAAATCACGCTGCGGTTGGGTGAACAGCGGATTTGTGTCCGCGTTAGGGATGAACAGCGTACCCGATTCGGCGCCGAAACTTGTCGGCGCTACAGCCTCCGGCGCCTGCTGGAAGGCGTTCTCCTTCTTGGTGTAGTAGAGCTCGGCATATGCTTCGACGTTGTCACTGACCTCGTAGCTTCCTAATGCGCCAATCTGCCAGCGCTCCAGCGGACGCAGCAGGAAATTCGGTGCAGCGTAATTGTACTGTTCGGTAGGTCGGCAGAACGGGAATGGCTCCCCGTTGGCGCCAAAGCGGACGCCCTGGATAGCACCGGGGCAGGAACCGTCCGAGTTGGTCAGATCAACACCTTGGATCTGGCCAAAGTCTGCCGACGGAATTCCGATCAGGCCACCCGGGATATTACCGGAGCCGAAATTATTAAGCTGGCCGGTGCTATCGGCCAGCAGCGGCTGCTGCGAAAAGGCCCGATCGCCCATGAATACCGGGTCCCGGCGAGTATAGTTCGCATTCAGCGTGACGTTACCGCGGCCGTTGTCAGTGTTGGTCCCGAGCAGCAAGTCAACGCTGTGGGTTTCGCCGTCGGACTCCCCAGTCTGGTTGTACTGGTAACGAATCTCCGCGCCCTCGAAATCGTCGCGCAGGATAAAGTTTACCGCACCGGCGATGGCATCCGAGCCATACACCGCCGACGCACCGCCCGTGATGATCTCGACGCGCTCGACCAACATGTCTGGGATGGTTGCAAGGTCGACCAGCCCGGTGACGTCACCTGGAATGTAGCGCTTGCCGTTGACCAAAACTAACGTGCGCACGGCGCCGAGGCCACGTAAGTCGGCAGACAAGACGCCAGCGCCGCCGCTCTGGTTTACGGTGCCGGTGTTGTCCGGATTCAGCTGCGGGAACTGGTTGATGGTTTCTTCCAGCGTCACGTTACCGGACAGCTGGATGTCCTCCATGTCTACAGTCTGGATCGGGCTAGCGGCGATCAGGTCGCGGTTCCGGATCAGCCGCGAACCCGTGACGACAACCTCCTCGATCGCCTCGTCGTCGTTATCCTGCGCCTGAGCCGACTGGAGTCCGGATGTAGAAGCCGCTATCGCGCTGAGCAGCAGGGCCCTTCTAACCGCCTGCCGTAATGGGTCACACTTCATAGAACTAGGCATGATTGCACCCCCGTGGTTGCTTGATTCACGCCGCCGGCAGGTCGCTCGGGAGGCCGCATTCGCGAACCATCGCGACCATCTGACGCCTTCGACAAATGCCGCAGACCCATAAACCGCCAGCATTCGGTTGTCGCCGGCAGAATGAGCGATTGACTTTACATTGTCAACATAAGTGGACCGCAGAGCGAACGAATGGTGAAATAATGAACATTTATAAGCGCGACACGACTCTCCGTCAGCTTAATAAAATAATGATAAATCAGGTAGTAATAAGCATCGTTCACGGGATGACGCCGGGCCGCAACCGAGCGCAACGATCGTACGCATGAAAGCCGCACGTCCGAGTTTTGCATCACGAATTGTGCGGATCGGAGCCGGCATTCGATCAGCATTCAGAATCGGAAAAGCTGCGCCTGGCCGCCAGTAACCGCATCAACTCCCTGTCCCGCCAACGTACACGTTCCTCCCAGCGTTCCAGAGGTAACTGTGCCCGGCGCTGGGCCGTTACGCTCCCAATTAACTCGTCGGTCCACGGATCAAACTGGCCTCGCTCGGCACCCATTGCGGCGTATGCCGGGCCCAGAATCGATGCATGGCGCTCTATCCCACCACGGGTATTCAGGTCGACCGTCTCGAACGGCCCCACTACCGACCAACGCAGGCCCAGCCCGCCCCGGACGATGGCATCGATTTCTTCGACGCTGGCGACACCATCCCGCACCAGACAATATGCTTCGCGCAGCAGGGCACCTTGCAACCTGTTGAAAACAAAGCCGCGAAGTTCCCGCCGCACTATGACGCAGGCCAGGCCGGCGGCTTCGAGAAACGATTCGACAAGACGGACGACGCTGGCGTCCGTGAACGGCGCCGGCACGATCTCTACCACCCGAAGCAGGTATGGCGGATTACCCGGATGAGCGACCAGGCAGCGCGAACGGCCAGCAACGGCACGGGCATACTCGGACCCCGGGATCGCCGACGATGCACTGGCGATCGCCGCGTGAGGCGGCGCGAGCCGATCGATTTCGATCGTCACGGCCTGTTTGATTTCGAGATTCTCGGGCGCGCACTCGTGAATGACTGCCACTCCCGCGAGCGCCTCGGCAAGATCACTGCTGGTCTGGACCCGGGCCGCGACTTCGGCCGGCGCCTCCTCGAGCAGCCCGAAATGAGCCAGATCGGCAAGAATCTGGTCGAGCCGGGACCGCGCATTATCCAGTGCCTCGGCCGCCACGTCGTAAAGGCGTACGTCCCTCCCAGCCAGGGCGTGAACAACGGCGAATGCAGTACCAATACTGCCGGCGCCGACAATGGCGACCGGGTATCGGCGGCTTGTGGCCTGCTCCAGGACGGTACTCATAGTGTCGTTGATACTCCCGATCAATCTGCGCACAATTGTTCACATACTGATCGCTGTCAAGAATAAGGACGGGTACCCGCATGCACACCTCCTCCGCCGCGCAGCCAGTCCTTTGCCCGGAACAAATATGTACGACCTGAGTGCCAAGACCGTGCTGGTTACCGGTGCCTCCAAAGGTATCGGGGCGGCCATCGCCAGCCACATCGGGAGCGCCGGCGCTCATGTCATTGCCCAATACGGCTCAGACCGCAACGGCGCCCAAGCGGCGGTGTCCGATATCGATGCTTCCCGGGTCCGCCTAGTCCAGTGCGATATGTCGAGCCTCCCGGAAGTCGAGGCTCTGTGGGACCAGGCCGTCGGCTGGCGCGGACGCGTTGACGTGCTGATCAACAATGCCGCCATGATGCGATTCGATGGGGGTGTCGCAGAACCGCTGGAGCGATGGGACCAGGTCTGGGAACAGACCCTGGCCGTCAACCTGTTGGCGCCGGCGCGATTGCTGAGGCGGGCGGTCCGGCATTATCTCGAGCACGGCGGTGGAATCATCGTGACGATCTCAAGCTGGGCCGCGCAGAAGGGCGTGTCCAATCCCGATGCCATTGCATACGGAAGCTCCAAGGCGGCGATCCACAACGCCACCCAAACCATTGCACGCGCCTACGCTGCCGATGGCATCCTCGCCTACCTGGTCGCCCCGGGCGTCGTCCGAACGAGGCTCTCCGATCAGGCCGCCAAATCGGTTGGCGGCGAGGCGGCTGTGACGGCCGGCCTGGCCATGAAGGAATGGGTACCCCCTGAAGACATCGCGCGAATCGCCGTTTTCCTGGCGAGCGGAGCGGCCCGTCACCTGACCGGCGCTACGCTGGACGTTAACGGCGCAAGCTACATCCGTTGAGCAATGCCCATGTCGACGCACGACAATGTGACTAACCCGGCTGCGAGACCGATTCGGTTCACGATTGATGGTCTGGCGATCGACGCGCTGGAAGGGGACAGTATCGCCGCAGCAATGATCGCTGCCGGGCACTTTGACTTCCGAGCCGGAAAGGATGGCGAGCGGCGGGGCATGTTCTGTGGCATGGGCATTTGTGGCGAATGCCAGGTATTGGTCGGCGACCGCTCTGTGCGGGCCTGCCTGGAGAAAGCCGCCGACGGCCTGGCGGTGCGCCGGCATCCGGCGCGGCGGCCACTGGCGGCGGGCGTGCAGGGGACCGGGCCCATAGAGTGGGAGGTGACTACGGCAGACGTGCTCGTGATCGGCGCCGGACCGGCCGGACTGCTTGCCGCGGCCACGCTGGCGGAACAGGGCCTGGATGTGCTGGTCGTCGACGAGCGACCACAGGCCGGCGGGCAGTATTTCAAGCAACCCGCGGCAGAGTATGGTGTCGATCCCGCCGCGCTGGACAGACAGTTCCGCGAAGGGAGGGACTTGATCGAACGGGCCCTACGGGCCGGCGTCAAACTGCTGTCAGGATCTACGGTCTGGGGAGTCGTAGACGACACCCGCGTCGCCGTCACTACAGGCACCTTCACGCGCGCGATTCGTGCCCGGCGAATAGTGATAGCCGCCGGTGCTTACGAGAGACCCCTCCCGGTGCCCGGATGGACTCTGCCCGGCGTGATGACCACCGGCGCCGCGCAGACCTTGCTCAGGGCTTACCGTAGGGCCCCCGGCCAACGCGTGCTCGTGGCAGGCAACGGGCCGCTTAATATCCAGGTCGCGGGCGAACTGGTGGCCGCGGGCACCCGTGTCGCCGCCGTCGTCGAGGCGGCTGCAGCGCCATCCCGGTCGCCGCTGGCTTTTGGCCGCATGGTGTTCGCCGATCCGCGACTATCGTTGGGCGGGCTACGGCAGGCCGGTCGGCTGAAGGCGGCGGGAATCCCGACACTTTACCGACACGCGCTTTGCCGCATCGAGGAAGATACGAGGTCCCTTTGGGCGAGCGTCTGCCGAATCGATCACCTCGGCAACCCGATCGATGCCAGAGAGCGCCGTTTCGAAGTCGACGCGGTGTGTATGAACTACGGCTTCCTGCCACAGTCGGAGATAGCCAGAGCCCTTGGATGCGAACTCGTTTTCGATACGGCCCGGGCTACGTGGAGCGTTCGCAGGGACCGCGACGGGCGAACCAGCCAGCCACACGTGTTTCTCGCCGGTGATGCTGGCGGCCTCGGCGGTGCCAGGGTGGCGATGGCGGAAGCGGCGATCGCCGGATACATAATCGCTGCGGAACTCACTGGCGCCTCGCCGTCACCCTTGGAACTGCAGCGCCAACGCACATTGCTTCGGCGCCATCGCCGTTTTCAGGCTGCCCTGTGGACGATGTTCGATGCACCAGCGCTCACGACTCAGCTCACGACCCCGGAGACGCTCGTGTGTCGATGCGAAAACGTAACGCTGCAAATGATCGAGGCCGTTATCTCGCCGTCTTGCCACAGTATTGGGACGGTCAAGAAGGCGACGCGCGCCGGGATGGGGCGTTGCCAGGGCCGCTATTGCGGCGTCACCGTGGCCGCTCTTATCGCCAGATCCGGCCATGCGCCGCCGTCTGCCGACGAATATTTCGCGCCACGACCACCGTTCAAGCCGCTACCGCTGCGCGCAGTCGCCGGCACGTACGGGGAGCCACCAACAGCGTGCGAGCTACTGAGAACAAATGATCGCTATGCGAACATTTCGTCTTGACCATGGTGCCGACGCCCGTCACGATGTGGCGGCAGGGCGATTTCGCCCTACGGCACCCCCTCCACGCTTCACTGACTGAGGAACGAACCAACGATGCTGCGTCAGATACTGGCCCTCGCCGCCCTGCTCGCGTTGATCTGCGTTACCCCCGTCGAGGCTCGCTCGCTCGACGAGATTCTCAAGGACGGCACGCTGCGGGTCGGCGTGAATCCGAATTTTCCCCCGATGAGTTCGTTCGGGATGACCAACCAACTGGAAGGCTTCGACATTGACGTCGGCCGTCGCATCGCGGAAGCGATGGGCGTGAAAGTCGAATTCGTGACCACCGAAACCGCGCAGCGCGTCCCGTTCCTGGTCTCCAACCGCATCGATATCGCGCTCGGCGCCCTCACTCGCACACCGGAGCGCGCCAAGCTCATAGCCTTCACGGTACCGCTGCACTCGGAGTCGATGGGCGTCATCACGACGGACAAGGTCAGCGCCGAGACCTGGCAAGATCTGAACCGGGAGGACATCACACTAGTCAACATGCGCGGCAACCTGTCGGTCGAGATCCTCAAGGACAAGCTGCCCAAACCCAAGGTCCTGCTGGTGGACGGCAACGCCGACACGATACGGGCCATAGCCCAGGGTCGCGCGGATGCGCTAGTCGAAAACGTCGACTTCTTCCTGAACTTTCTGAAGAACTACCGGAACGTCACGTGGCGCGTCCTTGATGACCCGATCTTCGTCGCCTACTGCAGCCTCGGCGTCGGCAGGCCCTACCAAGACCTGGTGAACTTCCTGAACGTGCTGCTTTTCGACATGCACTCGAGCGGAGAGATTAACGCGCTATGGGAGCGATGGTACGGCGCGCCCATGGCTGTACCGATCAACCCGGTGCCCTGGTTCTGAGCCCGGTCACGCATGTTCGAACCGCGGACGGTTGACTCTGGCAGCAAATGAATTACACGTTCCAGTTCGCAGCAGTTCTAGAGGAGCTTCCATACCTCCTCGGAGGCGCCGTGGTCACGTTGCAGATCGCATTCGCCTCCTTCTGGGGCGGCGCGGTAATCGGCTTGTTCGGCGCCCTCGCCAAAGTCTATGGTGGCGTCGTCGCGCGGCGCATCGCCGCAGGATACGTCACGCTGCTAACCAATACACCGGCCCTGGTACAGATATTCCTGCTTTATTACGCTTTGCCTGACGCAGGCATACTGCTGGAGCCGATGACAGCCGTACTTATAGGCCTGGTGCTGAATGCGGGCGCATACCTGACGGAAATACTCCGGGCCGGCGTGCTCTCGGTTCGTCGCTCCGAGATCGAAGCCGCGGCCACTCTCGGAATGTCCCAGTTGCAGATCGTGCGTTACGTGATGCTGCCGCATATCGCGAAAACCATCTATGCTCCTCTATCGAACTTCTTCGTCTGGCTGGTGCTCGGCAGCTCGCTGGCGGCCCTGTTCGGTGTCGAGGAACTGACCGGACGGGCAATCAATATCAGCACCGCGAACCTTCGCAGCATCGAGACGTTCACGATAGTCGCCGCCATATACATCGTTCTGACTGTAATTGCCAGCGCCTCGCTGGCTCTGGTGGGACGGTGGGCATTTCGGGTGAAGGCCAAGGTGTTCTGATGTTCGAACGACTCGTCACGGAGGCACCGCTTTTCTTCAATTATCACAACATGGTCTTCATCGGCCAAGCCATGGCCCGCACACTGGGAATGACCTTGATCGGCTGCGGCGTCGGCTTCGTCTTCGGAATGCTGATAGCCGTCGTGCGACAGACCACCAGCAGCCTGCTCTGGCCCGTCAGACTGGTAGTTATCTCCTACGTCGAGTTCTTCCGCCGTATCCCGTTCCTCGTGATATTGTTCATCGTGCTGTTCGTCATAGAGCCGCTGATGCCGGGGACATCACTGTTCGGCATCGCGACCGTATCGGTGTGCCTGCTGTCAACCGCGTTTCTGTCCGAGATAATCCGTTCGGGTTTGGAATCCGTGCCTCGCGCACAGGTCGAGACTGCGCAAATATTGAATTTCAACGTGCTACAAACCCTTATGATGGTCGTGCTGCCGCAATCCTGGCGCGTTATCCTCCCGCCGGCCGCTGCTTTCATCGTCATGTTCATCAAGGACACGTCGCTCGCCTCCCAGTTGGGCGTGATCGAACTGACGTTCGCCGGCAAGATGCTGATAAATCGCGGTTTCTCGCCGATACTCGGATTCGGTGCCATCCTGGTCTGCTATTTTGCGTTGTCCTATCCCCTGAGTCGGTTCGCGGCCTATCTGGAGAGACGCCTTGCACCATCTTGAGATACGCAATATTTCCAGCAGCTACGGTAAACTGGAAGTGCTTCGCGACGTTACGCTGTCGGCCGACAAGGGCGAAGTCGTCAGCCTGATCGGCCCGTCCGGCTCGGGCAAGAGCACGCTGCTTCGCGTGCTGATCGGGCTTACGCCGCCCACGGGCGGAAATGTCTACATCGGCGGCAACAAGGTGGACTACAACAGTCGCAAGAGTCTGAAGGACCTGCGCGGGCATATGGCCATCGTGTTCCAGCAGTACAACCTGTTCCAGAACATGAACGTGTTGCGCAATGTCACCATTGCACCGGTCAAGATCAAGAAGAAACCGCGCGAAGAGGCGGAGGTACGAGCCCGGGGACTCTTGCAGAAGGTCGGTATGGAGGAGAAGGCCGACGCTTATCCGGATGAACTCTCCGGCGGCCAGCAGCAGCGTGTCGCGATCGCCAGAGCGCTTGCGACCAGCCCCGAAATTCTGCTGTTGGACGAGGTGACCTCGGCGCTCGATCCGGAGCGGGTCAAAGAGGTGCTGGATACGATCCGCTCGCTGACCCACGAGGGAATCACGTTGATCATCGTGTCGCACGAGATGGCGTTCGTCCGCGAGGTCTCCACCCGGGTGGCCATGATGGATCAGGGAAAAATTGTCGAGGTCGGGCCGCCCGAACAGATCTTCAGGTCACCGGTGGAATCCCGGACGCGCGACTTCGTCAGCAAGATCCTGTCTCACTGAGCGCCGGGGCAGAATGCATCCAAATTGAAATCGACCGGCGGCGGCTTGCCCCCGACCAGACTGGCAACGATACGGCCGCCGCCCGGCCCGCCGGTAAATCCCATCCACGGGACGTAATTGATGAAGAATCCAGGGCTGCCCGGCAGCTCGCCGAGGATTGGCAGCCAGCTGTCGGTGCCGTTGACCGCTGCCGCCCAGGTTCGAACGACAAGAAGGTCGGCCAGCGCGGGCACGACGCGCATCGCCAGGGCCAAATTTCTGGATAGCGATTCCGCACGGACCTGCGGCCTGCCCCGGGTATCTATGCGAGCCGGCCAGCCGCCACCGATCAACACGGTGCCGGCGCAGGTCTGTTTCAAAGTCAGCATGTCCTCAGTCGCGTAGACGAGGTGCTTCACCAGCGGCTCGACCGGCTCGGTGACCGAGAGCTGGATCGCGTATGCCCGGATGACCAACCTGCCGCCGACCATCGCTGCGACCCTGCCCACATCGATACCCGCTGCGTCGACCACGCACGGCGCACGGAAGGCACCCGAATTCGTATGCACCGTGTAGACGCCGTGCGCCCGAGATATACCAGTCACTTCGCAATCGCATCGAACATCGGCACCCTGGGCTCGAGCGGCTGCGGCGAACAGCGGCGCGGCGTGCAGCGGATTGGCCTTGCCTTCAAGGGGACACCGCGCCCCACCCACCGCGGCGTCGGCGATGTAAGGCGCGATACGCCGCAGCGCCTCGCGGTCGAGTAGCTCCGTGCCGAGGCCCGCGGCCTGTTCGATGGCCGCCTTCGACTCTACGTGCCTCATCTGGGCATCGGAGAAGGCAACAATGATGCCTCCCTCGCGCGCGAACTCGAGTTCGGGGCCCAGTCGGGCGGCAGCTTGCTCCCACAAATCGATTGTGTAGCGGTAAAAAGGCAGCGCCGGCAGAAATTCCCTTACCCATGACTCGCCGCGCTGGGTATACGGCTCCTGCTGGATCTGCGCGTGCAGGCTGCCGGCATTGGCACCTGAAGCCATGGCATTCAGGTCACCACGCTCCAGCAGCAGGACGTCCGCACCGTCGGCGGCAAGGTACCATGCGGTGCTGCAACCGGCGACGCCGCCGCCGACTATGATGACGTCCGCCAACGATTCCTCCGGAGAAAGCACTATTGGAGACAGAATTTGTTCGCTATGCTAACGTATGGGCGCAGAGCGGGCATAGCGTCCCGATTGCCGGGGCGCCAAGCATGCACCGCCAGCGACCTACGCACAACCAGAAGTACCCGAAGGGAGGACAGACTATGTCCAAGACGTTTCATGGCTGCTACACGGTCGCGGTGACCCCCTTTACCGATGACGGCAGCGATATTTGCCTTGATTCGCTCAAGGCGTTCCTGGACTGGCAGATCGCCTGCGAGGTGCCCGGCGTCATCCTGCTGGGTACCACGGGCGAATTTCTGACCATTTCCGAGGATGAACGCTATCGACTGGTCGAAGCTGCGGTCAGTCACGTCAACGGCCGCATGGACGTGCTGGTCGGCAGTATGAACGCCTACACGCCAAAGGCTGTGCAATTCAGCAGGGAGGCCGAGAAACTCGGCGCCGACGGACTGATGGTGATACCGCCCTATTACTACACCCCGACGGACGACGAGATATTTGAGTATTACAAGGCGGTTTCCGAGGCGGTGTCGATCCCGATCATGCTCTACAACAACCCATTCACGTCCAATATAGACATGTCGGCTGACCTGGTCGCCCGACTGACCCGGGCATTTGACAATGTTCGTTACATCAAGGAAGCCAGCATGGATGTCGGGCGCGTATTCGAGATTGTTCGGAAGACCGACGGCGTCATGAATGTCTTTGCCGGCGAACGGCCCGTAGAGTGTTTCTTGCTGGGCGCCGTGGGCTACGTCAACCCATATGGCAACTACATTCCCTATGCCACGACCCGGATGTGGGACTTTCTCGATGGTGGGGATATTGAAACAGCGTTACATATCCAGGAAAAAGCGCATGAAATCAACGAAGTTATAGCTGAAGGCCATCCGCGGTACGGACATCAATGCTATTCCAAGGCGCTCGCCGCCGCCGCCGGCTACCCCATGGGCGACGTCAGGCGACCGCTGACGCGCTTCGACCAGCTGGGCCCCGAGGGGATTGAGCGCCGGGAGAAAATTCTCGCGATGATGCAGCGCCTCGACGAGTTTATGAACGGGCTTAAGGTCCCCAGTAACCGCACGGCATGACAGCGCTCGCCGACAGCTCCCAGCCTCCCCCACTTTTCACCGCGTTTTCGATCAGGAAAGTTACCTTTCGCAATCGGATCGTCGTGACGCCAATGTGCCAGTATGTGGCCGACGACGGCCACGTCCAGTTGTGGCATTGCGCGCACCACAGCCGCTTCGCCTTGTCCGGCATTGGCGGTGCAATTGTCGAGGCTACCGGGGTTACCCGCGACGGACGCATCACGTTGGGCTGCCTCGGTATCTATCTGGACGAACACGTCGGGGGCCTCAAGCGCATCGTCGACATTTACCATTCCCAAGGGATCCCGGTCGGAATCCAGCTCAGCCATGCCGGCCGAAAGGCCAGCGCGGCCGTGCCGCTGAAAGGCGCTGCCCCGCTGGCCGACGCAGATCCGGACCGTGCATGGACGGCAATGGCGCCCAGTGCCGTCGCACTTACGGACCGCTGGCCGATCCCGCGAGAGATGACCGAGCACGACATCGAGACGATCATTGAGGCATTTGGTATCGCCGCAGAACGTGCCTGTCGCGCCGGCTTCGATTTTCTCGAGATTCACGGTGCCCACGGGTACTTGGTGAACAGCTATTTCTCGCCGATCGCCAATCGGCGCAGCGACTCCTGGGGCGGCGCGCCGCTCGAGAACCGGATGCGCTTCCCGCTTGGCGTGGCGGCGGAGATCCGGCGCCGCATACCTGCCGAAATGCCCGTCTTCTATCGCGCGTCCGTTGTCGATGGCCTGGAGGGCGGCGTCACCATTGAGGATACGGCGGCACTGGCGCGGGAACTGAAGGCCTGCGGCGTGGACCTGATCGACTGCTCGTCCGGCGGGATCACTGGCCCCTCCGGCCGGGCTTTCGAACGACCTGCTCCAGGCTACCTGGTTCCATATGCCAGGGAAGTCCGCGAACGCGCAGGCGTCCCGACCATGGCCGTTGGCCTGATTGTCGAAGCCGGCCAGGCGAATGCGATCGTCGCCAACGGTGACGCCGACTTGGTCGCCATGGGTCGGCAGTTGCTCGCCGAGCCCAGTTTTCCCTACCACGCAGCGCAGGCGCTCGGTCATCCGAAGCCCGAATCGGTGCTACCCGAGTCCTACGCTTTCTTTCTCGAGCGTCGCAATTTCGGCTGACGCACCACCGTCTGGCTGATCCGGGTTCAGCCCGTCCGGCAACCCCACGGGCACCAGGGCGCTGCGCCTGTACCCGACCACGACAGGCAGATAGCCCGACAGCTCGGCATCGAGCGCGTCGTCGCCGGAATCGACGTAAAGCCTGCGCTCCGGCAGTGTCGCCAGCTTTTCCAGCGATGCGACAACCAGAATCCGGGCCTTGCCGACCTCTCGCAACACTGCGGGACTGCACTGCTGGTTGCCGCGGCCGAAAAGAAATCCCTGGCCGCCGACGACCCCGACGACCAGCAGCGAGTCCGGGTGCTTTCGCACGAAATCGAGTGCCTGCGCCGCCGTTAGGTCGGCGGCCGCAAGCCGGCCGTCGCTGACCGCATCGACGCCAAGCAGGGTCCCATCGAACCCGCAAGCCCGCTTGATCTGGCGGAGCGTCGTACCCGGGCCCAGCAGCGCGGAGCCTGCCTCGCGAACCCGCGCCGTCACGAACGCGCACGCGCCCTCGACCGACCCGACCGGGCCGGCGGCTTTGGCTTGCGCCACCAGCCGCGGCAGCACCGGTGTCCGCACGTAACCGAGCAGCTCGGGTGAGCCCTCGGAGCTCTCGCCGGCCGGCCGGTCCATGACTTCGCAATCGGCCAGCAGCGCTTCAGAATCCGCGACCGTGAGCCAGGCGCCGACCACGTCGGCGGCCGCCCTCGGGGTTACGGCGAAGACCGCCGAATGCATCTTGACACCAGCCGGGATTCCCAGCACAGGGACACGCTGCCCCACGGCAGCGAGCAGGTCGGTTGCCGTGCCGTCGCCGCCGGCGAACAGGATGAGGCGGGCGCCGCGGTCCGCCATGATCCGGGCCGCGCGACGAGTGTCGCTGCCGGTCGTATCCGGACAAGCAGGCTTATAGACGGTCTCGGCCCGAAAACCCAGCGCCGAGAGCAACGGTGCGCCCATCTCTCCCTCGCATGCCAGCCAGTCGATCAACATCCCGCTCGCTTTCAAAGCCCGCAGAGTTTTGGACGCACGCTCGGCGGCGACACCTTGGGCGCCCCGCCGTCGGGCCTCGCCCGCCAGGCAGCCGTCGGTGCCCTTTAGCCCAACGGCCCCCCCCATGCCGGCGACCGGGTTCACGATCAGACCGATGCAGTTGTCACCCATGCTGGTTCGAACCAAAGCGTTTGATATGCGAACGTTTGTTCGCAGTGATATAGTCAGGTCACTATACCACTGCAGACCGCCGCACCCGGACGTCGTCGAGACAGGAGACTGCCGAATGCCAGCCCATCCCCGCGCCCATCCCTTCATGCCAAACTCGGTGCCGGCCATCAAGGCGGAGCTGATGGCCGCCCTGGGCATCGACTCGGTGGACGAGCTTTTTGCCCAGATCCCGCAGGACCACCGCCTCGACCGACCACTCGAGCTGCCGCCGGCCCTGACCTCCGAGGCGGCTCTGTCCCGACACATGCGCTCACTTCTAGGCCGAAACAGGAGTTGCGCGGATAACCTGAGTTTTCTGGGAGGCGGGTGCTGGCACCACTATGTACCGGCTGTCTGCGACGAGATTGCCAGGCGGACGGAGTTCCTGACGCCAGTCTGGGGCACTCCCTCCTCGGACCTCGGCCGCAATCAGGCGTGGTTCGAATTCACCAGCCAGTTGGGCGAACTGCTGGATCTCGAGCTGGTCGCACTGCCGGTTTACAGCTGGGGCTGCGCGGCCGGGCATGCGATCCGCATGGCGTCGCGGCTGACCGACCGTCGCAAGATCCTGCTGCCGCGCTATCTCGACCCGGAGCGGCGCGCAGTGATCGAGACCTATTGCGAGCCGGCCGAGATGCCGTCCCATCTCGAGATCGTCGAGGTCAATGGGGACCCTGAAACCGGCCGGCTGAGCCTGGACGACCTGCGCACACGCCTGGATGGCGAAACCGCGGCCATCTATTTCGAAAATCCGTCCTACCTCGGGCAGATCGAATCCGACGCGGCAGAGATCGCCGCGCTTGCACGACGACACGGGGCGGAGACGGTCGTCGGCGTCGACCCGGTCTCGCTCGGCGTGCTCGCGCCGCCAGCGGCCTACGGAGCCGATATTGTAGTAGGCTCCATCCAGCCGCTGGGTATCCACATGTACGGCGGCGGTGGCCTTGGAGGCTTCATAGCCTCGCGCGACGAGCCTGCGTATGCGCACGAGTACCCGGCGCTTATGGTCAGCATAGCCGAGACCACGCACGAAGAGCACATCTTCAGTTTGGCGCTCATGCACCAGTGCTCCTACGGGTCGCGCGAGGCCGCCAAGGACTGGACCGGCAATTCGACCTACCTCTACGCGATTGTAGCCGCCGCCTACATGACTCTGCTCGGGCCAGAAGGATTCCGGGAGCTCGGCTCCCTGATCGTGCAGCGGTCTCGCTACGCGGCCAGCCTGCTCGACGGCATCGACGGAATCACAATCCGGTTCCGCGATGGTTTCTTCAAGGAGTTTGTCGCTAATTTCGATGACACTGGAAGGACGGTCGCCGAAATTAACAAGACGCTGCTCGACCGAGGAATCTTCGGCGGCATAGACCTGAGTGCGCGATTCCCCGACCTCGGCCAGAGTGCTCTCTATTGCGTGACTGAGGTGCATGAGCAGCAGGACCTCGACAGGCTGGCCGCCGCACTGCGGGAGGTATGCACACGATGACAGCGAAGCTGAGGCGCTACCATGCCGCCGTCTGGGACGAGCCCATCGTCATGGAAATGGGCGTCCCTGGACGCCGCGGCTTTCATTTTCCGGAGGCTGAAGCGGCGGTCCGCGACGCCATCGGCACGGCAAGCGACTTGATCCCGTCGACTATGCAAAGGCAGTCGCGACCCGAACTTCCCGAGATGTCCGAGCCGGACGTGCTACGGCACTACCTGCACCTGTCGCAGGAAACGCTGGGGATGATGGGGATTAGCCTGTTCGGCACGTGCACGATGAAATACAACCCGCGCCTGACCGAGAACCTGGCGATGGACAGTTCCATCGCCGATCTGCACCCCGATCAGGACCCGGACACGATGCAGGGCACACTTGAGATTCTGGCGAATTTCGAGCGCATGCTGTGTGAGCTTTCCGGCATGGATCATTTTACCTTCCAACCGGCGGGGGGTGCCGACGCGGCCTACACGCACGCATGCGTCACGCGTGCATATCACGCCGCGCGCGGTGAACTGGAACAGCGCAACCAGATTATCACCAGCATCCAGGCACATCCCTGTAACCCGGCGACCGCCACAGCTGCCGGTTTCGAGGTGCTTACGCTGATGCTCGAGGATAACGGCTATCCGTCGCTGGATGCGCTCAAGTCCGCCGTTTCAGAACGGACCGCCGCTCTGATGATCAACAACCCGGACGACATGGGTATCTACAACCCGGAGATCAAAGAGTGGGTCCGCATCGTGCACGAGGCCGGTGGGCTGTGCTTCTATGACCATGCTAACTTCAACGGCGTCATGAGCAAGATCCGCGCTCGCGAACTCGGCTTCGACGCCTGCATGTTCATGCTCCACAAGACCTTCGGCGTCTCCAAGGGCGGCGGCGGACCTGCCGTAGGAGCCTACGGCTGTAGCGATGAGCTCGCCGATTACCTGCCTGGACGCCGGATCGTGAGGCAGGGCGACTACTACACACTTCGTGACGGAGGGCATTTATCGGTCGGTCGGGTGAGAGAGTACCTGGGCAACGTGCAGCAGGTGATCAAGGCTTACGCCTGGACCCGCGCAATGGGCGCCGAGGGTATCCGGGAAGCCTCCGACATCTCCGTGCTGGTCAACAACTACATGGAGAAGGAACTATTGAAGGTCCCCGGTCTCACGCGGTCCCATCCAGACATCGAGGGCTGGCGCATCGAGATGACGCGCTACAGCCTCGGTAAGCTGTACGAGGACACCGGCGTTACGGTGGTGGACGTATCCAACCGCATGGTGGACTACGGCGTCGACGCCCCGTGGTTGAGCCACGAGCCTTGGATCGTACCCCAGCCGATCACGCCGGAAGCCGGCGAGATGTGGTCTAAGGAAGACGTCGACTACTGGATTGCGGTGCTGCGCCAGGTCTGCGAGGAAGCCTACTCGGACCCGGACCTGGTCAGGAATGCGCCGCACAACCAGGCGGTGCACCGGCAAGGGCCCACCTCTCTCGACGAGCCCGAGAACTGGGCCATGACCTGGCGGGCGTACCAGCGCAAGCGCGCCACCCGCCGGCGTTGATTGAATGCACATAGGCACGAACACCACTTCGAAAGTCTTTTCCGACGTGAGCGCGGCACTGGAGGGCGTGCTGTTCGACGGCATGTCCATCATGGCCGGCGGTTTCGGCGCGTGCGGCATTCCCGACCTTTGTATCCAGGAGATCCGCCGCCGCGGCATCCGTAACCTGACGGTAATCTCGAACAACTGCGGAGGCGAATTCCCCGATCGGCCGGGCGAGGGCTTCGGTCTCTGGGTATTGTTGAAGGATCGCCTGGTACGGCGGGCCATTTCCTCTTATATCGGCACCAACAGGACGTTCGAGCGCCAGTACCTCGACGGCGACATCGAACTCATGCTGACGCCGCAGGGCACGCTGGCCGAGAAGATCCGGGCCGGCGGCGCCGGCATACCCGCCTTTTATACCCGAACCGGAGTCGGCACCATCGTCGCCGAGGGCAAGGAGCATCGCCAGTTCGACGGCGAGACATTCATACTCGAAGAGGCACTGACGGCAGACCTCGCTATCGTCAAGGCGTGGAAGGGGGACCCCGAAGGTAATCTCGTCTTTCGCAAGACTGCAAGGAACTTCAACCCGATGATGGCGACGGCCGGCCGCGTCACGGTGGCCGAGGTCGAGCATCTGGTCGAGCCGGGTGCCCTCGAACCTGACGCTGTACACACGCCGGGAATCTTCATCCAACGCATCTTCGAGGGCCGAGCTCCGAAGATCATCGAGCAGCGTACGGTGCGGCAGGAACGGGAGGCCTGATGGGCTGGAGCCGAGAACAAATCGCCGCCAGGGCCGCGCTGGAGATCGAGGACGGCTATTACGTCAATCTCGGTATTGGCATACCGACACTGGTCGCCAACTACATTCCGGCCGACCTCAGGGTGACCTTTCACTCGGAGAACGGAATGCTCGGCGTCGGCCCGTTCCCGACGGAGGACGAGATCGATGCCGACCTTATCAACGCCGGCAAGCAGACTGTCAGTGAACTGCCGACAACCAGCTATTTCTCAAGCGCGGATTCATTCGGGATGATCCGTGGCGGCCATGTGGACCTCGCGATCCTCGGCGCCATGGAAGTGAGCGCCGACGGTGATCTCGCCAACTGGATGGTGCCCGGGAAGATGGTCAAGGGCATCGGCGGAGCCATGGACCTGGTCGCCGGCGTTAAGCGAGTAGTCGTCGTCATGGATCACACGACCCGAGACGGAGCTCCAAAGTTGCTCAGGCAGTGCTCGCTGCCACTAACCGGCGCCAGAGTTGTTGACCGCATCATCACCAACCTGGGTGTCTTCGACGTGGCCGCGGGCTCCCTAAGACTGGTCGAAATCGCAAAGGGTACGACGATTGACGAAATAAGGAAAAAAACCGAGCCGGAAATCCTCGCGGACTGACATACCCGGTAAGGCGACAACCCACCCGTACGCAGCACGCGCGCGGGTAACGACTGAGGCTTTCCGGCAGGCGATCAATCGCGGTTGATACAACGCCACCGGCCAGAACCGAGGCCGCACTATTTCGGAGGGGAATGTCATGCATATAGCCAGACTAGTTGTAATGTCGGCGATCTGTTGTTTCATCTTTCTGACGGCCGGGAATGCGGCGGCGCAAAGTCCCGGGCTGACAGAGCATACATCGGGACCGCTCATCGAACTGGCCGCGGATTTCAGAGCATTCCGCAGCCCGCTGTTTCGGCCACGTACCTGGCGGCCGACGCACCGCGTAGAGGGTATCCCTGACTACGCTCGGGTGAAGCGCGAGCAGATCGATGGGCTCAGGGAATTTCGCGCTCGCCTGAACGCCATCGATCCTGCGCGCCTTTCGGTACATGAGCAAGTCGACTACTTGCTGCTGCGCTCGGAGATGGACGACGTGTATTTCGAGCAGCACATCCTGAGGGAAATCGATACCAATCCATCCTACTATGTCGAGCAAGCCGTCGATCGTGTAGCGGCAGAACTCAGGACGGCCGTTCCGTACAGCGAATCAAAGGCACGGGCGATCATCGCCGCGTTCGACGAGACCGGGCCGATCCTCAAGCAGGCGCGTGACAACCTCATTCTCAATGAGGCTGCACCCGAACTGGCAGAGATGGCGCTGCGCCACCTCGAGAACATTCGCGCAAAATATGAGGCGGGCGTCGCGCTATTTGAACCTCACTTCCCGCGCCAGCAGCGCGCCACGCTGCGATCTTCGGCCGCTCGGGCCGCACATGAACTTGAAAACTATCGAAACTGGGTTCAGGAGAACATCGGACAGATGCAAGGTACAGCAAACGTCGGCGCGAAGAACATGCAATGGTACTTCGAGCGCGTCAATTTCGTTCCCTGGTCACTCGAGGACCTTTTGGCGATCGGCGAGCACGAGAAGAACCGATTCCTGATGTCGATCGAGATCGAAGAGACCAAGAACCAAGGTTTGCCTGAGCTGACGATGCCGACTACAGACGAGTGGATCGAGTGGTTTCGGCTTACGTACCTCCAGACCAAGTACTGGTTAAAGGAAAGAGAACTGATCAGTTTCCACGACTATATCGGCGAATCATTCATCGTCGAGGGAACCTGGCAGGAACCATTCGGCGGCATCGGGAACCGGCCGGGACTTCTCGGCTTCACGACGGAACCCAAGCCCGAAAATGCCAAGCGCCTGTTCGTCGTGCCCGAGGAACACTGGTTCACCAATACCTACTGGGAACGCACAATGCGGCTGGATCCGATCACGGATTACCAGCATTCGGACTGGCCCGGCCATTACTTCGAGGCCGAGGTCACCAGTCGCAACCCCTGCCCGATTCGCGCAATCCACCGCGACACCGGTTTTTCGCAGGGATGGGCGCACTATTGGGAAGAATTCTTCATGGATATGGGCTACCCGTTCCTGCGCGGCCCCCGTACCCGTGAACTGACCTACAACTTCCTGTTACTGCGTGCCGTCCGGGTGCCGATGGACATTATGCTGTCCGAAGGCGAGTTGTCGGTGGACGAAGCCGTGCAATACCAGATCGATCGGGTGCCGACCATGGAGGAGCATATCTCACGCGCCGAGGTGGACATGTACGTACGCTGGCCCTATCAGGCAACGAGCTACATCATCGGCAAGAAGCAAATCGAACAGATGCTGGGCGAAACCATCATGAAGAATGACTTCACCATAAACTGGCGGGAGTTTCACGACGCGCTGCTCGAGTACGGCCAGATAGCGCCGGCGCTGGTGCGCTATGAACTGCTCGGCAAGGACGATCAGGTGCGCCAGTTCTGGGACGATGTTGACACGCCCTGAGCGATGCCCGCGGCGGGATACGGAGGGCAATACCGGCCGGGCAGAGAGGCCTGCCGGGACAGCCAGTTGTCCCCGCAGTATCACGCAAAGCTCCTACTAGCGGCCGGCCGAAAGGCCGGCCGTTATTACCCGGCTATTTCCTGACCGTTCGACGCCGCCGATATCTGCCGGCCGGCGATATCCCCGCGGACACTTGACGCCGGGATATCCGCACATGACTCGCGCCCGCGATGCCGCCTCCAGTCGCTGCGGGCACCGATCTGACCAGCGTACCGAACGCCCCACCAGGCGCGCCCCAAACCTTCCTGGCTCGGTCATTTCCGTGCCGCTGGCAATTTCGGTGGTGGTCACTACGCATACGGCCATTCCGCAGCCATCGAACAAGAGGAGCGGCACTATTCCAGGACGAGGCCGATCCGCCGCGGCCTGCTGGCAGGCGACCCCGAAACATTATTGGTAGCCCCCGAGTCGTCCGACATTGTCGGCATCACGGCGCCAGCACTATCCAGCGTGCCTCTCGTGATGCCGAACGGAGCGCGCCTGGTAAGTCCCGCAGATCTCATCGGCGACGCCGCTACTGTTCTGGGATCACAGTACGTGCTGCGCCTTCGCGACAGCGGATGCTGAAGGTCTGCCCTTCAGCGATAACCCCACCTTCAGTTAATCGGCGTTGTCCTGGTTTTCGGCAGGGGGCGCCGGTCCTTCAGCATCACCTCAATTTCCTCGGTCCGGCCGGTCATCTCGGCCCGCGTCAGCGCGATGGGCACCCAGGCCGCCTGCACGAGTTCATCGTGAAAGCGCCCGAGATGGAATGCGTCACCCAAGTCATTGCGTCGCTCGCCTAGCAACCGTTCAATCTGCATCTTGCCGATCTGATAAACAATGCCGCCCGTCGGTGCCGCAAAAAAGTCGTCCGCCTCCTCGCTGGCGATGCGTCGGTCCATCGGGACACTCATCAATGCAGACACGGCTTCGTCGACCGATATCTCACCCAACGCCATTCGAACGTCGACAGTGACCCTCAGCGCACGCAGCCGTAGAAAGTTGTAGATCAGCTCCCGGCTGCGGGGCCGATCGTCATAGAATCCGAGCTGGACGGCGGCCTCCTCCCAGTACGTGGTCCAACCCTCGCTTTTGAAGCGGTCGCGTCGTCGAGAGCGGATCGGCGAAGGATTCCGATGCGACACAATGCCTTGGAAGTGATGCCCGGGAATACCATCGTGGAATATGTTGGTACTGGGATCCGTGCGCATGATCGATTCCCAGTACGTCTGCGTGTAAGGATGTGACTCCGGCACCGAGTACTTGACGGCGCCGTCATCTGCGGTCCGATAGCCGCTGAGGCCTGCCCAGAGCGGAAACGCCTGGATATAGAGCGGCATCAATTCGCGACGATAGTCACCCACGTATTCGGGGATAGTGAGTACATCACGCTTGACCAGGAATCGGCGAATCGCCCGTTCATCTGCTGCTGTCCTGGTGGCGTACTCATCGGTGGTGGCCGCAGACTCCGGCATCGGCAAGCCTAGGTTGCGAGCCTCCTCAAACTCGGTGAACGCCAGGTACCGCGCGTACTCCTGCTCTCCGAAACGCAGGATGTCCTCGGCATCGTAGGGCACCAGCCAGACACGCTGGAGAAGCCAGTCGTACATCTCCCCGCCGATCGGCTCGGCATGCGGCATAGAGGGCAGGCGTGCCTCGATCCAGTTGCGATATTCGGCGAAGGCGGTGCCCATGGCATCGGCGGCCGCCACTAAGTCGGCTCGCCGCTCGGCGGGGAAATGCGGAACCAGTCCTCGCGCGAAAGACCGGCTGTTTTCCAAGGCGTCGGCCAGCGTCGGCAACGCCCAGCGTGACATCTCGACGGTCGGTTCCGTCAGATTCTGCATTGCCTGCTCCAGGATGCTCGGAATCCTTTGCATGTGCTCGATGATCCTGTCGGCCCGCTCCGCGTCGAACGGTGGCGGCTGTTGGACCATGCTCCCGAGGCGGCTTAATGTGGCGCCGCTGGACATACCGAACGACGATATCGACGAGAGGTAGAAGTTTGGACTCCTGGACGTCGCTCGATACACGTAAAGGCCGTACTCGAGCTTGTCGAGCTCCGCCCTGACCAGCAGGTAGTCGACCTTTTCGCTGATTTGCCAGTTCGTCGCGTCCAGTCGGTCGAAGCGCCGCCGCAGCTCCGCCAGGCGCAGCTTTTGACGGTTGACGGCGGCTTCCGAATAATCGGGAATTCCGTCAATTGTTACAGGCTCCGGGAGTGCCCAAGCGGCATCGAATATAGCGTTCAATTCCGCCCGAGATTCCTCTGCCCCATCTGCCCCGGCGCCAGCCGTGGCCGCCAACAGTAAGACCGCACCTGCTATGCGCAGTCCCGGTCCGGTACGGGCTTGTGGTGCGATACCCGACCCTGAACTGATTGCCATACCTTCGATCTCCTGCAGGTTACTGCGTCGCGGACAGCCAAGGTCGAATAGCAACCATTTGTTGGATCACGGACGGCTAATGCGAGAGTTCAACAGCTTTCTACCCGATCACTAGACGGCCGGCAACCGGCTCCAACCCGGCAATACAGAATTGGGCATGCGTTGCCGAGACCGAGGTGCCATTGCCGGACTCGGGTCGAAGAAGTTAGTCATCGAGCAAACGCGCCGGACGCAAGACTGCTTCGTCCCTCAGCAATGCCTCGACCTCTTCTATCTCGATGGGGATGAAGCGAGTCAGCCACTGCGAGCCATCCTTCGTCACCAGGACGTCGTCCTCGAACGCGACGCGCGTGCCATTGACTACGGCGCCTTGCTCGATGGCGATCACCATGCCCGGCTGCAACGGTGCCGTGTAATCCCCATGCTCGTGAACTTCCATGCCAATAAAGTGACCGATACCGTAGGTATAGCTTTCGTCCCAGCCGCCAGCTTCCCGAAGCATGCGCATCGCCATCTCATGGAGTTCATTCCAGGTGACGCCTGGCCGAACCGCACCGATAACTGCCTTTTGCACGGCCACCACCACCTGGTAAACCCTCCGTTGCTCGGCCGAAAAGCGTCCGTCGGCGGGTACCGTGCGCTGGATGTCTGCTGAGTAATGGTTCATGCTCGCGCCGGTGTCAAAGTGCACCAGCGACCCCTCGAGAATGCGGGCATCCCCTTTGCGCGCCGCCTCTTCCTCCGCCGTGGTCTCCCACTTCAGCACCTCGTTGAGGTTGCTGGCGGGCGATACACCGGTGAGAAAGCCAAGATCGGCGCCGTGAAGTCGGTACACGTAATCGACTGTATGCATGACCTGCAGCGTGGTTAGTCCGGGCTTCGCGACTTTCATCCCCTCCATAAGCCCCTCACCGGTGATTTCGATCGCGCGCCGCAGGTTCTTCATGGCAAAGTCATCAAGGATCATGCGCATCGGGTCGAGCAGATCGCCGGCATCACGCAGTTCGAGCTCACTGGTAGCGGCGTGCAGACGATCGACGAAATCGAGGCGCGGATTCGGCAGATCGTTCAGATTGCTGAAACGCGGGTAATTGACGTAAAGCATCTTTTCGGCGTCACCCCATCCGTAGGCATAGTCGGACGCCACCTCCTTGAAACGCTGCTGGGTGATACGCAGGTTGCGATAGTCCGTCAGCGCACTGCTGATGTGATCGAGAAATAGATCGCGTGGGAACACATGAGAGATCCCGGACAGGTGGCTCGCCTCTGACGGATCCATGTCCGTGTAGAGCACCTCCCGAAAGGCTTTGCCACCAGGATTGAGGACGAGGATATGGCCGGGCGGCTGCGAGTCGTAGATGCCCGTCAGGAAAACAAAGTCCTTGTGCTCGGTGTCCGGCGTGTAGAACTCGTAAAGATTGGGCTGCGAACGGTCCGCGCTGGTGATGACCGAGAGACCGCCGGTCATGCGTCGCATGAACTCGTTACGCCGCGCTACGGCCGCCTCGCGGTGTCCCTCGCGATATTCGAGGGCGGCGAGTGACGTATGGCCGGCTCCTGCGCCAAGCGCCGTGGATGCAGGGCCGACAAATACAGGTACGGCGATTGCGAGAGCGCCGGCGCAGTAGCGCAGTACGCCTTTCACGAACTGCTTACACACGGTCATTCCTTGCGTTCCTGATGTTATCGATAGTTCGGAATAAGGTCCTCTGGCAACGCCGTGGGCAGCGCATCGCCCGGCCAGGCGAGGCCGTTCGCATCCGCGCTGGCTCGCAACGCGGGCAGTGATTCGGCAAGGAACGGCCTGATTTGCGCCAGCAAGCGGCTCATGTCGCGGTGTGCCAACTGGGTCAAACGGCTTTGTTCTGGGCTCGGGGCGCCGCTCCACGACTCGGTGGTCATGTACAGACGGAGAGTGAGCTCTGCGAGGGGCAGGTAGGTTTCCTGTTGCGCCAGCCCTGGATCGATGCCGCGGAGCGCAAGATGCAAGCGCCTCGCGCTGTCGGCGGCCTCCTGCGCCTGTGCCTGCAGGGCCGCGTTCGGTTGAGTTCCGACCAGAGCTTCCAGGAATTCCTCGGTTTGATTTACCGCCGCGTCAACTGCTTGGCCAGAGTGGTATGCCGCCGCGACGAGCCGGGCCTGCAGGGCGAGAGTAGTTTCCCTGTCGCGCTGCTCCCGCTGGCTGACGTCGACCGCCGGATCGGGTCGAACCGTCAGTGTCTGCGTATGCACCTCGTCGCCCACGGACAGGCGTACCTGGTAGGCCCCGGGCAGCACGAACCGGCCAAGGGGCTTACGCGAGGGCGACTCGCTGTCACTGGGCGGCGCCTCGTGGCGCAGGTCCCATACCACGCGATGAGCACCTCTTGCGGCTTTACCCTCGGCAACCTGGCGAACCAGTCTGCCCTGCTCATCCAGTACTGCCACGACTATTGAGTTACCGACCGCGCCATCACCGATCCAGTAGTCGAGAATTGCTCCGCGCGGAGGGTTACTGGCCGTCCAGTAACTGTGGCCGGCTTGCCCGCGGCCGCGACGCACATCACGGATCTGCGTCGCCCGGCGCGGCGGAGCCAACAGACTGTGGCCGGCCACCGCGTCGGGTGTCAGCTTCTCCAGAAGGCTGATCTCATCCAGAATCCAGAACCCGCGTCCATGTGTTCCGATCACGAGATCGTTCTCGCGCGGGTGAACGACGATGCCCTGCACCGAATTGGTGGGCAGCCCCGAGCGCAATGGAAGCCAGTGACCACCGCCATCGCGTGAGAAATAGACGCCGAAATCCGTGCCTGTGAATACCAGTTCTCCGTTCCGCGGATGCACGGTGATGCTTCGTGTCGGCCCAAACGTCGGCAGGTCACTGGTGATGTTGCGCCATGTCCTGCCGTAGTCATTACTGCGTACAACATGAGGCCGGAAGTCATTGTCCTTGTGCCCGTCGAAAACAGCGAACAGGGTGCCCTCCGCCGTCGGCGACCAGGACACCATTCCGACTTTCATCATGTCCGGCACCCCAGGAAAGCTGTCTGACCGCTGCCAGTTCTTGCCGTCGTCGCGGCTTACCTGTATCAGCCCATCGTCCGTACCTACCGCTATCTGGCCCTTGCGAATGGTCGACACGGACAACGAGTGCGCGTTGCCGTACATCGCAGTGCTTGCGTGAAGATCGATCATATCCGGCGCAGGAATCCTTCCCTGCAGCGGAAGCTCATCGCGACTGATCTGCCGGGTTAGATCAGGGCTGATTCGCTCCCAACTCGTGCCACGGTCCCTGCTTCGAAAAACGACGTTCGCGCCGAAATAAAGAGTTCGAGGGTCGTGGGGGGAAATTGCGAACGGCGCGCTCCAGTTCCATCGATAGGGCGGAAACTCACCGTCCTGTGGTTGCCATGGCTGGATGCGACGTTGTTCACCACTCTTGCGGTCAGTCCGGAAGAGTACGCCGTACTGCGTCTGCGAATAGATGATGGCGGGATCCGTCGGATCTGCGACCGCGAAAAATCCGTCGCCGCCAGACAGAAACATCCAGTCTTCGTTCGCGATTCCATCGGAATAACGAGTGCCGATCGGCCCGCCCCAGGATCCGTTGTCCTGCGTGCCACCATAAACATGGTAGAACGGCTCCTGCATGTCCACCGCCACCGTGTACAACTGCATTAGAGGCAAGTTCGACACCCATCGCCAGGTCTTCCCACGATCTTGCGACACATACACGCCACCGTCGTTGCCGGTCATCAGGTGATCCGAATCTTCCGGATTCACCCAGAGCGTGTGGTGATCGCCATGCACCATCGACTCCGCGATGTTACTGAAGGTCATACCACCGTCCTCGGACTTTAGTAACGGCGTCACGGGTATGTACAGGTGATCGGGGTTCTCGGGGTCGCAAACCAGTTCACCGTAGTACCAGTGGCTTTGCACCTCTGCGTTGCGTCGCTCCCACGAAGCGCCTCCATCGGTCGACCGGAAGGTTCCGCCCTCCGGCCCCACTGCGGTGGCGTAAAGTGTGTCGGGGCGACTGGGGCAGAACGTGACGCCGACCCGACCTACAGGGCCCGTCGGGAAGCCGTTACCCACGCGAGCCCAGGTGTCACCGCCGTCGGTGCTGCGATAAAGCCCGCCTTCACTCCCGCCACCGACCATGCTCCACATCCGACGCTCCCGCTGGAAGGTCGCAGCGAACAGGATGTCAGGATTGCCGGGATGCATCTGTACTTCGACGACCCCTGTGTACTCGCTGGGCCGGAGCAGTTGTATCCAGGTCTTACCGCCGTCAGTCGTACGGTACAGCCCGCGCTCCGGGTTGCTCCCCCACAAAGAGCCCAAGGCGGCAACATAGACGATATCCGGGTTCTCCGGATGTATGAGTATCCGGCCAACATGGCGGCTTCCCGCCAATCCCATGTGCCGCCAGGTCTTGCCGGCATCGTCCGAACGGTACACGCCATCGCCGAACTGGGAGCTCCGGACGCTATTCTGCTCACCCGTGCCAATCCAGACGATATCGGGATGTCCGGGTACAAGGGCAACATCGCCCATCGAAACAGTGGACTGATGCTCAAAGATCGGCTGCCAGGTAGTACCCGCATTGACCGTCTTCCAAAGTCCCCCGGACGCAGTCGCCGCGTAGATCACGCTCGCATCTTCCGGGTGCACCGCGAAACGGGTGATGCGGCCACTGGTAGCGGCGGTGCCCAATTCCCGCCACTTCAATGCGGCAAGGTCCTCTTCGCTCAGGCCATCAGGCGCGGCCGCGATGGCTGCCTGGACGGGCAGCAGCACAGCACAGCCAATGAGCAGGAAGCGGCCTACGCGACTGAGCCAATAAATATCTGAAGAAAAAAGTCGAAACATGGTGTGGAACTACTCCGGTCTTGTGATTGCTGGGCACACCCAGGTCTCCCGCGCTAGTTGTCGCCCGGGAAAGCCTTACCGACGACATCCTTCCAGACGGCACGGGCCTCGTCATCGAGACCCGCCATTTCCCATCGAATCAGGGTCACAGGGATGATGCCGCGCGACAGGAAATCGTCGTGGAAATCGCCGAGGTTGAAATTGTCGCCAAGCTGGAATGCCCGCTCCGACACAAGCTGCTCTATCTGCGTCTTGCCCAGCAGATACATGCTGCCCAAGCCGGGTTGACGCAGATAGCCGACCAGGTCATAGCGACCGAGGTCCTCTTCCATGTATGGCACCCAGTCCATCATGTAGGCGTTGGCCTCTGTGAGAGTCATTTCGCCGGTGTGCATGCCGATCTCGGCAAAAAATCGGCTGCCTCGCTTGATCAATGCCGCGTAGAAGAGTTCGCGCACGCGCGGGTTGTCGTCGGCGATCCCAGCCTGAATTAGCGTTTCCTCGAGATAGGTGGCCCACCCTTCCGCCCGGGCACTCTCCCCGTGTGTACGGCGTATCGGGTTTTCCAGCCGCTTCCTGATTTCAGCATCGAAGCGATGACCGGGTATCGAAGCGTGAATGTGATTGTTCAGCGCATTGCGAAACTGGAGTTCTTCCCAGAAATGTCGGTCCGATTTCGCCCGCGGGCTCCAGAAGACGTCAGACTCGAATTCGTTCGGCATGTAGTCTGGAATCGTAAACAGACCGAGTTCTTTGACCAGCTGCCGCGTCTTGGCCTCGGCTTCGCGAGTTCTCTGCCGATGCTGCTCGGCACTCTGCGTAAGCTCCAGTTCGTCCAGCGACCCGTTCTTGTAGCGATCGAGAATATAGTCGAAGCGGTACCGGTGAAACTCGCGCTTGCCGATGGCCCGCAAGTCGTCAACGGTATGCGGCAGCAGCCGGACGTGCTTCAGGTACCAGTTGAAGTTATCCGTCCCGATCGCGGCCGATGCCTCCATGCCGTCCAGGCTTCCGGCGAGCCAGTCCCGGTACCGGCGCGCCGCCCTGGTGGCTTCCCGGCAATCGTCGACGAGGTCCCCGCCGCGGGCTGCGAGCCGCGTGCAGAGGTCCTCGAACCAGCCGATAGTGCCCTCGGGCGGATTGTCGCGATACGGTTCCCCCTGGCCCACGCCGTCGAATTTGTCGAGCAGGAATATCGTCAGCCGGGCCAGCTCACCGGCTGGCTGCGTCAGGTTCGCGACGGCATTGTCCACGATCACCGGCACGGCTTCGAGCTGCTTGGCCAGGGCTGCCCGTTCCGCAGGGGTGGACGGAACTTCCGCGTAAGGCGTGCGCCGGAACTGGTACAGATAAGTCAGGGGGTCGCGCGACCACGGCTGCGTAACCATGTGCTCGAATACGATGTCGTTCATTTTGGACCAAACCAGGAGGTAGTCCACCTGCTGCGGAACCGTCCAGGACGACGTATTGATATCGAGCAGGCGCTCGCGGAAGTCATCGAGCGCAGCGCGCTGCTGCGCTATGGCACGGCTGCCCAGATCCGGCACCCCGTCGATCATTGCCGGATTCGCAAGTTCGAGGATCTCCTCGTTCATCTGCAGCAGCGTTTCATAGCTGCCTTGGGCGTAAGCGCCTGAGCCGAACGTCGCGACGAGCAACAAGAGAAGGAGTACTTTGAGGTGATTCATTGGCTTCAAGGTTTCAGGCCCTATCGTGTGGGGATCGGAAGTGGGCACACTCAGCGATGCCACTCAGCACGGAACTCCCTCTCCAACTCGGTCATCAATTGATCGCGCACGAGTTCGACCGGCAGGAAACCGATGCGATAGACGCGGTCATGGAAGTCCTTCAGCGTACCCTTCTGGTCGAGTTCGCGCATCTTGTTGAAATAGTCGTCCCGCAAGAGCATCCACTGGAAATAACCGATCGTCGGCGCTGCAGTGTCCGTGCCGCCGCTGGCAATTCCGTCGATGTTGATCGCGGCACCACGCCGCACGAAGCCGGTGCGCTCGGCCTCAACGTCCACGGCCTCGTCCCAAGTCATGCGCCCGCCGTGCAGTCCCGAATCGATGATCACACGCCCCATTCGCCAAAGCTTCAGGCGCAAAATTTCGAGTTCGTAGCGGTCCTGCAACTCGGCCGGGAAGAAGCCGTACTCGGGCCGCGGCGTCAGCTCCCACTCGACGTAGTAGCACCATGCCTGGTCCGAGTAGCTGGACTCGTAGCGGCGCAGGCGGCGCTCATGACGGTTGCGGTAAAGACGCATCAGGTGATGGCCGGGATAGGCCTCGTGCGGCGCGATTGCGTAGTAGAAGCTCCAGTCCTTCTCGGTCAGGTTCTCTTCCGCGACGTCGGCGGGCCACTCGGGCTGGATCGGGATGATCGGCCACGCCATCTTCAGTGACTGGTGGGCGGTGGGCAGGTAGCCGGGTCCGAAGCCCCACCACTGCGACGAGGCCATGCTCGGATCCGACGCCACCATCAGCATGTCGTCGTCTTCCCAGGGAATGGTGACGAGGTCGTTCTCGATGGTCCATTCCCGGGTCTTGCGGGAAAGGACGATACCCTCGTAGACCAACTGCTCGTTGAAGGGGTGCAGCTTCTTGGTGTCCTTGATGATCTCCCGCCAGGTCTTGTCCGGGTCGATGGTTGCCGCCTTTCGCTCCAGGTGCCCCTCGACGATTACGTACTGCTTCCAACCCCAGTCATAGTAGTCGGGCAGGCGAGTGAAGCCGCGCTCGCCGCGGGAGATCTGCTCCAGCGCACGGTCGGCAACCGGAATCTGGTGGCGGTGTTCGTGCAGGTAATTGTAGAGATCGGCGCCAATCCGGAAGTCGCCCTGCGGCCGCCGTGTCCACTCGACGTTCACGAAACGGCGAAAACGGTCCAACGCCACCTCTGTCTGGGCTGCCTCGTCAAGCAGCTCAGCGCGCAGCTCCGGTGAGAGCCGAGCCGCGAACCTGCGGGTATGTTCCTGCATGACGATGACGGTGCCGTCGATACGGGCATTGGCGTAGCTCAGCCAGTTCGGAATGTACTCTGTGAGGTTCGTCTCGGCGTTGACCATGCGCGTACGTAGCAGCCGCAGTTCAGCTACGAGGTCGCGGCCGCGCTCGTCTGGATGCCGGTGGTCTGCCTCGATCTTGAAGATGATGCCGTTGGTAAACACGTACTGCCGAGGGTCCTGGCGCCAACGCTGAACCTCGCTCTCGGCCCGAACGTTGGCCTTGAGGATGCCGCGCAGGAAGCGCCAGTCGATATCCTGCTCAAGGGTTAGCGTGCCCCGGTCGACAGTCTCGAGTTCCTCTAGGATCGCCAACTGCGCCCGGATGCGCTGCGCGAAACTCTCGGCGCTCATATCGCCCGGCAGGCTGCAACCGACGCCCCGGACCTCGCAAAGGTAGCGGTCGATCAGCTTCTCGAAGCTCTGCGCAGGCTTGCTTGCGCTGCCGGGCGCATCGCCCGGGCCGGCGAGCACCTGCGCCGGTAACCCGGCGAATGGCAGCGCCAGCGCTGCGAGCAAGACGAACCCGGTCAACCGGGCAGCTAGCGCTGCCGGCTTATGCGGCGTGGCCATAATCGGAACTCCTGGACTGCGCATCGATATCGGGCGAAGCACTCGTACGCTCGATTCCGGAGCAGCGCAAAAAAAAGGGCTGACAATCGCCAGCCCCCGGTTTCCTGGGAGTACGCGCCGCGATGGTCCGAAGAGTCATCGCGGCGCCGCCCAACGAGTGGTCGTGGATTCCGACCGTCGTCTCAGAGGCCAGCCTTTACGCCCAGGAAGAAACTGCGTCCCACCGGATCGTAGAGGTTGACGTTGACGTTCAGGTCGCCAGCCGCCTGGAAGGCCCAGACCGGCGGTTCCTCGTCCAGCACGTTGTTGATGCCGAAGAACAGCCCGAACCGGTCGCTGAAGTCCCAGCCGCCGTTCAGATTGACGAAGATTACGGCATCCTGAGTGCCCCTCTCGTTCGGAGCTGAATCTACGGATAGCTCGAGCTCGCCGATGTAGTTGATCTCCGGGCTCAGTCGGAACGGACCCGACAGATAATTGAAGCGCATCAGACTGCGGTATCCGGGCGTCGGACGTATGGCTCCGGTAGAGCAGGTACCGCTGTACTTGCCCGCGCAGTCGACCGCAGGGAGGCTAGGCAGAACTTGCGTGGAATTCTCGAATTGCCATGACGAAAACCACTGGATACCCAGAGACGCACCCCTGCCCGGCAACGAGATCCAATTGGGCAGATTGTCGAAGACGTAGTCGACCGACAGATCCGCGCCATTTACGATTCGGTCGGAGAGGTTGAGCAGCGGCGCGATGACCTGCGAAATGTTGCCGTTCGAATCACGACGAATCGACTGGCACGAGGGGCTACCGAAATTCAGGGTCGCGAAACAGTCGTTCAGTAGCAACTGGCCATCGACCTGCGAGATCGCATCTTCGAGTTCGATCTCGTAATAGTCCAGCGACATGGTCAACCCGGACAAGAAGTTCGGGGACAGAACGAATCCTGCAGTGAACGTATCGGCCTGTTCCTCGCTCAAGTCGGGGTTACCACCGCTGATCAAGTCGTAGCCCGAGCGCGGCCCGTCGACAAGCGTGTCGATGATATTTGCCGGGACGCCCTGCTGCACGCACAGATCCTTAACCGCCTGCGACGGGTTGTTTACCGCCAGGCAAGGGTCGGCAACGGGCCGGAAACCGGCGCTGACTGGCCTGAGCAACTCGTTAAGGTTGGGGGCCCGG
>JAOUIH010000018.1 GCA_029884165.1 Gammaproteobacteria bacterium | reverse complement strand
GACAAGATCTCGCTGGCGACGTCGGACAAGCGCGAAGAAGCAGGCGCGAACTACCGCAACGCGATCGCCTGGCTCAAGGCCGGAACCGACTGGACGGACAGGCTGTCGAGCGAGACCACGCTGTCTGTCACCGAGATTCACAACAACCGCAGGGGCATCGTCCTGGTTCCGGACGTCAGCAACGGTCGTGTCGACGACCGGCGGGATTTCACCGCTCTGTCGCTGAATCAGCACTGGCAATTCGATGCGAGCGGAACCTGGTTACTGCGCGCCGGGTTCGACCTGAAGCGGCTGGAAGCGGAGTACGCGTATTCCTCGCAGCTCGAGATACTCCCGCCTTTCGACACCATACTCGACAACCAGCCGCTGACGACGCGCGACATCGCGGCAGAGCCGGAGGGCGAACAGTACGCGCTGTACGCCGAGGCGCGCTGGCGACCCGTCGATCGTCTCGTGTTCGACGCCGGCCTGCGCTGGGACCAGCAGACCTATACCACCTCCGACGACGATACCCAGGTAAGCCCGCGCCTCAACCTGCTGTATCGCATCGGCCAAAAGACCGAGCTGCGGCTCGGATTCGGGCAGTTCTACCAGGCGCAGGAAATCAATGAGCTACAGGTCGGCGACGGACTGGACCAGTATTTCCCTGCACAGCGCGCCCGTCACCTTGTGGCCAGCCTGTCGCACAGTCTCGACGCGGGGCCGGATGTCCGGCTCGAGTGGTACCAGAAGAAGTATCACTCGCTGATGCCCCGCTTCGAAAACGTGTTCGACCCGCTGGTGCTGATTCCCGAGCTGCAGATCGACCGGGTTCGCATCGACGCCCGTACGGCGATCGCCCGGGGGGCGGAACTGATGTTCAGCGGCGAGCGCAGGGATCTCCTGTGGTGGGTCAGTTACAGCTGGTCGCAGATCCAGGACAACCTTCCCGAAGGCACGGTCCCGCGCAGCTGGCACCAGGAACATGCGCTGAAGGCCGGCCTGAACTGGGACTGGAAAGCATGGAGTTTCAGCGCCGCCGGCGTGCTGCACAGCGGCTGGCCCAAGACGCTTTTGCTCCCGGAGTCGATCGCGAACCCGGACGGCACGACCGAACTGAGCTTATCGACGACGCAGCGCAACAGCCTGCAGCACGCGCAATTTCATACGCTCGACATCCGGGTCAGCCGGCGTATTACCGTACCGAAGGGAGAACTGACGGCATTTCTCGAAATCACGAACCTCTACAATCGCCAGAATCCCTGCTGCACCGAGTACTCGCTGGGCCAGGACCCTGAGGGCAACCCGGTGCTGGAAAGCGACGACGGGTACTGGCTGCCGCTGGTCCCATCACTCGGTGTGGTCTGGTCGTTCTGAACGGCCCGCTTTTACCGGCCTGCAGACAGATTCGCCATCGCCGGCTGGGCCTTGTCCGCGAGCGTCGGGAACTCGGCCAGCATGTTCGTAGCCGCTTGCGCCGCCACGTAGCCGAAATTGACCGGGCGTTCGCGGCCCGTGTCGTAAGCGTAATTGATCTCGTCGCTGCCCTCCCACGCGATCGCTCCGGTTCGGCTGTCCCAGATCTGCCAGGACAGGCGCAGCGCAGCCTCCTTCGTATCCATCAGGCGCAGGCCGCCGATCGAGAATCGCTTGTTGGAGCCCTGCGAGAAGCGGGCGAGATTGAGCAAGCCGAGGTAGCGCGCGCCGCTGGCTTCGCCGATCTGCCGGAGTGTGTCCCGCTCGAGGATCCCGGTCGCCTGGTAATCGTCCATCATCGTCTTGTATTCGTCGGACAGGCCTGCCTGGTTGACCGCCGACAGCACTTCGGCAAGCCGCAGGACGTGCAGGTCCGCGCGTTCGTCGGCCACCCGCTCGGCGAAGGCGATGGCGAGGCCGACGCGATCCGCTTCCTGTCCGGTGGCGGAGATCGGGGTAAGGAACCCGAGGCCCTCCTGCTGCAGCGCGAGGGGATCGAGGTAGAAGTCCCTGGTCTCGGTGTTCCTGGCGAGTTGCCCTGTGACGCCGCAACCCGCGATGACCAGCACGGCCAGTAATATGGTGATACGCATTTGGGAGTCCCCGCGGTCGTTGCCTGGATTCAGCCGTTGGATGGCCTGGCCGGCCGAAATCCTTCGCCGGCCAAACCATCGGTTCCCCGGCGGGCTATCGTCAGGCGAAGTTCAGGTCGGGCGCGGGGGACGCTCCTATGCTGGACCCTTCTGCAGCAGCACCTGTCCCTGGAGACAACCATGCGCAACATCGTCCGCCCGTCCGTGCTGATCCCCGCAATGATCCTGTGCCTCGCGCTGGCCGGCTGCGGGGGCTCGAAGGTCCTCAAGGAGCCGGTCCAGTTCACGCCGTCGGCCGCCCTGGCCGCCGCCGCCGACGGGCGGCTGGAAGCCAGTGTCGACTGGGTAATCTTCCGGGACGGCCCCGGGACCTGGGCAAAAAACGCGGACTGGGACGAGTACCTGCTGTCGGTCCGCAACAGGTCCGACTCGACGCTCACGATTACGGCCGTGCGGGTCATCGACTCGCTGGAGACGCCAGTCGCCGCAGACGACGACCGCAAGCGCCTGATAAAGGCGAGCCGGCAGACGACGAAGCGCTACAAGGGCCAGGGAGTCGAGGTACGGGCGGGCATGTCCGGCCGGGCACTGGCGGTCGCCGGCACCGCCGCGACGGTGGCAGCAGTCGGCGCCGGCTCCGCCATCGTATACGGGGGCGCGGGCCTCGCGGCCGGTGTCGCCGGCGGGTTGCTCATCGGCCCGGCGCTGGCCGTGGGCGGCATCGTCAAGGGTGCCAACAACAGCAAGGTCGCGAAAGAGATCCAGGCCCGCCACACCGACCTGCCGCTCACGATCGACGTCGGCAAGGCCCGCGGGATGGACCTGTTCTTCGCGCTGGGGCCGTCACCCCGGCGCGTCGAAATCGACTACAGCGACGTCGACGGGGAACACGTGCTGGTCGTCGACACCGAGGCGGCCCTGGCAGGCCTGCACCTCCCGGAGACCGGCGGCGCAACGGCGGGCGAGTGATCCCGACGCGGCGCCGGACCGGGCGAGCGTGCTGGCGAAAGACCCGGCATCTGCAATAATCGGGCAAACCACGGAGGCCCTGGATGTCTGCCCGGTTACGGATCCCAACACTCGTCCTGCTGCTCGCCGCGGCCGCCTGTTCGCGGCAGGATGCCGCCACCGGGCTGCCGGCCCTGACCGTCGACCTGTTGTTAACGGGCGGCCAGGTCTACGACGGCTCCGGCGCCGCCCCGGTCTTCGCGGACGTCGGTATCCGGGGAGACCGGATCGTATTCATCGGTGACGGCTCGCGTCCAGGTCTGAGCGCGCAGGAGACACTGGATGCGAGCGGCCTGTGGATCGCGCCCGGCTTCATCGATGCCCACAGCCATGCCGAACTCGACCGCGACTACGGCCGGGACGGGCTTCCTTTCCTGTACCAGGGCATCACGTCGGTCGTGCTCGGCCTCGACGGCGACGGCGACTACGAGGTCGCCGCGACGCTCGATCGCTGGGCGGACAGCGGCATCGGCGTAAACGGCCTGCTGTTCGTCGGGCACGGCGCCGTCCGCGAGGCCGTGATGGGCCTCGAAAACCGGGCTCCGGACGAGGCCGAAATGGAAACCATGCGGGCGCTGGTCCGGAAAGGCATGGACGAAGGAGCATTCGGCCTGTCGACCGGGCTGTTCTACGTGCCCGGCAGCTACGCGTCGACGGAAGAGATCATCGAACTGGCCCGCATCGCCGCCGGGTACGAAGGCGCTATCTACGATACGCACGACCGGGATCTCGGCGCCGTGCACGAAGGCGTCGGCTATGACGCGTCCGTTCGGGAAGGCATCCGTATCGCGCGCGAATCCGGGTTGCGTGCGATATTCAGCCATTACAACCTGCAAGGCGCCCACAACTACGGCCGGGGCGACGCGGCAGCAAAATACATCAACGACGCCAGGGCCCAGGGCATAGACGTGTGGGCAGCGCAGCACCCCTACGACGCGACGCAGAGCAACCTTCGCTCGTACACGATCCCGGACTGGGCCGCTGCGGGCGGCCAGGAGGCGATGCGGCAGCGATTCGACGACCCTGCAACATCGGCCGAGATTCTCGCCGCTACCCGTGCAATGCTGGACATCCGCGGCGGAGCCGAGCGCATCGTATTCGCCGACCCCAGGCCCGAGCTGAACGGCAAGACGCTGGCGGACGTCGCTCGCGAGCGCGAACTCGAGCCGGCGGCGGCGGTGCAGTCGCTGCTGCGGGACGGCAACGCGTCGGTGATGAACCGAGAACTCTACGATCACGCGAACACGCGGCGGCTGGCACAGGAGTCGTGGATGATGACCTGCACCGACGGGCGGACGCCGCAGCCCGACCAGCCGATCACACACCCGCGAGCTTACGGCGCGTTCCCGATGAAAATGCGGCTGTTCGTCTTCGACGAACCCCTGCTCCGGCCGGAATTCGTGATTCGCAGTTTTTCCGGCCTCGCGGCGGATTTCTACCGCCTGCCCGACCGCGGCTACCTGCGCGAGGGGTACGCCGCAGACGTCGCGATCATCGACCCGACCATTTACCGGGACCGGGCTACCTACGAGGAGCCGCGCCGCTTCGCCACGGGCGCCGTGCACGTGCTGGTCAATGGCGAGTTTGCGATCCGCGATGGCCGGGCCACCGGCGTACTTGCCGGCAAGCCGCTCAGGAGACCCGAATGACACCACCAACGAACAGGCGGCGGATCGACCGCGACGCGACCCCGGCCGCAACCGGGCGCACCACCCGGCGCGAGGTACTCGCGTCGGCGGCGGCAATGGCGGCCGGCTCGCTGCTGCCGTCGGCCGGGCCTTTCGCGGCGACCGGCGTCTACGACCGGGCGCTGGTCGTCGATGCTCTCTGCTTCAGCCGCGACTGGGGCGACGCGGACCTCGATGCGCTGCGGCAGGCGCGTTATGCGGGCATCGTCGAGAGCCTGCCGAATGCTGACCTGCAGACGGCCATCGACGCACTGGTGGGGTGGCGCGAGCGAGTCGCCGCGCGACCCGATCGACTGCTGCTCGCGCTGTCCGCGACCGACATCGAACGTGCGGCCGAAAGCGGCAGAACTGCCGTATTGATGAATTTCCAGAACGCCACGATGCTCGAAGGCAAGCTGAACAACATCGACGCACTGCATGCGCTCGGCATGCGGAGCTTCCAGCTCACCTACAATTTCCGCAATCGCCTCGGCGACGGCTGCCTCGAACGCACCGATGCCGGCCTGTCGGATTTCGGGCTCGAGGTCGTCGAGCGCATGAACCGGCTCGGCGTGATGATCGACCTGTCACATTGCGGCCGCCAGACCACGCTCGACGGCATCGCGTTTTCCGAGCAGCCGGTCGCGATCACGCACACCATGTGCGATGCATTGCGGCCCGGTCACCCGCGCGCCAAGACCGACGCCCAGATGCGCGCGTGCGCGGACAAGGGAGGCGTCATCGGCATGATCGCGCTCGGCTACTTCATCGGCCCCGACCCGGGAGGCGAGACGACGATCGAAGATTACGCCGACCACGTCGAACACGCGGTATCGGTAGTCGGACACGAGCACGTCGGGCTGGCCTCGGATTTTCCGCCGCAGGGAATCTCGCCCTGGGCGACGCGAGAGAACTGGTACGAGCCGCGCGTCGAGGCTTTCAAGCCGAACTACGAGTTGCGCTGGCCGCCCTGGATACCGGAGGTCGATACGCCGGACAGGTTCCGCAACCTGGTCGCAGTACTCGAGCGCCGCGGCTGGACGGAGAGCAATCTCGAGCGCCTGCTCGGCGCCAACTGGCTGCGGCTATTCCGGGCGACGCTGGGCTGAACGCCGCGACGCGGCCGTAAAGGCCTTGTGGCATACTGCGCGTCGACTCCGAAACGGCCGGTTCCAAACATGTCCGCAAGTGCAGCGAAGTTGGCCATTTTCATCCTGCTTTGCTTCCTCGCCATGCCGATGGCGGTGGCGGCGACCGCCGACACGCCCGTGGCAAACGCCGAGATAGAGCGTTACGGCGACACGTTCGCCGACAGCCAGATCGGCGGACTGCGAGCGATCTACAAGCAGCACCTGCGCGAAGCGGGATTCCCGCAACCGGAAGTCGAGCGCGACATCGCCTATGGCGAACACCCGCAGCAGCGCCTCGACGTGCACCGGACGCTGGAACCGACCGAGGACCCGGCTCCGGTGCTCGTGTTCGTGCACGGCGGCGCCTTCGTGCGCGGCGACAAGGGCGACGGCGAGATCTTCGACAACGTGCTGAACTACTTCTCCCGGCACGGCATCGTCGGCGTCAACGTCAACTACCGGCTCGCCCCGGAATTCCAGTGGCCATCGGGCGCCGAGGACCTGGCAGCCGTGCTCGGTTGGATTCGCGACAATGCCGGGCGCATCAACGCCGATCCCGGTCGAATATTCCTGCTGGGGCACTCGGCCGGCGCCGCACACGTCGCGCAGTACACGTTCATGGAAACGCTGCAGCCGGCCGGCGGCGCAGACGGGCTCGCCGGGTCCGTCCTGATCTCCGGCGTGTATTCGGGCAGCGGCTCGGACTCGATGCCCGCCTATTACGGCGATGACGAGTCGCTGTGGCCCGCGCGGGTGCCATCCGCGCATGTCGACGGGCGAGCCGTGCCGCTGTTCATCGTCGACGCACAGTACGACCGGCTGGCGATGCAGAAGGAAGCGGTCGACCTGATTCAGGCGGTCTGCGAGCGGGACAATCGCTGCCCGCGCCACAAGCAGGTGCCCGGTCACAACCACTATTCGATCATGTACAGCTTCAACACCGCCGACGACTCCATCGCCGGCGACGTGCTGCAGTTCATTCGCGATCACGGCAGCGACCAGGCACGATCCCAGCAGCCATGAACAGGCTGAACCTCTCGAATCTTCGCGGCGATTTCTTCGGCGGGCTGACCGCGGCCGTCGTCGCCCTGCCCCTCGCAATCGCATTCGGCGTCGCATCGGGGGCTGGCCCGGTGGCCGGCCTGTACGGTGCCATCTGCGTCGGATTCTTCGCAGCTCTGTTCGGCGGCACGCCCTCCCAGATCTCGGGCCCGACCGGCCCGATGACGATCGTCGCAGCCACGGTATTCACGCAGTTCGGCGAGCGCCCGGCGATGGCTTTCACCGTGGTCATGCTGGCCGGCGCCATGCAGATCCTGTTCGGCTACCTGAAGATTGGCCGCTACATCAACCTGATGCCCTATCCCGTGGTGTCGGGCTTCATGACGGGCATCGGCTGCATACTGATCATCATGCAGATCGAGCCGCTCGTCGGCTACGCAAGCCCGCAAAGCGTTGTCAACGCGCTGACGGTGCTGCCGGCCCAGGTCCTGAACCCGAACCTGCACGCACTGATCATCGGCCTCATTGCATTCGCCATTTGCACGCGCCTGCCCAAGCGCATCGGCCGCGTAATACCTCCGCCCCTGGTCGCGCTCGTCGTCGGAAGCCTCCTCGCCCTGTCCCTGACCGACGCACCGGTGCTGGGCTCGATACCGTCCGGGCTGCCGTCGCCCCGGCTGCCCCAATTCGACTTCGCCGACCTGAACCGGATGCTGGTCGCCGCCGCCGTGCTCGCCGCACTCGGCTCGATCGACAGCCTGCTGACGTCGCTTGTGGCGGACAACGTCACCCGCACGTTCCACGATTCCGACCGGGAACTCGTCGGCCAGGGCATCGGCAATCTCGTCGCGGGCCTCGCCGGCGGAATCCCCGGGGCCGGCGCGACGATCCGCACACTCACCAACGTCAATGCGGGCGGCAGGACGCCGTTATCGGGCGTGATCCATGCAGTCGCGCTGTTCGCCATCGTGCTGGGTCTCGGGCCGGCCGTCGCCTATGTGCCGCACGCGGCGCTGGCCGGCGTGCTCCTGAAGGTCGGCATCGACGTGATCGACTGGCGCTTCCTCAGGCGAATTCACCGCCTGCCTCGCGTCGACCTGGTGCTGATGCTCGTGGTGCTCGTGCTATCCGTCTTCGTCGACGTGGTGACCGCCGTCGCCGTCGGCGTCGTACTGGCGAGCCTGACCTTCGTGAAACGAACGGCCGATATTCAGATCGAATCTATCCGGGCCATAGCCGATCCCGAGCACGCCAGGCTGTTCACGCCGGAGGAGTCGACCCTGTTCCGACGCTGCGGCGGCCGGGCACTGGTCCTGCACCTGTCGGGCCTGATCAGCTTCGGCGCAGCAATCGAAATGACCCGCAAGATTTCGGCCGTCGGACAGCACGACGTGCTGATCATCGACCTGGTCGATGTGCCGGAAATCGACGGCAGCGCCGCGTTGGCCCTCGAAGAAATCATCCAGCGCGCGGAAGCGAGCGGGCAGCGCGTATTCATGGTCGGCCTGAGCCTGCCGGTTGCTCGCCTGCTCGGACGCATCGGTGTATTGGATGTCATCAAGGAGACCTCGCGCTTTCACACGCGAGCCGAGGCGATCGCCGCCGCACTCGATGCGCTGGGCGCAACAGAACGCGGCGGCAATGCCGATATGGCATAAGGCATAGCCGGACAGGTACCAGGGCGGGGCTGTCGACAAACGCCCCCATCGCGCATAATTCCCGGACTGATGGCCACGCGGCGGTGGCCAGAACGCGATCCATGCAGATAAGACCATCCAGAAACGACGAGATCGAGCTGCTGTTCGACATCTGGCAGCGCTCCGTTGCCGCAACCCACGACTTCCTGTCCGCGAGCGACCTGGACGAGATCGCCGGCATCGTGCTGGGCCAGTACCTGCCGAACGCCGCGTTCCTGGTCGTCACCGATGCGAGCGACGCGCCTTACGGCTTCATGGGGATGACGGATGCGAACGTCGATTCGCTGTTCGTCGATCCGGTACAGCGAGGCCGCGGCGCGGGGCGGCGGCTGATGGATGAGGCCAAACGCCGTTATCCCGCCGGGCTTACCGTCGACGTAAATGAGCAGAATGCACAAGCCGTCGGCTTTTACGAGCGCATCGGTTTCCGGGTAACGGGCAGAGACGCGCTCGACGGCATGGGCAAGCCCTACCCGATACTTCATATGCGCTGGCCCTGATCGATACACGATCTGTCACCCGGCCGGACCAAAAACCGAAATAGAAGCGAGGAGCTGGAACCGTGAACAAGCAGACATACCCGGGCAAGCGGGCGTTCGTCGCCCTCGGTGTCCTGATCACAATGCTCGGCGCAGGCGGGCCGGCCGCGGCAGACGAAGTCGTCGACCCGGACACCTTGTCGGCGGTCGAGTGGCGCCTGGTCGGACCCTACCGCGGCGGCCGCGTAACGACGGTCACGGGTGTGGCCGACAACGCTCAGCTCTATTACATGGGTGCGACCGGCGGCGGCGTCTGGAAAACCGAGAACGCCGGCACCACCTGGGAGAACATTTCGGACGGCCACATCGACGTCGGGACGATCGGCGCTGTCGCCGTCGCCGAGTCCGACCACAACGTGATCTACGTCGGCACCGGCGAATCCCCGATCCGTGGCGTTACGACCAGCCAGGGCAAGGGCGTGTACCGCTCGACCGATGCCGGCAAGACCTGGACCCATATCGGTCTCGACCGGGCCGGCCAGATTGCGCGTATCCAGGTACACCCGGCCGACCCGGACGTCGCGTATATCGCCGCACAGGGTCAGATCTGGGGTCCGAATGCGGAGCGCGGTATTTTCCGCACGACCGACGGCGGCAAGTCCTGGCAGCATGTCCTGAAGGTCAGCGACACGACCGGGGCGTCCGACCTGTCGATGGACCCGACGAATCCCCGGATCCTTTATGCGGCAATGTGGAACCACGGCCGCAAGCCCTGGTTCATCCACTCCGGCGGCACCGACGGCGGCATTTTCAAGACGACGGACGGCGGCGATACCTGGACCCGGCTCGAAGGCGGGCTGCCCGAAATGGTCGGCAAGATCGGCGTGGACGTATCGGCGAGCATGCCCGAGCGCGTCTACGCGCTCATCGAGGCAGAGCCCGAAAAGGGCGGCCTCTGGCGCAGCGACGACGCGGGCAAGACCTGGAAGCTGATCAACGGGCACCGTGTCCTGCACACACGGGCCTGGTACTACATCCATGTCACCGCGGACCCTGTCGACCCGGACACGGTGTGGGTGCTGAACGTGCCACTGATGAAATCGATCGATGCGGGCGCGACCTGGCAAAAGATCGATACGCCGCACGGCGATCACCACGATCACTGGATCAACCCACGTGACAACCGCATCATGATCAACGGCAACGACGGCGGTGCGACCGTAACGTTCGACGGAGGCAAGACCTGGTCCAGCATTCACAACCAGCCGACGGCGCAGTTTTACAGGGTGGTAGCGGACAACGACTTCCCGTATCGCATCTACGGCGGCCAGCAGGACAACAGCACGGTCGCGATCGCCACGAGCTCCTTCCGCGGCGGTATCGGCGAGGCCGACTATTTCGCCGTCGGCGGCGGCGAGAGCGCGCACATCGCGTTCGATCCCGACGACCCGCGGCTGGTCTATGCGACGACAATCAACGGTACGCTGACGGAGTATGACCGCGATACGCAGGTAACCCGCGTCATCATCCCGTACCCGGAAATGGTCTATGGCAAGGATTCGCGCGACCTGAAGTACCGGGCCAACTGGAACGCACCGGTCGCGGTGTCGCCTCACGATCCGAGCATAATTTACTTCGGCACCCAGATGCTCCTGAAGAGCACCGACAGGGGAACGACCTGGACGGAGATCAGTCCCGACCTGACGCGCAATGACCCGGAGAAACAGGGCCGCAATGGCGGGCCACTCACGCCGGAAAACGTCGGCGCCGAATTCTACAACACGATTTTCTACATCGTGGAGTCGGCGGCAGAAGCCGGCACGATCTGGGTGGGCAGCGACGACGGGCTGATACATGTAACGCGCAACGCCGGCGAATCCTGGGACAACGTGTCGCCGCCACACCGCGGCGAGGCAATGATCAACGCGCTCGAGTTGAGCCCGCACGACCCGGCGACGGCCTACGCGGCGGTGACCGGGTACAAGCTCAACGATTTTCGCCCCTACATCTACAAGACGACGGATTACGGCAGGCGCTGGCGGCGCATCGACGCCGGCCTGCCGGAGGACGCGTTCGTCCGCGTCGTGCGTGAAGATCCCGCGCGCCGGGGCCTGCTGTATGCCGGCACCGAGACCGGCGCGTTCGTCTCGTTCAATGACGGGGCCGACTGGCAGCCGCTGCAGCTGAACCTGCCGCGCGTCCCCGTCACGGATCTGCGCGTGCAGCACGACAACCTGATTGCCGCTACGCAGGGCCGGGCCTTCTGGGTGCTGGACGACCTGTTCGTCCTGCGGCAGGCGGCGGCCGAGACCGGCAGCAAGGCGCTACACCTGTACTCCCCGGGCGAAGTGCCAATGGTGCGAATGAGCTCGGGCGGCGGAAACTTCGAGGGCAAGAACCCGTCCAGCGAGGTGCCGCTCTATTATTACCTCAGGGAAGAAGAGACGGAGGCGCCACTGACGATCGAGATCCGTGACGCCAACGGACGCCTCGTGCGCAGCTACACGACAGAGGAAAGCGATCACGACCGTTGCCGCATCGCTAACATGGATCCGCGCCGGCCTTTCGAAATCAAGTACCCGGCGCGCAAGGCGGGTCTCAATCGCTGGGGCTGGGACATGCGATCGGAGAGCATCCGCTGCATTCCCGACATCGCTTTGTTTGCCGGCTTCGGTGGCCCCACGGTGGCACCCGGTCGCTACGAGGCGCGCATCGTAACGGGCGACCGAAGCGCGAGCGCGAGCTTCACACTGACGCCGGACCCGCGCGGCGCGGCGAGCGACACGCAGCGCGCCGAGTGGGTGGCACGGCTGGCCGAGATCAGCGGCATGCTGAGCGAGATCCTCGGCGCGTTGCAGGACGTCCGGACGGCGCGCAGCCAGGTCGAGGCGCTGCTCGCCGAATTCCCAGGCGATGCGGCACTGGGTGCCGCGGCGGCACCGGCCATTGCAGCGATCGGCGAGTGGGAGGCACTGATCGACCAGCCGAAGCACGAGACCTACGAGGACGAGGACGCCTGGGAAACGATGCTCGCCGGCCAGCTCCGCTACCTGATGGACGTCATCGACCGGAGCGGGGCGCCCGTAACAGACGGCGCCATGACGCGACTGGCCGACCTGCGGGCGCAATGGGCTCTGCGGCGGGGCGAGCTTCGGGCGATTTCAGCCGACCTGCTCGCGCCGATCAACGACTGGGCCCGCCAGAAAGGTGTCGATCACGTCTGGCTGCCGGAGGCCGTCCGCTGAGGCCGGGAGCTCGCGGCCGGCGCCGTTTTTGGCTGCCGGCTGCGAGTTTCCGGTATCATTCGCGCCTGTATCCAGTCGAGGAAAGACTTCGCGCATGTCCCACAGAACCGACTCGCTGCCGCCGCTGACCGGCCTGGCTCACGTTATCCGGGAACTCCGCTACCACGAGGCGTCCCGACAGATCCTGGGCATGCTGCTGGCCGTCCTGTTCGCCTGGGTTGCGCAGCCGGTCGAGGCGCTTTACTGGGTCGGCGCCGCGCTTTTCGCCCTGGGCACGGCGGTTCGGCTGTGGGCCTCCGGCGTGATCGCCAAGAACAAGCAGCTCGCGACGAGCGGTCCATACGTCTACGTCCGGCATCCGCTCTACGTCGGCAACATCCTGATCCTGTATGGTTTCGTCGCAGCGTCCGGGCTGTGGTGGACGGCGCTCGTTGCGCTGGCGTTCTTCCTCTTCTATTACCCGCCCGCGATCGAATACGAAGAGCGCAAACTCCGGCAAATCTTCGGGCCCGCGTACGACGACTACATGCAGAACACGCACGCACTGGTCCCGAGCTTCGGCAACCGGCCCTCAACCAGCGAAGACCGCTGGTCCTTCCGCAAGAGTCTCACCGTGAACTGGGAGCCGCTGATCGCCGCATTCCTGCTCGCGTGGTTCATCTACATACACACCCGGCTGTGAGCGACGCTGCAGTCGATGCAGCCGCGGTCGCCGAAATCGTGGCACGCGGCAGGATCATCTCGCAATCCGGAAACCAGGGCAGCATTCACGCCGGCACGATCGGTGGCCGGCCGGTGCTGGTCAAGGCCGTTTACGGCAACCCTGTCTCGGCTTTCCTGCGGCGCACGATGCTGCGGCGCGAGTACCACGCCTATCGGCGGCTCGAAGGAATCGACGGGATACCGCACTGCTATGGCCTGTTCGACGGCCACTACCTGGCCCTCGAATACGTCGACGCGCCGACCTACCGCGACAGTCCGCCGAAGGAGCGCGACCGCTTCTTTGAACGGCTGTTCGGGATCATCGAGGCCATCCACGAACGCGGCGTCGCGCACGGCGACCTGATGCGCAAGTCGAATATTCTCGTCCAGCATGGCGAACGTCCCTGGATCATCGACTTCGGCGTCGCGGAGATCTATCGGCCGGGCTTCCACCCGTTCAACCACTGGCTGCACGGATTCCTGTGGCAGCACGATTTCAATGCGTGGCTCAAGCACAAGTATCGGCGTGAATTCGACGATATGACGCCCGAAGACGCCGCGTACTACAAGCCGATCCTGATCGACCGCGTCGCGCGAGTATTCAAGCGCATCTTCATGGCGCCCTTTCGCGGCAGGTAACGCGGATAGATCAGAGCAGTGTCGCCTGCTGCGGGACGGGCCAGGGTGGCAAGGGCGGAAGGCCATCGAGCCTGCGGCCCAGCGCCGCGTGGAACGCGCGCGCCATCTCCGGGCAGTGCAGGTTGTTCGGGCAGTGGATCATCATCCACGCGCTGACGCCCTGCCCGATACGCATCGCGATGCGATCGGCCCACTCGTCGATATAGCGTCCTTCTTCGAGCCGGTCCGGGTGCAGCACGAGACGCACGAACTCCAGCCTGTTGTATACCGCCTGCAGTACCGGCAGGTCCGGCTTCTCGTGCAGCGCCTCGATCACCTCGGGATGCCGGCGGTCGCCTGCGTAGATCGGCCGCGTGTCGAGCACGACGCGCCCGCAGCCGAACTCCTGTAGCAGGTCGTCGACCAGCTCGGGCTCGCTGAACAGCCGCGGGTGGCGGAACTCCAGCACCTTGTCGAAACCTGCGGGCAGGCGCGTGAGCAGCTTCTGAAGCTCGTCCAGCTGCTCCGGGCCTACCCGTGCCGGAAACTGCAGGAGCAGTGGCCCGACGTGGTCAGCGAGCGGCTCGACCGCGGACAGAAACCGCTCCAGGTCACTGAAATCGGGCGATCGATCGTGCGTTACGGTGCGCGGCAGCTTGAAGCAAAAACGGAAGTCCGTGCCCTGCACCGCCTCGCGCCAGGCGGCCACCGTATCCTTTGCGGGCACCTGGTAGAAGGTCGTGTTGCCCTCGACGGTATTGAATACCGACGCGTAGCCGGCGAGCGCCGATGGCTGCGCCTCGAAGTAACGGCCGCGCCAGGCGGGGAATGCCCAGGCCGGCAAGCCCAGTCGGTAAGGCAGTTCGGGAGTCGTCATTGCCCGGCTAAACTTTGCCCCAACGCAGCGGTCACAGGAATTCCATACCGTTCGCGACGATAACACGCGACATCCGGGGGGGCATGCGCATGCGAAGGCGAGATTTTGTGGGAGGGGGTGGCGGCCTGCTGGCGGCGATAGTGCTGCCGAGGACGGCGACAGCGGGCACCTGGCAGGATCGTCCTTCCCTGCCCTATCGCGTGCAGGAGATCTATCCGGCATGGCATCGCGGGCGCATATACGTCGCCGGCGGATTGAGCCCGGACGTCGACGCGGCATTGCAGAACATCTCGACCCGCGTAATCGTCTACGACCCGGAGTCGAGTGCCTGGTCGGACGCGCCCTCGCTGCCGGAGCCGCGCCATCACGCTTATCTCGTAGCGAATGCGGACGAGCTCTTTCTTTTCGGAGGCTTCGTGGCCGCTGACGGCGGCCGCTGGAGTGCGAGCCGGGACGTGCTGCGGTTGACGGCAGAGGGTTGGCGCGTCGTCGACGCGATGCCGGAGCCGCAATCGGAGACGGTCGCGATCGCCTGGCAGGGACGCATCCACCTCGCCGGCGGACGCCAGCCACTGGGCCAGCGCAATGCCGACTGGGAGGACCAGGGGGACACGGGGCTACACCAGGTGTTCGACCCCGGTAGCGGGCAGTGGCAGCCGGCTGCGCCGCTGCCGACACCGCGCAACAGTGCGGCCGGCGTCTTGCTGGACGGTCGGTGGCATGTCGTGGGTGGCCGCACGGTCCGCGGCGGCAACCTCGCCGTACACGAGGCGTTCGATTTCGCGACTGACTCGTGGAGCGAGCTGGCGCCCCTGCCACAGGCCGCCGGCGGAATCGCTGCTGCCGCACTCGACGGCAGGATGTACGTATTCGGTGGCGAGTACTTCGGCGCGACCAGCGGCGTGTATGCCGAGGTCTGGGAGTACGAACCGCAACGGGATGCGTGGAACCTGGCCGACGAGATGCCTGTGCCGCGCCACGGCCTCGGCGCCCTGGCCACGGACGAGGCAATTTACGTGATTGGTGGCGCCGCGCAGGCTGGCGGCAGCGAAACGACGGACCGGCTGGTTGCATTCAGGCCGTGATCGACAAACCAAACCGTCCGATCGATCAGGTCGCAGATCTCGGCCACGCTTGTACAATGACCCGTGAATCCTATGCGGTTCCGGTAGGGCAACCGGACTGAATTAATGCTGAAAACCAATCCTGTGCAGGACCTGCGGCGCGTTGTGGTTTTGAATCCCAAGGGCGGTTCAGGCAAGACGACGCTGGCTTTCAACCTCGCTGGCTACCTCGCGTCGACCGGACGGCGCGTTGCGCTGGTCGACATGGACAGGCAGGGCTCCAGCACGCGCTGGCTCAATAATCGCGCGTCCGACCTGCCGCAGGTGCGCGGCGTCTCCGCCTTGCATTGCGGGCTTACCGACCTGCACCGGGAACCAATCGATGTCCCCGGGGACGTCGACGTCGCGGTAATCGATGCCCCTGCGGGTCTCTCGGGCCGCGATCTGATTGACTACACTTGCGGGGCCCACGCCATTCTCGTCCCGGTGCTGCCGTCGGATCTCGACATACACGCTGCATCCCGTCTCGTTTCCGATCTGCTGCTGGTCGCTCAGGTGAGCCGCCGCAACGGACGCCTTGGCGTCGTCGCCAATCGAGTCAGGGAACGCACGCTCGCCTACCGGCAGCTGAGCCGCTTCCTGGCGCGCCTGTCGATAGCGGTCGTCGGCGTACTGCGGGACAGCCAGAACTACACCTGGGCCGCCGCGAAGGGGCTCTGCATACACGACATGCCGAAGGCGCGCGTGGGCAAGGACCTCGAACAGTGGGCGGCGATTACGGACTGGCTGGAAGCGAGACTGGCGCAGCCACTGAACGCGCGGGACCTGCTGCGGCCCGCCGCCGCAGGCCCGGCGCAGCGACGCCGCCCTGCCGTACCCTGGCTCGCCGCCGCCTCGATCGCGGTGCTCGCTGGGGCGGCCTGGTGGGGCTTGCAGGCACCTGGCGGCGCGCCGGTCTCGCCACCGGTCCCGCTTGCCGTATCGGAATCGCCGCTGCCCGTGGCAGAAGCGCTCCCCGCCGAACCGCTGCCGGAGCCGCCGCCGGCTGTCCCGGTCGAAAAGGTCCGCGAAAAGTGGCAACTGAACGGCGTCGCCAAAGTCGGCAAGGACAGCATCGTCATCCTCCGCGACCGGCTCGACGACAGTACGCTGCGGGTCGCCGCGGGCGGTAACGTAGACGGCTGGATCGTCTCCGATACGGGTGCCGACTACGCCGTGCTGGCCCAGGACGGCGAAAAGCTGCGCCTGGAGCTCGTTACTCGCGACGCCCGCTGATCGATCAGCAGATCTCGCGCGAGCAACTCCGGCAGAGCCGGCGACTCAGCTCGCGCGGTCCGGTGCCATCCAGGCTGCGGTTGGCGATCTGGCGCCCGGCAAGGTCCGGGCAGGCAGCGCAAGAAGGACGACCGGGATCGCCACGTCCGGCCGCATCGTCACCGGCCGCAAAGACGCCGGGGCCGCAAGCGGCCCCGGCGTCGGGATCACCGTTCGAAGCCCAGGACGGTCGCCCGCGAACCGTTGTCGACCGCGAATACCAGGGCGTCGTTCGGCCCCAGGATGTCGGCGAGAAACGCGAGCCCGATATACTCGCCGGCGACTGCGCAGCCGATGATCGTGCTCTGCACCTCGAACAGGTTGAAGCCCTCGTCGATGACGGCGAACTGGCCGCTGGATGTGCAACCGAGCGTGTTCTGCCCGGTGAAGCTGCCGTCGGCCAGGATCGTAAACGTCACCGACGGGCTGCCGAAGTCGTCGTATGAGATCCAGGATCCGGCCAGCTGGTCCAGCGTACCGGCGCGTTCGTAAAACGTGCCGTCGTATACGAACGCGAAGCTGCCTCTCTCGCCGGACGCCGCGGTCCAGATGCCGGAAAATGCGTCGCCCTGGACTACTCCACCTTCCAGTGTCACGGTCGTGGCCGGGCTGCCACTCAGCCACACGGCGCCCGTATCCGCGAAGGCAGTGGCATCGCCCGTGAATGCGTTCACGTCGACCAGGAAGTTGCCTGACATCTGCACGGCGGAATCGACCGAGACCAGCCGGAACCGACCGCCGGCGTCGACCATCGCAACGTACTCCTCGATGACGGCGCTCGTGTCGTTGCTCAGCGTGCCGAACCAGTGGCCCGCCGGGATGGCGTTGACAGGCGGTGGCGGTGGCGGCGGTGGTGGCGGCGGGTTCGGGCTGCCCGACCCGCCGCCACCGCCGCCACCGCCACAAGCTGCGAGCAGCAGGACCAAACCCAAAGAAAGGAAATTCGTTTTCGTACCCATGTGTATCACTCCCCAGAGTTGTGCGCCGGCTCGCCGACATGGCGCTTGACCGACGCTGTCAGGATGCCGGGGAGTGGCGCGGCCCACCTGACGGTCTGCCGCCGGCGGGCAGACGATTTGCCGTCGGCTGCTGACGATGGCCGCGGACGGGCCCGACGGCCGGAAACGCGCCGGGAAACCCGTTTCTAAACTGGCTGCTAGGGGCCGGTAGCCATGGACCCGGCGAGCCGCCGGATCAGCGCGAGGTGGGCGGCGACCCGTTGCTCGAAGGCTATCGCGGCGGCGGGCGTTTCGAACACGAGCACCGTGCCTGCGGCCGGGCCCGGCATTGACCGCCCGCCGACCAGGACCGTGCCGGCGCTCATCAACTCGTCGATCGAGCTGTCGGTCACCGGGCCGATGATGCCGCCCTCGATCGGCTCGCCGAAGCGTGTCTGGCCGTCGAGTTTGAGGGGAATGCCGTTGGACTTCAGGATGTCGACGGCCAGCAGCGCCAGCGGGTCGGCCGGACCCTCGATGCCCTGCGAGTAAACGTAGCCCTCGTCGATCAGGTCGTCCTCGTGCAGGTCGATGCTGTAGCGTGGCGGGTAGCTGGCCGCCATCCGCAGCACGTAGGCTGTTATCGCAGCCGCCTCCGGGCTGGACGCCCGGGGCGCCCGGCTTTCGGTCGAACCCGGCTCGACGGGCAGCAGGTGCGAGGAGTCGCCGACGCTCTGGCCGTCTACCGTCTCGGAATAGACGGGCACGTTGAGGTAACGCCAGTTGCGGGCATAGCCCTGCGGGTTCAACAGCGGCATGAGGACCACGGGATGACGCGCGCCGAGTTCGGCGATGTCGGCCATGGCCGCGGCGATCGCGTTCGGCCCCGCCGTTTCCTCGCCGTGTATGCCGGAGAGCAGCCAGACCGCCTGACCCGCCTGCGGCGAGCGGAGCGCGACGATCGGCAATGCGACTTCCGTTCCGGCCGGGCGGGACTCGACGATCACGTCCAGCGCCCATCCCTGCTCGAGCAGGCCCAGGTAGTCCGCGTACAGCTCGCCGATCGGGCGCCGCCCGTCGGCATGAGTTGCCACGTCCGCCACGCCCTCGAGCAGGGGCACGGGTGCGGCCCCGTCCCCGCAGCCTGCGGGCAGCATGGCCAGCAGGATCAGCGCCGGGCCTGCGCCTGATCCGGAATTTGAGCGTGCCATCGTCATCGTTGCCGGTCCGTTCTGTCGGGCACGGCAATACTCGCACCGCACACGGCTGCGGGAAAGCCCCCCTGGCCGGGCGTTGAAAAACACCCTGCGAGCGCGAGACAAGGATGCCTCGCCCGCGGTTCAAGCACGTAAATGCGTGAACCGTCGGGAGCGAGTCCGGACATGCGGCGGGTCGCGAAGGAATTCTGCCGGGCCACCCATCCAACGGCTCGAAACGGGTTGTCCGGGCACGATACCGGCCGGCTCGATCAACTCGATGCAGCTGACCAGGCGCCGGTACCCTCAATGAACATGCCGATAAAACCCTTTGCCGTGTTGCCAGGCTGGTTGTTCGCACTGCTGGCGGCCGGCTACCTGGCCGTCGCGGGCAACCTGCACCTGGTGGGTGAAATCGGATCGAGAACCGACGTCCGGACGCTCGACGGCGCAATCATCCTCGGCACGACGGTCGTGCTGCTGGTCGGTCTGCAACTCATGCTGCTTTCCATTCTTGGCGGCAGGCGGCTGCTCAAGCCTCTGGTTATCGTCTTCGCCGTCACGCTTGCCGTGGTGTCCTACTTCGACAGGAGCCTCGGCGTCATCTTCGATACGGAGATGATGCGCAACGTCGTCGACACGATACGCGAACGAAACCGGCAGGAAGCCATGGACCTCGCATCCTGGCCGCTGTTCAGCTATGTACTGCTGTTCTGCCTCCCGCCTGCCGTGCTCTGCATGCTCGTCGACATACGCCCGGTGCGCTGGCTGGTCGATATCCGCAACCGGGCTGTGACCACAGTGCTGACCATCGTCGTGCTGGCCGCCATCATTGCGCCTGCATTCCGCGACCTGTCCTATTTCTGGCGCGAGAACCGCGACCTGCGGGTGCATGCAATACCGCTATTTCCGATACTGTCGGCGGGGCGGCTCGCGAGGCACAGTTACGCCGCCGGCAAATCCGAGTTCCATGCATTCGAAAGCGCGGCGGCGCAGTCGCACGCGGTGAACCGGCGGGTCGTCGGCGTGCTCGTCGTCGGCGAAACGGCGCGGGCGGACCACTTCTCGATGAACGGCTACGCGAGAGACACGAATGCCTACCTCGCAGGCGACGGCGTCGTGAATTTCAGCCACGCTGTCGCCTGCGGCACGTCCACCGCCTATTCCGTACCCTGCATGTTCTCGCTGAAAGGTCGCGACGGCTTCGACCCGGACGCCGCGGAACAGGAATTCAACGTGCTCGACGTGCTGGCCGCCGCCGGTGTGGATATCGCGTGGATCGACGCGAACTCGGGTTGCAAGGGTGTCTGCCGCCGCGTCACGACCATCGATCTGAACGAACGGATCCCCGCCGAAAGACTGGAGCACCAGGTCTACGACGAGGACCTGGTGCCCTTTATCGAGAAGTTCGCCGACGGCGGCGGCGACGCCTTGCTGGTCATGCACATGATCGGCAGTCACGGGCCGGCCTACAGCGCAAGGTACCCGGACCGGTTTGCTCGATTTCGCCCTTTCTGCACGAGCGCGGCGCCGCAAGAGTGTTCGCAGGAAGAGGTCGTGAACGCTTACGACAACACGATCGCCTACACCGACTACGTGCTGCACACGCTGATCGGGGAACTGCGGGCGCGTGAGGACGAATACGACTCTTTCCTGCTGTACGTATCCGATCACGGCGAGTCGCTGGGCGAGAACGGGGTCTACCTCCATGGCTGGCCATACAGCATAGCCCCGCGCGAGCAGACCGAGATCCCGATGCTCGTCTGGCTTTCGACACGCTTCGCGGCGGACCACAGCCTGTCCATGGGCCGCCTGAGGGCTCGTGCGGCAAGCCCCGTATCCCATGACAACGTGTCGCACAGCCTGCTCGGTCTGTTCGACGTAGAGGCAGACGTTTACGAGCCCGGCCTCGATATCTTCCGTCCGGCGGATGCGGGGCTGACCATCGCCCGCGCGGCCGGCGGCGGCCGCTGAATCCTGCGCCGCCGGGTAAACGCCGGCTGCTAGAATGCCCCCTGAAGAATTCGCCGGCGCGACCGATCCCGGCCGCGGATCCGGTGATTGCACCAGGGGGACAAGCATGCGAATGACAGATGGCCGGCTCGGGCTGGCGCTGTGCCTGCTCATGGCACACGGAGCAGCGGCGCTCGCCGCCGACGAGGAACCGCAGATGATCCCGGCGCCGGATCGCAAGGCGGGCGAAGGCGAGGGACCCTTCGAGCGCCTCATCATCCGCGGCGCCACGCTGATCGACGGGACCGGGGCGCCGCCGATCGGACCGGTGGACATCGTCGTCGAGGGCAACCGGATCGCCGAGGTGAAGTCGGTCGGCTATCCGGGCCTGCCGATCAAGGATGACAAGCGGCCGCAGGGCGCGACGCGGGAGATCGACGCGCACGGCGCCTTTGTGATGCCCGGCATCGTCGACATGCATACGCACACGGGCGGCGAAACCAAGGCGCCGGAGGCCGAGTACAGCTACAAGCTGTGGCTGGGTCACGGCATCACGACGGTGCGGGGCGTGCCCAGCGGCGACCTGGAGTTCTCGCTGTCGGAGAAAGCACGCAGCAGCAGGAACGAGATCGTCGCGCCGCGCATCTTCTCCTACCACACGCTCGGCCAGGGCAGGAAATACGAGGACGTGCAGATCCAGGCTCCGGAGCAGGCGCGCGAATGGGTCCGCTACGTTGCAAAAGAGGGCGCCGACGGGCTGAAACTCGGTTCGCACCGGCCCGACATCATGAGCGCACTGCTCGACGAAGCCCGGAAGTACGGCCTCGGCTCGACGGCGCACCTGGGCCAGCTGGGCGTCGCGCAAATGAACGCGCTCGATGCGGCTCGCCTGGGGCTCGGCACCGTCACCCATTTCTATGGGCTGTTCGAGTCCATGTACGAGAACCACGACGTACAGCCCTGGCCTGTGGACATGAACTACAACAACGAACAGCACCGTTTCGGCCAGGTGGCCCGGCAGTGGAATCTCGTCGCCGGCCAGGGATCGGAGAAATGGCGCGCGACGCTCGCGGAGTTCCGTGAGCTGGGACTGACGCTCGACCCCACGTTCACGATCTACTCCGCCGGCCGCGACGTCATGCGAACCCGTAATGCGGACTGGCACGACGAGTACACGCTCCCGGCGCAATGGGACTTCTATACTCCGAATCGGGAGAGCCACGGCGCCTACTGGTTCTACTGGACGACGGCCGACGAGATTGCGTGGAAGAATTTCTACCGCGTATGGATGCAGTTCGTAAACGACTACAAGAACATGGGCGGGCGCGTCACGGTCGGCTCCGACTCGGGCTTCATCTACCAGCTGTACGGATTCGGCACGATTCTCGAACTGGAAATGCTGCAGGAGGCGGGCTTCCATCCGCTCGAAGTCATCCGGGCGGCGACCATGCACGGCGCGGAAGCGCTGTTCGAGCCCAGGGGAGAGGACATTCGCTTCGGCGTGGTGCGCCCCGGCCTCCTCGCCGACCTGCTGATCGTGGAGGAGAACCCGCTCGAGAACCTGAAGGTGCTCTATGGCACCGGCGCCGTACGCCTCGATGACGAGACCGGCCAGCCCGAGCGGGTCGGCGGTGTGCGCTACACGATCAAGGACGGCATCGTCTACGACGCGAAGCAGTTGCTCGCCGACGTCCGCGCGATGGTCGCGCGCCAGAAAGCCGAACTCGGCGAACGGAAACGCTACTGAAGACTAGTCGCCGGCCAGCACCTTGAGGATCCGGTACCAGTACTCGGTCGCATCGACATAGGACTGCACCAGGATGCGCTCGTCCTTGCCGTGCATGCGGCTGTCGTCCGGATCGATGGCAATCGCCGAAATGCCGTAGACCGGGATATCGGCGTTGCGCACGAAGAGTCCGTCGGTCGCGCCCGTGCTCATCTCCGGGATCACGACGATGTCCGGCCAGATTGACTGCGCGACCGCCGTGATCGGGCTCACGACGTCCTCCGTGAGCGGCGACGGCGGGCTGGGCGTGATCGCGCCGACCTGCGTGACCGTCAGCCCGTAGGGCCTGGTGAACGCCTCGATCTGCGCGCGCGTTTCCTCGATCGACGCCTGGGGCAGCACGCGGCAATTGACCGTCGCTGTCGCAGTCTGCGGCAGCGCGTTCTCGGCGTGGCCGCCCGTGATCTGCGTGGCCACACAGGTGGTTCGCGCCAGGGCATTGTAATAAGGATAGGAGTCCAGTCGGGCGACCTGCATTGCATCGTCGGCGAGGACTCCGCGGATCAGCGGGATGTCGCCATCCGGCGCGAGCGCGGACCAGCGCTCGAAAAACGCGCTGGTCGTCTCGTTGAGATCCACGGGGTAGCGATAGGCATTGAGTTCGACCAGCGCCATCGCCAGCCGTGCAATCGGATTATCGGGCAACGGCCGCGAGCTGTGTCCACCCGGGTCGGTCGCCGTCAGCGCGAACGTCGCATAGACCTTCTCGCTCGTCTGCAGCATGAACGCCCGCGGCACGCCGTCACGCAGGAAGACCATGCCCGCATCCGTGTTCAGTGCGAATTCCGCGTCGATCAGGTCGCGATGCTCGCGAATCAGCATCTGGGCGCCGGTGCCGGTCGTCTCCTCGTCGGCCGTCAGCATCACCACGAGGTCGCGGTTCGGCTCGAATCCCTCGGCCCGCAGCCGGATGAAATTCGACACCAGCATCGCGGCGCCTGCCTTGTTGTCGATCGTACCGCGCCCGTAGTAATACCCGTCCTGCTCGATCATCGTGAACGGGTCGACCGACCAGTCCTCGGGCAACGCCTCGACGACATCGAGATGCGCCATCAGCAGGACCGGGCGCGCAACGGGACTCGGGCTACGGTAACGGATGACCAGGTTCGGCTGCTTTTCCGCATGCGGCAGCACGAAGATCTCGCCGTCACCGAAGCCGCCCGCACGCAGGCGCTCGACAAGGCCGGCAACGGCAGGACGAATGTCATCGCCGCCGCTGGGCGCGGTATTCGCCGCAATGAGGTCGGCCAGGATGTCTTGCGCGAGCCTGTCGTAGTCGGCGTTGTCGGCAACGGCAACCTGCGCGGCCGTCAGCAGGACGGCGGCAAGCAGTGATCCCAAAATATGGCGCATTCGGACGATCCAGCGAGTGATACGAACGCGCGAGTGTATGCCGGCAGGAAGGCACAGTCCACGCACGACCGGCTTGCATCGGCGCCGGGTTCGCGCATCATGACGTTCTTCCCGCGCAAAGGATCCGCGATGCCGCAGTGCCAAACCAGCGAGGGCAGGAATTTTCTACGGCCAGCCCGGCTTGCCCGGCTGCTGGTGCTTGTTTCGGTCTTTGCAACAACGGGGGCCGGCGCGGCGCTCGATCTCGCCAACGCGAGCCGCGAGCGCCTGCCCAACGGCCTGACGCTGATCGTCCTCGAGGACCGCAATTTCCCGGTCGTCAGCGTCCAGATGCTGTATCGCGTCGGCGCACGCGACGAGACCACTGGCGTTACCGGGCTGGCGCACTTCCTCGAGCACATGGCATTCCGCTCGTCGGAGCAATTCCCGGGCACGGGCCTGGTCAGCTCGATCTATGCGGTGGGTGGCGAGTGGCACGGTTATACCTGGCTCGACCAGACGACCTACTTCGCCACCGTGCCGCGCGACGAACTCGACCTCCTGCTGCGCATCGAGGCCGATCGCATGGCCCGGCTGACGCTCTCGGCCGACGACATGGAAGCCGAGCGCGGCGCCGTGCTGGCCGAGATGCACATGTACGAGAACTACCCCACATCGATGCTGATCGACGCCGTCATGTTCGCATCCTTCCAGGCGCATCCGTATCGCAACAACACGATCGGCTGGGAAAGCGACATCGAGAACCTGCGGCACCAGGACGTCGTCGAGTTCTACCGGCGTCACTACCGGCCGGCGAACGGCGTGCTCGCGGTCGTCGGCGACGTGGACGCATCCGCGGTTCGCGCCCGGGTCGCCGAGCTGTTCGGAGACCTGCCCGCGCAAGACGCGACACCGCTGCCACACACCGTCGAACCGGTGCAGCACGGCGAGAGGCGAATCCGCCTCAGGGGACCGGCAGAAGAGTCCCGCTTCCTGGTCGCCTATCGGGCGCCCTCTGCATCGAGCCCGGATTTCGCCGCGTTTCTCGTTTTGCAGGAACTCCTCGGAGGCAGTTCCGGCATCAGCTTCCTGCAGAACGACTGGGGCACGGCCGTAAGACCGGGCAGCGCGCTGCATGGCGCGGCCGACGGGCTGACGACCTGGTATCCGCCGAGTGCCCAGGACTACGTGTTCACGATCGGCGGCAGCGCCGCACCCGGTGCCGACGAAGCACAGATCGAAGCAGGCATAGAAGCGCGGGTTGCGCGTCTGCGCGCCGCGCCGGTCGACGAGTCTCGTCTCGATGCAGCCATCGAGGCGGTGCGCGACCAGCTCGTTTTCGACGTTGCGACGACCGAAGACGCGGCGCACCAGCTGGCGTTCTTCGAAGGCCTCGACGCCTACGATGTGCTGCTGGCTCTCCCCGGGCGCCTGCACGCCGTCGACCCCCGCGACGTGCAACGCGTAGCCGAGCGCTACCTGCTGCCGGAGCGCCGCACGATCGGCTGGTACGTCCCCGGCGAGCGCCGCCTGCCCTCGCCGCCATCAGCGGACGGATCGCCGCTGCCGCCAGGGCCAGCCGCCGCGCCGGTGGACGAGGTCCCGGCCGGCGAGCCGCAGGTCGTGACACTCGGCGGGGGGCTCCCGGTCATCCTGCAGCCGTCCGACCTGTCGAGTTCGGTCTACGTCTGGCTGCAGCTACCGGCGGGTGCGGCCGTTCCCGGCGAGGCCCTGTCCGTCGACCCGCACACCGGCCTGCCCGCGCTGGCCGCCGAGACCCGGCCTGCCGGCCTCGAGGCGCTGCTCACCGGGTTTCGCCAGACTTTGTCGGCCGCAGGCCCGCCGGAACCGGACCGTTTCGAGCCCGCGGCGGACCCGGAAACGCGTCTTGCAAAGGCTTTCGATCGAATGATGGCGGCGCCGGCACAGGCCGAGCGCGCCGCGCCGCTGTTTGCCGTTATCGCGGGCGACTTCGAGCCTGTTGCGGCACTCGCGCTGCTGGAGCGGAGCCTCGGCGACCTGGCACCGGGCGCACCGGGGGCGGCTCGGACCGCCGGCAACTATCGGGGCGGTGACGTGACCGAAAGCCTCGGCGTCCCGGTCGCGCAGGCGCAGCTCGGCTACCTCGTTCCGGCGCCGCCGCCGGCGGAGGCCGACGCCTGGCGCCTGCTCCTCTACGTCCTGAGCCACGGCTACGGCGGCCGGCTCGGCGACAACGCCATCTCGCGCCAGGGGCTCGCTTATTACATCGACGCAAACTACCGGTCGGACGGCACCGAGGGCTGGATCAGCCTTGCCACGGGTGTCGATCCCGCCAAGCTCGGGCCGCTGGTCGAGGTATTGGAGGCCGAGCTCGGGCGCCTGGCATCCGAGCCACCCGGTGAGGCGGAGCTCGACGAAGCGCGGTCCCATTTCGCCGGCCGTGCGCAAAGCGCCGCGCAGAGTAATGCAGAGCTCGCCGCCGACCTGGCTCGACGCTACGCCTGGTACGGCGAACTGCGCCCGCTCGACGACCGGATCGAACGCTGGCGCGCCGTCGAGCGCGCCGACGTGATCGAGGCGATTCCCGCATTCGTGTCAGGCGCGAAAGTCATCGTGCGCGAATAGCGCCGCTTACAGGCAGGCCCGGTACCAGGCCTGCGCCGCGTCGATGTTCGCGAGCACGGTATCCCGTTCCGCGTCGCTGAAGTAGTCGGGATGCCCGGCGGCCGACTCCCGTACCCGCTCGATCCACGCGACGAAGTATTGCGCCGCCTCGGGCACGCAGTGCCTTGCGCCGCCGTTGCTGACGTACACCGGGCTCGTGGTCGCGTACGGGTAGACGTCGAAGAGCTGCGCATGCGCCTCGTCGCTCCACGCACGGAGCAACAGCCAGCCACCTTCGTCGACGCGTAGTTCGCCGCCGATGTCCGCCTTGCGGCCGTCGTCGGACAGCTCGAACTCCCGCAGCACGCGGCCGTTCAACACCAGTTCGAGGTGATCCACTGGCACCGCGGAGCGCAGGTAGCCCGCGTAGCTCAACGTACCCGGGCCGATCTCGGCGCCGGGCGCCAGCCCGTTGACCTCGAGACCCAGTATCGGCCCGTTGGTCGCGAGCGTCGCCCCGGAGCGCAGCGCATCGAGCCAGGCGTCGCGCCTCGCGGCCGGGCTGTCCCCCGGGTCCGTCGTGCGGGCATAGGTTCGATTGAGGCCGACCGGCCCGCGCAGCGACGCGTAGTTTGCCATCGCGTCCGTGCCGCCGGCGGCAGGTATGCGCAGCCCGGTGTTCAACAGGCGATACCAGACCTCGGCGGAGGCGCGGTGGTCGGCAAAGCCGATGACCTCGTAGTAGTCGACGAGCCCGAGCGCCGCGTTGACGGGCAGCGAATTCGTCAGCGCTTCGTCAGCGCTCGGATCCGGCGGCTCGAGGAACGGGTGCACGTAGCCGACCAGCGCGCCCTGTTCGCGCGCAAGCCGTGCCGCGGTCGCGTTGTCCGGGTACAGGCTGGCCGCGGGCCCGCCCGGGTAGGCCGAGTAGTCGGGCAGAAGCAGGTGGCTCGCAAGCCCGAGCATGCCCATGTGCCCCCAGAAGCTGGTGTGGTATTCCTGGCCGTGCAGCAGCAGCGCGCGCGAACTCGACGCCGCGTCGGGATCCGGCGAAAAATAGGCCACGTCGGGAATGCGCTGCTCCTTGTTGACGACCAAGTTGAAAACGATGTCCAGGTCCTCGGATTCCGCCTGGCGCACGAGCCGATCCGGCGTGTTCCGGTAGGTGCCACCGTAATTCATGTGCACGTGCACGTCGGCGCCCACCCATGCCTGCCACTCCGGCGGCAGCGGCAGGCGCTCGACCAGGATGTCGAGGCTCGTGTCGCGACCGGCGGCGACGTTGACCATGCGTCGCTCGATCTCGTACTCGGGGCCGCGCCAGACGCTGACGAGCGTCGGCCCGACCGGGACGGTCACGGCGGTCGCGCCTGCCGCATGGAAGTAACTGGCCTCGAAGCGCGAACTCGCGGGGTCGAAGCCGTCGTCCGCATGCACCCAGGCATCCACGGGCGCATGGCTGCGACCATCGGCGCCGACGACGGAGATCCGCGCCGGCTGCCAGCGACCCGACGCATCGACGACGTCGAGCCGGAGTTCCGCCATCGGCTGCAGGTAGCGGCGCTCGTCGATTTCGAGTTCGGTCACCTTGCCGCCGACGACTTCCTGTACGCGGATCGCCACGTTGCCCTGCTCGTTGCTGACGTAGGCGATCCGGCTGCCGTCCGGCGACCAGCGCGGCCCCGAAATGTCGAACTCGCCATAGCTCAGCGGAAACGGCTCGGAGCTGCCGTCCATCGCGGTCAGCCATAGCTGGTGCCACTGCCGGCCGAGGTACGACGCATAGACCACGCGGCGCCCGTCGGGAGCGACGTCGGGTCGCGCCCGCCAGGTCGTCTCCTCCATGCGCACGAGCTCCGGCGCCGCGTCGCCGGCGATGCCGCGCCTGAAGATCGCACCGGTGCCGTAGGGTATCTCCGGGTTGGCGACGTAGACGACCGACTCGCCGTCCGGTGTCCAGGCCGGGCTGAGCTCGTGATCCCACGAGTCGTAGTAATAGCGCGGGACCAGGCTTTCCCGCTCCCCGTCGATCAACGGCGCGGCCTCGAGGGAGCTGCCGCGGAGTTCGCCGATATAGACATGGAAGCGGCCCGTATCGCGGGTGGAGACGAATGCGAGCCTGGATCCATCGGGCGACCAGCGCGGCTCGAGATTGACGTCGCCGCCCGAGGTCAGCGGGACGATGCTGCCGCCGGCGATGTCCAGCAGCATGAGTTCCATTCGATCGCCATCGTAACGGGTGAAGACGATACGCTCGCCGTCCGGCGACCAGTCGGGCTGGTAGTCGTAGCCCGGCCCGCTGGTCAGCTGGATCGCAATATCGGAACCTATCTCCTGGCGCCAGAGACTGCCGGCCATCGAGTAGACCAGCGCAGTGCCGTCCGGCGACCAGGCCAGGCTGGACGGTCCGCTCGTGAGCTGCGGCAGGTACATTTCGCGGTAGTAGTAGCTGTGCGGCACTTTGATCTGGCCGAGCACCGGCTGCCTCTCGGCGATGGACGGCGGCGAGACCATCACCGCCAACAGGACGAGTGCCCGGACGAGGAAGAGTTCATTCGTTCGTTTCATGCATTGCCCCACGTTGCCGCGCTTCCGCACCCGAGCGCAGCAGTCTACCGAAAATCCGGAGACCATGAAGACCAGCGGCCACACCCGGTGCGGGCCGCCCACGGACAGATTTCGGTTCCCGGCGGGATCGGTGCGAGAATGAGCGGCGTCCAATACAGGGATACCGATGAACGCGACAACAGCGCACAGCCTGGAACGGTACCGGTCCTTCCCGGGCGTCCCGGAACTCCTGTCGGCACTGGCGCCGGCAAAGCCCGTTTACTGCATCTACCCGGACGTCTACCGCGCGACGGCGCGAGAGTTCGTCGACACATTCCCGGGCCGCGTCCTGTACGCGGTCAAGGCAAACGCGCGTCCGGCCGTTATTCGCCTGCTGTACGAAGGCGGCGTCCGGCATTTCGACTGCGCCTCCCTGCCCGAGATCGCGACGGTCAGGGAAGCCTGCCCGGACGCTGAGTGTTACTTCATGGTGCCGGTGCGGCTGCGCGGCGCCGCTCGCGAGGCGCAGACGCGCTTCGGCGTGCGGCACTTCATGATTGATCACGCGAGCGGTCTCCCGCCGCTGGCGGCCGAGATCGACATGCAAAGCTCAGTCGTCTTCGCCCGAATGGCCGTGCACCACGTCGCCGCGCTGCAGGACCTTTCCTCGAAGTTCGGCGCAGCACCGGAGCACATTCCCGGACTGCTCGAGGCCATCGCTGCCCGCGGCGCGGAGCCCGCGCTCGCTTTCAACGTCGGCTCGGCCGTGACCAGCCCTGACGCCTATCGCTACTCGATAGGCGCGGCTGCCGACGTGCTGGCAGAACTGCCCTTCCGCGTGCGCCTGGTCGACATCGGCGGGGGATTCGCAAAGCCTTACCCGGGCTTCGCGGTGCCGCCGCTCGGCGAATACTTCGCCGCGGTCGCCGCTGCCCGCAAGGACCTGCCGCTCGCGGAAGGCGGCGAACTGCTCGTCGAACCGGGCCGCGCGCTCGCTGCGCCCGGGCTCGCGGCGGTCGTCGAAGTGCTGCTGCGCAAGGAGCAGCGCCTGTACCTGAACGACGGCATGTACGGGATTTTCTGGGAACTGCGTTTCAAGGGTCATGACCGGTACCCGGTGCGCTGCTACCGGCACGGCCGGCCGATCGCCGGAGCCACGGCCCGCTTTCGCCTGTACGGCCCGACCTGCGACGGCACCGACGTGCTGCCGGGCGAGGTCGAGCTGCCGGCCGACATCGCCGCCGGCGACCACCTCGAGTTCGGCGCGATCGGCGCCTACAGCCTGAGCGGCCGGACTGACTTCAACGGCCATTACAGCGACGAGATCGTATTCATCGAGGGCGCTGCGACGCCGCCCGGGTAATAATTCACACTGCCGTTCGGCCGCCCGCGCAGCGCGTCACATCCCGGCGTCGCGCCGGTGGATTTCCCCGCCGCCTTGGTCGATCATTGGCGCCCTCGCTAGCACTCGAACACCGGCCGATGCCCTCATTCTCGCGCGATCCCGCTGTCGATCGATCGCTGTCGCACTCGCTGAAGGATGCGGCGGCGTTCGCGACCATGACGGGTATCGGCGAGACCTACCTGTCGGCTTTCGGCATCTTCCTCAAGGCGAGCACGCCCCAGATCGGCCTGCTGGCGTCGCTGCCGCCCATGCTCGCGTCCCTGGTGCAGCTCTTGTCCGCCTGGCTCGGCCGCATGACCGGCAAGCGCAAGGCGATTGTCATTGCCGGCGCCAGCCTGCAGGGCCTTGCCTGGTTGCCGATACTCGGATTGCCGCTGCTGTTCCCGGAGCATGCGGTGCCCCTCCTGATTGCGAGCGTCGTCATCTATCACAGCGGGGCTCACCTCGCCGCGCCGCAGTGGAGCAGCCTGATGGGCGACATAGTGCCCGCGCGCAAGCGCGGTCGCTTCTTCGGTCTCCGGACCCGGATCATCACGGCGGTCACGTTCGGGTCGCTGATGGTCGGTGGCACGGTTTTGCACCTCTCGGCGGGCAAGGACAGCACGCTGCTCGGCTTCGTTGCACTCTTTTCGGTCGCCTGCATCGCGCGCTTCGTGTCGGTCTACCACCTGGGCCGCATGCAGGACCCTTCAGGTCACGTGGCCGCGCTCGAGCTGCCGGTCGGTCACGACTGGTGGCAACGGCTCAGGGAATCGAATGCCGTCCGGTTCTCGATCTTCTTCGCCATGATGCAGTTCGCCGTGGCGATCGCATCGCCATTCTTCACGGTCTACATGTTGCGCGATCTGCAGTTCACGTACCTGCATTTCACGCTGAATACGGGCACCGCTATCCTGGCCCAGTTCCTGACGCTGTCGCAGTGGGGACGAATCAGCGACGTATTCGGCAATCGCAGGATCCTCGCCGTTACGAGCCTGTTCATACCATTGACGCCCATGCTGTGGACGCTGTCGACGAACGTGTGGTACCTGGTCGCACTCCAGGCGCTGAGCGGGTTTTCGTGGGCGGGATTCAGCCTGAGCGCGGGCAATTTCATCTACGACCTGATCAGCCCGCAGCGCCGTGCGACCTATCTGGCGGTACACAACATACTCGCGAACGTCGGCATTTTTTCCGGCGCGGTGCTCGGCGGATTCCTCGCCATCGTGATGCCCACGCAGTTCAGCGTATTCGGGATCGGCGTGACCTGGCTCAGCTCGCTCTACGGCGTATTCATCGTCTCGACCATGGCCCGCGCGCTGGTCGCGCTGGTGCTGCTGCCCAGGCTGCGGGAGGTACGCAGTGTGCGGCCGATCTCTCTGAGCCAGGTGATCTTTCGGGTCACGCGTATGAACGCACTGGCCGGCCTGATGTTCGAGATCGTCGGCTCGCGCCCGAAGAACGACCGCCAGTCCGGAGAATGAGCCGCGCTCAGTCGGCGTCGATAAACCGCGAGGTGAGCTCGGAATAGGCGTCGATCCGCCGGTCGCGCAGGAAGGGCCAGCCATGGCGCTGGGTCGCCAGCATGCCGAGATCCAGCTCTTCGACCAGCACGCACTCCGCGTCCTCGGGCGCCCGGCATATTACGCTGCCGTCGGGCGCCGTCATGAAGCTCTGGCCCCAGAACTGGATGCCGCCGTTGCCGGTCGGATCGGGCTCGAAGCCGCAGCGATTGATCGCGACGACGTAGCAGCCGTTGGCGACGGCATGCGAGCGCTGGATGGTCTCCCAGGCCTGGTGCTGGCTGTAACCGTGGCTGTCTTTCTCCTCGGGGTGCCAGCCAATCGCCGTCGGGTAGAACAGGATCTCGGCGCCGCGCAGCGCGGTCAGCCGCGCCGCTTCCGGGTACCACTGGTCCCAGCAGATCAGCACGCCGAGTTCCGCCTTGTCCGTCGGGAAAGTCTTGAACCCGAGATCGCCGGGCGTGAAATAGTATTTCTCGTAGTATCGCGGGTCGTCGGGAATGTGCATCTTGCGATACTTGCCGATATATCCACGCGCGCCGTCCACGACCGCAGTCGTGTTGTGATACAGCCCGGGCGCGCGCCTCTCGAACAGGCTGACGACTATCGCGACCCCGTGCGCGGATGCCAGCTCGGCGAAGGCTTTCGTGCTGGGCCCCGGGACCGGCTCCGCGAGTGCATAGTGCCCGGCGTCCTCGCTCTGGCAGAAGTAGCGTGAGCGAAACAGCTCCGGCAGGCATACGACCTCGGCGCCCTCGTCGATCGCATCCCGCGTCAGCGCGAGCGCCTTCGCCATGTTTTCGTCAGGATTGTCGGAACACTGCATCTGCACCAGGCCGACCCTGACCTTGCCGTTGTTCTGCCTAGCTGTCATTGGTCGTTTCCCTGCCCTGCCGGTTGCGTGGATCGTAATAGGTCTCGTCGTTGAAGCAGGCCATGTACTGGTCGAGGATTTCCATACCGCGCTTCGGCCGGATGTTGTCGGCCTCGATCTTTTCCTTGATCAGGTCCTGCATGCGCCTTTGGAGATCATTCGGGAAGTACTGCACCGTTGCCAGGATGTCCTGCACTTTCGTGCCGGGGATGACCTTCTCGATCCAGAAATTGCCCTCTTCTTCGTCGTCAGCGTACACGTGCGCCTCGGCGACCCGGCCGAACAGGTTGTGCGAGTCGCCCATGATGTCCTGGTAAGCGCCCATCAGGAAGACCCCGAGGTAATAGGTCTCGCCGGAGTTGAGCGGGTGGAGCTGCAGGTAGTTCTTGTCGTCGTTCGACGAGACGTACTGGCTTACCTTGCCGTCCGAGTCACAGGTCAGGTCGACCAGCAATGCACGCCGTGACGGGCGCTCGTCCAGGCGGTCGATGGGAACTATCGGGAAAGGCTGCTGAATCGCCCAGTGATCGAGCATCGACTGGAACACCGAGAAGTCGCAGAGATACTGGTCTACCAGCAGGTCCTCGAGCTCGAACATCTCGGGCGGCTGCGGGTCCGGCTCGGCACCGCGCAGCCGTCGCAGGATCGCGGAGCAGTTGCTCCAGTAAAGGCGCTCGATCAGCGCGTTCTGCTCCAACGACAGGAAGCCGACCCCGAACAGCGTGCTGGCCTCGCGGTGTATCTCGACGACGTCGTGGTATGCCTCCAGCAGCTCCTCGGTCCTGAACCCGTCTTCCGCGCCGGCCAGCAGCCACTTGAGTATCTCGCCGAGATTACGTGCCATCCGGTGCGCCCCGGCCGGCAGCTTGAAGTCGTCGCCGACGCGGTCTTTCTGAAAAGCGCCTATGGTCTCTACGATCAGCACCGAGTGATGCGCCGTCATCGCGCGCCCGCTCTCCGACACCAGCGTAGGGTGCGGGACCTCGCGCGCATCGCATACTTCCTTGATCGCGGACACGACGGCGTTCGCATACTCCTGCAGGCTGTAGTTGATGCTGCCTTCCTCGAAGCCGCCGGAGTAGTTGACGCCGAGCCCGCCGCCGACGTCGAGGTAGCGTATCGGCATGCCGCGCTTCAGGAGGTCCGCGTATATCTGGCCCAGCTCCTTGGCAGCCTGCTTCAGCTGCTGGATGTCCGAAATCTGGCTGCCGAGATGAAAGTGCAGCAGCGCGAAGCGGTGGCCGGATCCCGAGCGCTCGAGGTAGTCGACGACATCCATCAGCTCCGGCAACGAAATGCCGAACTTGGACCGGTATCCACCCGAGTCCGCCCACTTGCCGGCGCCGGCGGTGCGCAGTCGGATACGTACGCCGAACTGCGTTCGCGTATCGGCCTCCGTGGCCAGCTTCATCAGCTGCTCGAACTCGGCGTACTTCTCCATGACGGGAATGACGTTCTTGCCGAGCCGCTGCGCCGACAGGATCAGCGACAGCATCGTCTGGTCCTTGACGCCGTTGCAGATGAGCAGCGTCTCGTCCGAAACCAGGTGGGGCAGCGTCGCGACGAGTTCGGCCTTCGAGCCGCACTCGAGCCCCAGGCCGAACGGTTTGCCGGCGTCGAGCACCTCCTCGACGACCTCGTGCAGCTGGTTGACCTTGATCGGGTAGACCCCGCGATACACGTTATTGTATTCGGCTTCGCGGATCGCCTCTGCGAACGCTTCGCTGAGGCGCCGGACCCTCGCGCGCAGGACGTCCTGGAAGCGCAGGAGCAGCGGAAAACTGATGTTCCGCCGCCGCGCCTCCGCCACGACGTCGACGAGGTCAATGCTCAGCGGCTTGTCGTCGAACGGGCGCACGGCGACGTGTCCCTGTTCGTTGACGCCGAAGAAGCCGTCGCTCCACGCGGCCATGCGATAGAGTTCTTCCGCGTCCTCGGTGGTCCAGGGCTCGACTACCTTGACACCGGGTGCCGGCGCGGCGGTCGGCTTCGATACGCTCATTGCAGCAGCCCTCCCCCGGTCTTCTACTGGCCCAGTACGCAGGCGAAGATGAGCGGAGCTACAATCGTCGCGTCCGACTCGATGATGAATTTCGGCGTGTCGGCGGACAGCTTGCCCCAGGTGATCTTCTCGTTCGGCACGGCGCCGGAATACGAACCGTAACTCGTGGTCGAGTCGCTGATCTGGCAGAAGTAGCCCCAGCGGGGAATGTCCGTCTTCCGCAGGTCCTGCTCCAGCATCGGCACGACACAGATAGGAAAGTCACCGGCGATGCCGCCGCCGATCTGGAAGAACCCGATGGACGATTCTGCGCAAGTCTTCTGGTACCAGTCGGCCAGCATGACCATGTATTCGATGCCGCTCCTGACCGTATGCACGTTCCGGATCTCGCCGGTTATGCAGTGCGACGCGTAGATGTTGCCCAGCGTCGAGTCCTCCCAGCCGGGAACGATGATCGGCAGATTCTTCTTCGCGGCGGCGAGCAGCCAGCTGTCCTTGGGGTCGATCTGGTAATGCTCTTCGAGCTTTCCGGACAGCAGGATCTGGTACATGAATTCATGCGGGAAGTACTGCTTGCCGCCCTTGTCGGCGTTCATCCATGCGTCGAGGATCACGTGCTCGATGCGCCGGATCGCCTCCTCCTCCGGAATGCAGGTGTCGGTCACGCGGTTCAGGTGCCGACTGAGCAGCACTTCCTCGTCGGCGGCCGTCAGCTCGCGGTAACGCGGAACGCGGACGTAATGATCGTGTGCAACGAGGTTGAAAACGTCCTCTTCGAGGTTGGCGCCGGTGCAGCAGATCGCGTGGACCTTGTCCTGGCGAATCATTTCAGCCAGCGACAGGCCGAGTTCGGCGGTACTCATTGCGCCTGCCAGCGTCATGAACATCACGCCGCCCTGGTCGAGGTGGTGCACGTAGGCATCCGCCGCATCGATCATCGCGGCCGCGTTGAAGTGACGGTAGTGGTGATGTACGAATTCGCTGATTGTCGTCATGTTGCGAGCCCCTCCTGATTCGAAGCTCCGTGCACAGGGCGAAGGCCGCCGGCGGCCGCCTGCCGACCTGCATTAAACCATAGGTACTTGTTGCGTGAGGCAGTGGAAGGTGCCGAGACCAAGGACGAGGTCCGTGCAGTCGATGGCAATGACTTCACGCCCCGGAAAACAGCGCGCCAGCGCCCGGCGGTTCGGCTCGTCGGCCGGATCGTCGAACGCCGGCATCAGCACGACCTTGTTGCCGATGTAAAAGTTCGCGTAGCTGGCCGGCAGCCGGTCTCCCTCGAACTCGACCGGACCGGGCATGCGCAGCTCGATGACCTCCAGGGGACGGCCGTCGTCGAGCCGGATCGCGTCGAGGCGGTCCCGGTTTTCGGCCAGCGGCGTGTGGTTCTCGTCGGCGCTGTCGGGTTCCACGACCGTCACGACCCTGTCCTCGGCGACGAAGCGCGTCAGGTCGTCGATGTGCCCGTCGGTGTCGTCACCGACGATGCCGTCGCCCAGCCAGATGATCTGCCGAACGCCAAGCAGGTCGCGGAGGGATGCCTCGATCTCTGCCCTGCTCATCGACGGATTCCGGTTCGGGTTCAGCAGGCACTGCTCGGTCGTCAATAGAGCGCCGGCGCCGTTGACCTCGATCGAGCCGCCTTCGAGCACCATGTCCACGCGGCGGCAGGGCACGCGGAGTGCGGCCGCCATCTGTGGCGGGATCGCGTCGTCCAGGTCGAACGGCGGGTACTTGCCACCCCAGGAATTGAAGCGGAAGTCGAGCGCGAGCAGCGGGTCCGGCCCGCCTTGCTTGCGCGTCACGAAGATCGCGCCGTGATCGCGGCACCAGGCGTCGTTGGTCGGGAACCGGTGAAAACGGACGTTCGCCGCATGCGCCCGGCCCTCCAGCAGATTGCGTACGTGCCGCTCATGCGCCTCGTCCAGCACGTTGATACGCACGATTTCGGTCGGCGACAGCGCGGCGACGAAGCGAACCATCACCGGCTCGACCGGCTCGAACTTGCCGGGCCAGCTAGCGCGCTTGTGCGGCCAGGAAAGCCAGGTCGCCTGGTGCGGCTGCCACTCGGCCGGCATCGCGTAGCCGGCCCGGGCCGGGCTCGCGGGCGCCTGGCCGACCTTGTTCTGCTTGCTCATGTGCCTGCCCTGCGGCGGACCCTCGGGGACGCGAATTATAGGTTCTGTGCCGCGGGGGACAAGCGGAACCGGCGGATCGCTGCCGCGCCAACAGTGGGAGCGGCGACCGGCCCGACTGGCGGCCGGTGTGTTACGCCTCGCGAAGCAGGGGCGGCTGCCAGGCCTGCCTATCCGGATTGTCCACGGTTGCGCTCCATTGACCTGGAGCTATCATGTTTAGCGGTTTAGACAGGGTCTAAACCGAGCGATGACTGCCACGGCTGGAGGCGGGACAAAGTCCTGTGCCGCATTGGCAAAACGGCAGATGGGTCCTTTTCCCCCGCCCCCTAACCGGCTGACCACCGGCCATGACGCTGTGAGCGCACAGGAATAATCAAACCATTGCGCAGCCCTCGCCCCCAAGCAGGAGCGCGCATCGGGAAGGAGGTCGTAGCATGAAGACGTTAATCACGGCGACAGGGATCCTGTTGCTGACCACGGCAGCGCTGGCCGAGGCGCCGCTCGGGCTCCCCGAGCTGCCGGTGCCCGCCGGCAACCCGCAGACGCCGGCCAAGATCGCGCTGGGCGAACGCCTCTTCAACGATCAGCGCTTCAGCGCGACCGGGGACGTGAGCTGCGCGACCTGCCATGCGCCGGACAAGGCGTTCACCGACAGCCCGCTGCGCGTGTCGGAGGGCATACGTAAGCTGACCGGCACGCGCAATGCGCCTACGGTCGTCAACGCGGCGTACGGCAAGACCCAGTTCTGGGATGGCCGCTCGCCGGACCTCGAGGACCAGGCCTTGCACCCGTTCCTGAACCCGGTGGAGATGGCCCTGCCGAATCATGACGCGTTGCTGGCGATCGTGCGTGACGACCGGCAGTACACGAAAGCTTTCCGGGACGTGTTCGACCTCAAGGCGAGCGACATCACGATGCGCGAGGTCACGATGGCGATCGCAGCATTCGAGCGCACGCAGATCTCCGGCGATTCGCCCTTCGACCGCTGGTACTTCGGTGACGAAGAAGGGGCGATCGGCGAGGCGGCGCGGCGCGGATTCGCCGTGTTCCTCGGCAACGGCCGCTGCGTGTCCTGCCACACGGTCGAACAGGATCACGCGCTGTTCACCGACCACAAGTTCCACAACATCGGTGTCGGTATCAACGATATCCAGGACAGGGTCACGGATCTCGCCCGCGCATTCCAGGTCGCGAAGAACAAGGGTATCGACGTCGACGTGGCGGTGCTCGCGGACGCGAATACCTCGCACCTCGGCCGCTTCGTGGTAGACGACGAGCTCAGCTCGATGGGCGCCTTCAAGACGCCGACATTGCGCAATATCGCGGTGACCGCGCCGTACATGCACGACGGCAGCCTGGCGACGCTGCGCGAAGTTGTCGAGCACTACAACAACGGTGGCGTGACCAACCCGGACGATCCGGTCAATGCGTTCCTCTCCGGCGGCATCCGCCCGCTGAACCTGACGGAACAGGAGATCGACGACCTGGTCGCGTTCATGGAGGCACTGACGAGCCCGCAATTCCGGGCGGCGTCCGCAACGGCCGCGCTCGCGGTCGAGGACACGGGAGGAGCACGATGAGCAACAAGATACTCAACACGCGCAGGGATTTCCTGCGCACGACGGCGAGCGGTCTGGTCGCCGGCATGTTGCCGGTGAGCCTCGTGCGGCTTGCGTCAGCCCAGGAAGGCGGACCCGACTTCACGTTCGCCTATGTCTCTGACGCCCATATACAACACGTCAAGGGCAGCCAGTTCGTGCGGAATTGGGATCGCGGGCTGATCCGCGCAGTCGCCGAGGCGAACCTGCTCGAGCCGAAGCCGGATTTCGTCGTGTTCGGCGGCGACCTGGCACAGCTGGGCACGAAGGCCGAGCTGGATCACGGCGCCGAGATCCTGTCCGCCCTCAATTACAAGACCTACGCGGTGCTGGGCGAGCACGACTACTACCTCGACCTCGGCGAGTACTGGAGCGAGCTGTACGGTGATCACTACTACAGCTGGGATCACAAGGGCGCGCACTTCGTGACCTTGAACAGCATCCTCACCTACGACGACTGGACCTTCAATCGCTGGGAGTCGGCGGAACGCCGCATGAACGAGATGGCCGGCCTCGATAACCCGAACGGGTCGCCGTTCATGGTCGGCAAAAAGCAGATGGACTGGCTCAAGAAAGATCTGGCGAAAGTCTCGAAGGACACGCCCGTCGTGGTCTTCTCGCACTCACCGCTGCAGAAGATCTACAAGGGCTGGAACTTCTGGACCGAGGAAGCCGAGGACATCCAGGCGCTGCTGAAGCCGTTCAACAAGGTGAACGTCATTTATGGCCACGTGCACCAGATCCAGTACAACCAGATCGGCAACATTGCCTTCACGTCGGTAATGTCGACCGCCTGGCCATGGCCTTACCCGGAGAGCTACGCGCAGGCCGAGAGCCACCTGCCGATATTGACGGTGCCGATGAATCGCGCAGATCCGTTCAACGAGCGCGACGCCACGGGCTGGCAATTCATGAACATGCACACCGGGCGTGTCGACCTGGAGTTCAACCTGTACGACAACACGAACCGGACGGTCGCGTTCAACGAGCAGAAGGGCCATCCCGAAGACACGAGCTACAGCGACCCGACGAACCGTACGCCGGCGCAGCGCCACTACTAGGAGAAGCCGACATGAAGAAGATTGCGTCAATCCTGCTTGCGGCCTGCGTAGCCGCCTACTCCGTCGAGGTGAGCGCCGACGAGTTCACGAAAGAGGATGCCGAGCGCTGGATGGAGCAGTTCGAACAGGTCGCGGCCGAAGGCCGTGCGCTCTGGACGAGCCCCGAACTCGGCACGAACGGCGTTGCCTGCGCGCAGTGCCATCCGAATGCCACGAACACGCATCCCGAGACTTACCCGAAGTTCCAGAAGCAGATGGGTCGGGTGGTGCACATGTGGGAAATGATCAACTGGTGTCTCAGGAATCCGCTGGAAGGCGCGGACCTGGCGGCCGACGACCCGAAGATGGTCGCGCTGCAGGCCTACGCCTACAAGGAGCGCCGCGGCGTCGAACTGGCCCCCGGCAAGCACTGATCGCCCGTTTTCGCACGGCCGGCCGGGTTCCTCCGGCCGGCCGTTTTTTTGTTGCCTTGCGATCGGCCGGAGCCAGGCCGGCACCGGCGTCGCCGCCTCGTGACGGACCGGCAACTGCGGCGGGCACTTACGGCCGCGGCAGCCGCGGACTGTTATCCTGCAACCGACTGATCGGAGGCAGCACATGCACGGTGGTGACCGGATAGCCAAGTTCCTGGCCGCGCAGGGCGTCAGGCAGTTGTTCACGCTTTGCGGCGGACACATCTCGCCAATCCTGAGCGCGGCGAAAGCCCTCGGTATTCGCATAGTCGACGTGCGCGACGAAGCGACGGCCGTGTTCGCCGCCGACGCTTCCGCGCGCCTTTCCGGAATACCCGGCTTCGCGGCGGTGACCGCGGGGCCCGGCCTGACCAACACCGTTACAGCGATCAAGAACGCGGAGCTCGCGCAATCGCCGGTCGTTATTCTCGGCGGCGCGGCGCCGACCGTATTGAAGAACAAGGGTGCCCTGCAGGATATCGACCAAATGAGCCTGGTTGCGCCGCTCGTCAAGCACGCCGAGGCCGTCCGTCGTGTTCGTGACCTGGTGCCGGCCATGGCGCGGGCGTTCGACGCCGCGCGCGACGGCGTGCCGGGTCCCGTGTTCGTCGAATGCCCGATCGACCTGCTGTACGACGAGTCCGTCATTCGCGGCTGGTATTCGAAAGCGGCGCCGCCGGGCGCCTCGCTCGGCGCCCGCGCGTTGCGTGGCTATCTCCACTGGCACCTCGGGCGGCAGTTCGCCCCGGGCGGACGCGACCCCGAACCGCTCCCGGCACCGGCCGTCGCAAGGGCCGGTCGCGGCAGGCTGGACGTGGCGGCACGCACGATCGCTGCCGCGCAAAAGCCGGTGCTCCTGGTCGGCAGCCAGGCGTTGCTGGACGCTGCGGCGGCCGGGGAGATCGCCGGCGCCGTCGAGCAGCTCGGCGTGCCGGTCTACCTGTCCGGCATGGCGCGCGGCCTGCTCGGGCCGAATCACCGGCTGCATCTCCGTCACCAGCGCCGCAATGCGCTAAAGGAGGCCGACTGCGTCGTCCTGGCCGGCGTGCCCTGCGATTTCCGCCTCGACTACGGCGGGCACATTTCGCGGCGTGCACGGCTGATCTCGGTCAATCGCAGCCGCCACGACCTGCGCATGAACCGCCGGCCGACGCTGGCCATACCGGCGGACGCGGGCTCGTTCCTGCGCGAGCTCGCCGCGACAGGCATCGCATCGAACCCGGCCCACGCGGACTGGCTGAAAACGCTGCGCGAGCGCGATGACGAACGCGAGCGCGGCATAGCGGCGGCAGCGGCGACCAGGGGCGAGTTCGTCAACCCGCTCCGGCTGCTGCGCGAGATCGACGCGGCGCTCGACGATGACAGCATCGTCGTCGCCGACGGCGGCGACTTCGTCGCGACCGCCTCCTACACGCTGCGGCCACGCGGCCCCCTGTCCTGGCTGGACCCGGGCGTGTTCGGCACGCTGGGCGTTGGCGCCGGTTTCGCGATCGGCGCGAAGCTGCAGCGCCCCGGCGCCGAAACCTGGATCATTTACGGCGACGGCGCTTTCGGCTACAGCCTGATCGAGTTCGAAAGCCTGGTCCGGCTCGGCATCCCGGTCATCGCCGTGGTCGGCAACGATGCGGGCTGGACCCAGATCGCGCGTGAGCAGATCAAGCTACTCGGGGACGATGTCGGCACGGTGCTGGCCCGCAGCGATTACCACCTCGCAGCAGAGGGCCTGGGTGCAAAGGGCCTGCTGCTCGATTCCCCGGACCGGATTAGCGAAATACTGCTGGAAGCCAAAGCCGCGGCCCGGGCGGGCTGTCCCGTACTGATCAACGCGCTACTCGATTCGACCGATTTCCGTGAAGGTTCCATCTCCATGTAGAGCGCAGCGGAGCAAGGGCAACACATGCACCGATCCGGCACATCATGCGACGGGGGCAGCTCACTCGTAGACGGGCTGCTGCGCGCCGGTGCATATGAGCACCCGGCCGAATCCATCGAGCTCATCGAGACCCACATCTCCTGGGTCATCCTGGCGGGCGACTTCGCATACAAGATCAAGAAGTCTCTCGTGCTCGACTTCCTCGACTTCGGGGACCTGCAAAAGCGCAGGCACTTTTGCGATGAGGAGTTGCGGCTGAACCGGCCCTGGGCGCCGGACCTGTATCTCGACGTCGTGCCGATCACGCTCGACGAGGGACTGCCGCGCATCGGCGGCACCGGCGACCCGGTCGAGTACGCGCTGCGAATGCGGCGCTTCGATCCCGGACTGCGGCTGGACCGGCAGCTGGCGAGCGGCAGGCTCGCGGCCCGGGACATGAAGGAGCTGGGCCGGGTGATCGCCGAGCGCCACGGGTCCGCGCCGCGCGTTTCTGCAGGCCGTCGCGATCATTACCTGACGGTAACCAGCGACTTCATGTGGGACAACTTCGCCGCGATCGAGGGCGCCATCGGTGAGAACGTGCTCGGCCCACTGCGTGACTGGACGCGCGCCGAGCTGGAGCGCCATGAGCCGCTGATCGCGGCGCGCTTCGACGCAGGGCGCGTGCGCGACTGCCACGGCGACCTGCACCTCGGCAACCTCGTGCGCCTGGCTGGCGGCATCGCGACCTTCGACTGCATCGAGTTCAACGAGGATCTGCGGGCGATCGACGTCATCTGCGATATCGCTTTCCTCGTCATGGACCTGGTCGAGCATGATCGCGCCGACCTCGCAGCGCAGTTTCTCAACCGTTACCTGGAAGCCGGCGGCGACTACGAGGGCGTGGCGTTGCTGGACCTGTTCTTCGTCTACCGCTGCCTGGTGCGCGCGAAGGTCGCCGTCATACGCGCCGCCGAGCGGGACGACCCCGCGCTCTGCAAGGCGGACCTGGCCGAGGCGAGGCGTTACTGCGAGATGGCAGGGAAGCAGGCATCGAAGGGTGAACCCCTGCTGGTCCTGATGACCGGCCTGTCCGGGTCCGGCAAGACCTGGGTGTCAGGCCAGCTGATGGCCTCGCTGCCGGCAATTCGCGTGCGATCCGACGTCGAACGCCGGCGGCTGTTCGGGCTGGCGGAAACCGAGGCCAGCGGTTCCGGAGTCGCCTCCGGCATCTACAGCAGCGCGGCCGGCAGAAAAGTCTACGCACGCCTGTGCGAACTCGCGGCGCTGCTGCTGCAGACCCGGCACAACGTCATCCTGGATGCCGCATTCCTGCGCGAGTCGGAGCGGCGGGATGCACTGCAGATCGCGGAGTCCGCCGGGTACGCAGCCCTCATCGTCCGCGCCGAAGCGCCTGAAGCCGTCCTGCGCGAACGCATCCTTGACCGGCGGGCGCGCGGCACCGACGCATCGGAGGCCGATCTCGCCGTGCTCGAGTTTCAGCTCGCGAAGGCGGAGCCGCTGACGGCCGATGAAATGAAAAGGGCCCTGGTCATCGACAACCAGGGCCCGCTCGATGCGACCCGCCTCGCGGCGCGAGCCAGGAATCTCGCGCGCCGCGTCGTAGCCTAATCCGCCCCGCCGGCTATTTCCTCGTCCCAGTCGATCTCTTCCCAGCCCTCGGGCAGCTTGTGGGCGATGCCCTGGTGGCAGTCGATGCAGGTCTCGCCGCGCTCCAGCGCCCGCTCGACGGAGTGTTTCGAGCGCGCGCTGCGCGCCTGCTTTTCGAGATCCATGTGCGGCAGGTTGTGGCAGTTCCGGCACTCGTGTGAGTCGCCCGCCTTCATCTCTCGCCACACGGACTTCGCGAGCTCGAGACGATGGGCCTCGAACTTCTCCGGCGTATCGATCGTACCGAGCATCCAGTGCGGGATCTCGTTGAAGGTCGCCCGTATCTTGCGTTTGACCTTCGGGATGAATTCCTTCGGCACGTGGCAGTCCGCGCACACCGCACGGACGCCGGTGCGGTTCGAGTAATGTATCGTCGACGTGTACTCCTGGTACACGTTGTCCTTCATCTCGTGGCACGAGATGCAGAACTCCTCGGTGCTCGACATCTCCATCGCGATATTGAACGCGCCCCAGAAGATGATTGCGAACACGAAGACCAGGTAGCCGCCGGCCGGAATGTAAAGAAAGTACCACTTCGAGGGGATCTTCCAGAGCCTTTTCCAGAAGCTCTCCGTCGAGGCCGTTTTCGTGTCGTCACTTGGCATGGTCAGATCCTTCCCCGGCGGGCGCGACCGTGTCCGGCCGCGCCCATACAGGAGTGCTTTCAGGATTGCTTACTGCTGACTCGCGTAGTAGTGGATCAGCGCTTTCGTGGACGCTTCGTCGAGCGCGTCGACTTTTTCCTTCATCTTGTCTTCCATCATGCTGCGCTCGCCCGCGGCATAATCGGCGAACACCTGTTGCAGGTAGCCCATCCACTGGCCTGCCAGCAGGCCCGCGTCGTCGCCAGCGTAGCTGCCACCGTCGGTGTGGCACTTCTCGCAGTCGCGCTTGTGGATGCTCGCACCCTCGGCGGCCAGTGCCGCGTCGAATTCCTGGGTCGCCGCCTTGAAGCTCTTGCCGGCGTAATAGCCGGTCAACTCGCTGATCTGCTCTTCGCTGAGTTCCGCAGCCTCCTCGCACATCGTCGTTTTCGTGCCCTTCTCGTCGCCGCTGGGGTACTCCACCTCGCGGCATGGACGCGCTTCGTCCTGGTACTGGTACATGTACTCCTCGAAGACGAACTCCGAGAAACCGGCAATCGTCGGAATCTTGCTTTCCGTGCTGACGCCGTCGGCGCCGTGGCAGCTGTCACATTCCTTGACGATGTCACTGACGTCCGCCTGCGCGAGCGGCGACACCAGCCAACCCAAACTCATTGCGACCGCAACAGCCGTGCGCCGCGCTCCCTGGATAACATTCATTACTGCTCCTCCTGGCCGAACTTTTACGGCGAGTGAAGGATACCTATTTTTGTACTGGATTTGTAATGGCGAAGACACGAAACTAGGGTAAGTAGTACTACGAATATAGCCAGCCTATTCAGCTGGGTAGAGTCCGTAACTGGGGAAAAGGGTAACAATAGCAATGGCCAGGTCCGGAAATTGGAACCACTGCGGAGCTACGACCGGCGTAGTTCCGGGCCGTAGTGAGGCCCTTGATTCCTGCGAACAATAATAAGGCGGAGCGATAATCGCTCCGCCTGTTTTATGTTGAGGTGAGTGAAATGGCCAGGCAAGGACTACACACTGGATGGCTCGGCCTGCTGAGCGTGCTGCTGATGGGGCTCACGCTGGCGGGATGCGAGGGCGACGACGGCACGCAGGGACCGCAGGGCGACCAGGGTCCTCCGGGCGACCCCGGCATCCCGGGACCGCCAGGACCGAGCGGCGCCGTGCCGGTGACGTCGGCGGAGCAGATCAACGTCGAGATCCTGAGCGCGGATCTGAGCGCTGCCAACGAGCTGACGATCGTCGTCGGCCTGACCAACGACCTCGAGCAGGGCCTGAAGGGCATGCCGGCGGCCAACATCCGCTTCACTCTCGCCCAGCTGAGTCCGGGAACGGGCGGCGCATCCAGCGAATGGGCGCCGTATATCAAGCGCGACAGGGGCGGTGTCGCGAATGCCCAGGCTACGACCGAGACAGCCACCGCAGGCGACTATACGGATAACGGCGACGGCACGTACACCTACACGTTCGCGAACGCCCTGCCCGATTATCCGGCCGGACCCACGTTCGATTCGAACAAGACACACCGGGTCGGCGTCGAAATCCGTACGAGCTCATCGCCTCTCTCGACGTCCGGCAACATCCCGGCCAATAATGCGCCGACCGATTTCGTGCCCGCCGTGGGCTACCCCGGCGCGGCGCCGACGTTCACGCGTCTGATTGTCGACAGCGACACCTGCAACGCCTGTCACGACAACCTCGAAGAACATGGCGACGCCCGCTTCGACGTCGAGTATTGCGTCACCTGCCACAACCCCGGCTCCATCGACCCCGGGACCGGCAATACGGTCGACCTGAAGGTGCTGGTGCACAACATCCATTCCGGCCGCGACGACTACTTTGTCGGCACGCACAACTGGGCCGACGTCGTATGGCCGCAGGATGTACGTAACTGCCAGACCTGCCACGACGAAAGCGATGCGGACACGCCGCAGGCCAGCAACTGGCGGCTGGTCCCGAACCGGCGTGCCTGCGGCACCTGCCACTGGGACGACCCGAACAACCCGAACAACAATTTTGCGATTGAAGATGGCGTACACCCGGGCGGTTTCCAGTTCAACGACGACACGCAGTGCGTTGACTGCCACGGTCCGAACGGCACGGTCGAAGGCCCGAATGGCAGGCTGGTCCAGGTCCCGGTCGCGCACGAGATCCTGGAGGTAACGCTGTCCAAGAACTTCGAATACAGGATCATCGCTGTGCGCAATACGGCGCAGGGCCAGTTCCCCGAGGTCGACTACCAGGTCGTTAACCCGCAGAACGCCAATACGCCGTATAACCTGGCAACTGATCCGGCATTCCTGCAGTGCGCGACCCGCGAAAGCCGGCTGAGCGTCAACATCGCCTGGAGCACGACGGATTATGCGAACATCGGCAGCGGCGTGTTGCCGGCGCTTCCCGTGCAGATGAACGCATTACCAGCCTGCGGCAGCACGGCCACGACGGCCGACAACCAGACTTTCACGCTGGTGTCGACAGTTGCGGTTCCGGCCACGGCCACCGGTTCGCTTTCCGTGTCGATAGAAGGGCACCCGGCGATCGACCCCGATGGCGACGGTACCTTTGACAGCGAGGCACCGGTCAAGAGCGCAATTGAGTATGCGGGCATCACGGACGTAACGGGCAAGGATCGCATCTTGGCAATCAACATCGTGAAGTGCGACGACTGCCACAACAAGCTGTCGATGCACGGCTCGAATCGCACGGACGAGCCCGAGGTCTGCGTCACCTGCCACAACCCGATGATGACGGACGTCAACCGGCGCAGCAGTGCGGCATGTCTCAATGACACCGGCACGTCGGACGACACGTCGATCGACTTCAAGCGCATGATTCACGGCATGCACGCGTCCGGCACGATCGGCGTCCCGTACGTGGTCTGCGGCTTCAGCGGTGCCGACGTGTACGACTATGTCTACCCGGGCCGCCTGAACAACTGCGAAGGCTGCCATGTGCCGGGTGGCTACTACCCGCTCGAGCCGGGCGAACGCTTCGGTACGACGGTCGACGCGAACGATCGCACCATACTGACCGACGACCGCGTGATATCGCCGAACACGGCGGTCTGCTCGGCCTGCCACGTCAGCGATCTCGCGGCGCAGCACATGACGCAGAACGGCGGCGACTTCAACGCGACCAAGGCGGCCGACGGCAGCCTCGTATCGTCCGGCGTCGAGACCTGCGTGGTCTGCCACGGCCAGGGCCGTACCGCCGACGTCAAGGTCGTGCACAAGATCGACACCTTCCAGTTCAACTAGGTAAGAATAGGGGGCCTTCGCAAGAAGGCCCCCGACCCGGCCGACCCCGGAGCCGGTCCACAGTGATACGGGAATGGTGACTCGGATGGACTCGCAGAAATTCCTACGCGCCGCGGTCCTGGGACTGGCTGGCATGCTCCTTGCGGGCATTGCCAGCGCCCAGTCGGCCGCGGACGACGCCAACAAGGCCTACAGCCGCAAGGGCGCAGACACCTGCATCGCCTGCCACGACGACGCGGTGAGCCTGGCGGTATTCCGCACGCCCCACGGCGTGCCGACCGACCCGCGCAGCCCCTTCGGCCACGGCCAGCTGCAGTGCGAGGCCTGCCACGGTGGCGGCGACGCGCACGCGGCGCGCGTGCGCCGCGGCCAGGAACGTCCACCGGTCATACGCTTCGGCTCCGACATGCCGGACGCCGTCGGCGTGCAGAACGGCATGTGTCTCGAATGCCATGACGGCAGCGTCGGCTTCGGCTGGCACGGCGGCCCGCACGACAACGACGAGGTCGCCTGCGCCGACTGCCATACGAGCCACGCGACGCTGGACCCGGTCCTGCAGACCGGGACGCAGCCCGACGTTTGCTTCGACTGCCACCAGCTCCAGCGCAGCGAAACGCTGAAGGCGTTTTCGCACCCGTTCTTCGAGGGCAAGATGGCCTGCGACGGCTGTCATGCCCCGCACGGCGACAGCCCGGACACGACGTTCGCGCGGCAGACGCTGAACGACACCTGCTACGAGTGCCACGCCGAGAAGCGCGGCCCCTATCTCTGGGAGCACGCGCCGGCCAGCGAGGACTGCGGCCTGTGCCACTCGCCGCACGGCTCGAATCACCCCGGCATGCTGACGGCCCGGGCACCGCTCCTGTGCCAGAGCTGCCATTCGCAGGACGGCCACCCGAGCATCGCGCAAGAAGCTGACGGCCTGGCGGGCGCCAGCATGCCGTCGCAGTACCTGCTCGGCCAGAGCTGCCTCAACTGCCACGAGCAGGTGCACGGGTCCAACCACCCGTCCGGTTCGAAACTGATGCGTTGACGGAGGGATTGCCGCCGACGCGCGTAAGACAGGATCGCAAAATGAAAGCGTACAGGGTGTCAAAGCAAGGGATGGGTTCTCTGGTCGCGGTGGCTGCCGGCCTGGCGGCCGGCGCGGCCGGTGCCCAGCAGGTCGACACGAGCGAATGGGTCTGCGAGTACTGTCCCTTCGAGACCGGGCAGCGCAGCGACGTCACCGTGGGTGCGACCTCGGTCAGCGACGATTCCGCCTACTTCGGTGACGCGACCGGCTACGACGAATCGGGCGTCTACGCGAACGTCGACGGCAACGGCTCTTACACCGGTGACAAGCAGCAGGTCCGGTGGCAGGCCGAGGACCTCGGCCTCGACTCCCGCAGCTTCGAATTGAGCGGCGGCCAGCAGGGCAAGTACGACTACAGTCTCTCCTACCGGCAATTGCCGCGGCACCGTTTCGACACGACCGAGTCGGTCTTCGTCGGGCTCGGCAAGTACGCGCTGGCACTGCCCGACGGCTGGGTCCGCGCGCCGTCGACCGCCGGCTTCACAGCGCTCGACGCGAGCCTGGTGCCGACCAACATCGAGAGCGAGCGGCGCATCTACGAAATCGGCGCGCGTTACCTGCCGACCACCAATTTCGTCGTATCGGCGAATTACCGGCAGCAGCAGCAGGACGGCAACCGCATCTTCGGCGGCAGCTATTTCACGCAGTCGAGCCTCATGCCCGGCCGCTTCGATTACACGACGGACCTGATGGACCTGGGCGTCGGCTATGCCTTCGACCGGGGCTACGTGTCGCTGGACTATCACCTGTCCGATTTCGACAGCGCCGGCAACTACCTGCAGTGGGAAAGCCCGTTCACGACCGCCGCCGGCGCCGAGACGGCGCTGCTGTCGCGCCCGCCGACCAGCAGCTTCCAACAGGTATCGGTATCCGGCAACTATCGCTTCGCGGCCTACGACACGGTGCTGAGTTACAGCGCGGCGACCGGCAAGATCGAGCAGGACGGCGCGTTCCTCGACTACACGTCGAACGCCAATCTCGATCCGGGCCCCTTGCCGCTGGCGAACCTCGGCGCCGAGGTGGATACGACGAACTTCGCTCTGTCCCTGACGTCACGGCCCTTCGACAAGGCGCGGGTGCGATTCAGCTATCGCTTCGACGAGCGCGACAACGGCGCGCCGCAGGAGACCTGGACGCGGGTCATCACGGACACCTTTATCAGCACCGAAACGGCAACGAACAGGCCGTACAGCTTCGAGCGGACGGCGATCAAGCTGTCGGGCGATTACGACCTCTTCGACGACCTGCGGCTGTCTGCCGGCTACGAGTACCGGACCATCGACCGCGACTTCCAGGAAGTCGCCGAACAGACGGAGGATACGGGCTGGGGCCGGCTGCGCTGGAAGCCGAGCGGCCTGGTCGAGATCACCGCCAGGGGCGGTGCGTCGCGGCGGGACATCGATCGCTATGACGAGGCTTACGCGGGCAGCCTCGACCAGAACCCGCTGATGCGCAAGTACAACCTCGCCTACCGCTATCGCTGGTTCGGCGAACTGACGGTTGCAGCATCGTTGCCCGAGACTCCCGTCGGGCTTACCTTCACGAGCCTGTACGCGGACGACAGCTACACTCAGTCCCTGCTCGGCCTTACCGACGGCACGGACCTGCGGCTCGCCGCGGACCTCGGCTGGACGGTCACCGAGAACTCGATGCTGTATCTGAACGTCGGCTGGGAGGACATCGAGTCGAACCAGGCCGGCAGCGAGCAGTTCGCGACGCCGGACTGGACCGCGGCAATCAATGACCAGTTCGTGACCACGGCGGTGGGTTTGCGCATCAACAACATCGCCGAGAAGATCGATCTGCGCCTCGACTACACGATGAGCGACGGCGAGACGGAGATCGGGCTGGCAACGATGGCAAACGGACCCAGCGCCTTCCCGGCTCTCGAATCCGACCTCGACTACCTGCGGCTCAGGCTGGACTGGCGCTATTCCGACCGGCTCGAGTTCAACATGAACCTGCGTTACCAGCAGTTCGCGACCGAGGACTGGGCGCTGGCTGGCGTGGCGCCTGCTACGCTCCCGACCGTGCTGAGCCTGGGCGCCGCTCCTTACGACGAGGACTCCTGGTTCCTCGGCATCGGCGTGCGCTACCTGATGGGCGGACGCACGAAGGGCACCGCGCCGCCTGAGACCGAGTAGGCAGGCTCCCGCACGACCGCGGATTCAGCAGGCTGTTGAAAAAGGTCGTCCAGACCTTTTTCAACGTCGCGAGTCCGGCGCATGTCCGGACTCGCTCCCGACGGTTCAAGCACTTACGTGCTTGAACCGCGGGCGAGACATCCT
>JAOUIH010000226.1 GCA_029884165.1 Gammaproteobacteria bacterium | reverse complement strand
AAAAGGGCTCGGCGAATGGGGCCAGGACGGCGCACGAATCGCCAGGTTCCGCGCCAGCGCAGACCTCGCCATCTATACGCCGGGCAGCACGGCCGGGCTGCCCCTGTCGGCACTGAAGTCCTTCGCCGCGCCCGGTGCCGCGGTGCTGGGCGACGGCGACCTGTACCGCGAGCGTATCCTTGCCACGGCAACCGGCATCCTGTCGCTGCTCGGCATCGACGCGGATCCGCTGGCGAGCCGCGAGCACATACTGATCTCGCAGCTACTGGACCACGCATGGCGCGAGCGGCGCGACCTGGACATTGCGGGCCTGATTGCCGCGATCCAGAAGCCGCCCATCGAGCGCATAGGCGTACTCGATCTCGAGTCCTTCTTCTCGGGCTGGCGATGCGGGTCAACAACCTGCTGGCGGCCCCCGGTTTCGACGCCTGGCTCGAGGGCGATGCGCTGTCCGCGCAGAACCTGTTCTACACGCAGGCCGGCAAGCCGCGTGTGTCGGTCGTTTCCATCGCGCACCTCGGCGACGCAGAGCGCATGTTCTTCGTCACGATGCTGCTCAACGAGATCATCGCGTGGATGCGCGCACAGCAGGGCACGGGCAGCCTGCGCGCCATTCTCTACATGGACGAAATCTTCGGCTTCATGCCGCCTACGGCAAACCCGCCCAGCAAGCAGCTCCTGCTCACGCTCCTGAAGCAGGCCAGGGCGTATGGGCTCGGCCTGGTGCTGGCAACGCAGAACCCGGTGGACCTGGACTACAAGGGCCTGTCGAATGCCGGTACCTGGTTCATCGGCCGCCTGCAGACGGAGCGCGACAAGGCCCGGATCATGGATGGCCTGGAGGGCGCCAACCAGGGCGATTTCGACAGGGCCGCGACGGAGCGGCGTATTGCGGGGCTCGGCAAACGGCGCTTCCTTTTGCACAACGTGCACGAGGACGAGCCGGTGATCTTCCAGACCCGGTTCGTCATGTCCTATCTCGCCGGGCCGCTGACGCGCGACCAGATCCGGGCCCTGATGGACGAGCGGCGGCCGGACACGCCGCCCGGGCAGGGCTCGCCGTCGCCGGATGTCGCCGGCCAGGCACCGGTCGTGCCGCCCGCGATCCGGCAGGTGTTCCTGCCGTCGTCCGGCATCGTCGATGTCTACTATCCGCGCCTGCTCGCGGCCGCCGGTATCGGCTTTCGTGACACGCGCAGACGGATCGACGAACAGCGAGGCTCGGTCTACACCGTCGAGGCGCGGGACGCCCCGGTCCCGATCGACTGGGACGAATCGGAGAAGCTGCCGATAGCGGCGGATCGGCTCTGCGAATCCGGCATGGAAGGCGCGCAGTTCGCGGCATGCCCGACGCCGCTCCTGGAGGCAGGCAGTTATGCGGCGTGGGAGCGCGAGCTGCGCCGGTGGTTGCGCGACAACGAGACGGTCACGCTGTTCCAGAGCCGCAAGTACCGGATGAGTTCCGAACCCGGCGAGTCGGAGGGCGAATTCCGGGCGCGCCTGCAGCAGCGAGCGAGCGAGGAGCGCGACCAGGCCGTGGCCCGCCTGCGCAAGCGCTATGCGACCAGGGCGACGGCGCTGGAAAACCGCCTGTTGCGTGCGCAGCAGTCCATCGAGCGCGAGCAGGAACAGGCGACCCATCGCAAGATCGACTCCGCGATGTCCTTCGGCACGGCCATCCTGGGGGCCGTGCTGGGCCGCAAGCGGATCTCGGCGACTACCGCGAATCGCATCGGCACCGCGGTACGCCGCGCAGGGGCTGCGCAAAAGAAGAGCGGGGACGTCACGCGTGCGAAAGAGACCGCGGACAGGGTTACCGAGGAGATCGAAGCGCTCAATGCGGAGCTCGAACGGGAGATCGAATCGCTCGACCTTGCGTTCGATGCGCAGGCCGAGGAACTCGAGGAGATCGTCATTCGGCCAAAATCCACCGACCTGCACGTATCGCTGCTGGCGCTGGCGTGGCTGCCGTACCGCAGGTCCGGCGACGGCCGCCTGCTGCCGGCCTGGGACTAGCGCTTACTGCCCGAGGCAGACGCCGGCGTAGGCGAGCGGCACGCCGGCATTATCGAGCAGGCACTTGTTGTCGTAGGTGTTGCCGTCGAGCCCGCAGACCGGCTGGTAGTCGTTCGGGCAGTTGCGGCCCTGGGTCTGGCACAGGCCGGCATACTGTATCCGCACGCCGGCCCGCTCCGCCTGGCAGGCATTGCCGTAGGTCAGGTCGTCGACGCCGCAAACCGGGATATAGAGGCGCGGGCAGGGCCGCGCATCGCAGGCGCCCTCGGTGTAGGTCGTAATTCCGGCACCCTCGGCGACGCAGCCGTTCTGGTAGGTCCGCCGGTCGGGACCGCAAACCGGTACGTAGATTTCGGGACAATTGTTGACGTCGCAGGCGCCGCGCCGCTGCACGGGTACGCGATCGAGTTCCGCTTCGCAGCGATTCCTGTAGGTGCGGGCGTTCATCCCGCATACCGGCTCGAACACGTCGGGACAACCGCTGTCGCCGGGACAGGCGTTCAGGCTGGCGACGTCGACCCCGGCCTTGGTGGCCCTGCAGGCGTTGCCATAGGTCTTGCCGTCTGCGCCGCAGACCGGCTCGAATTCGTCGCCACAGGTCAGAGTCTCGTCCCTGCAGACGCCCTGCGATTCGATCTCGACACCTTCGGCGTTCGCGGTGCATTCGTTCGGGTAAGTGTTGCCGTCGACCCCGCAGACCGGTTGAAAAATCTCCGGGCATGCCACCGCTTCCCCTGCGGCCTCTTCCGCCGGGCATTCGCCGTAGAACAGCACATCGACGCCCGCCGCTCCCGCGACGCAGTCGTTGCTGTAGGTGTTACCGTCGGCTCCGCAAACGGGGTCGTATTGCATCGTGCAGGCAATCTCGTCGCCGGGTGCCGCCTTGGGCTCCGGGTCGGTTTCCTGGGCCGCCACGACAGATGCGGTTGCCAGCAGGCCGATCGCTGCGACTGTCCTGAAAGTGTTACTCGAGTTCATGCGTGCTGATAGTACAAAGCCCGATTGGTTAGAGCGAACCTCCGGGGAAGGGTTCAGGTGCCGGACCCCTGATTGCGCCGTCGGCTCGACCCGGATCAGGCCGGCCGGGCGCTACCCCAGAAGGTGTATGAAAGGATCCGCGGCCCGGCTATGTAGCGGCGCTGGTCGTCTTCGATCTCGAAGCCGGCCGCACTGATCAGCGCCGGAATATCGCGAGTCATGCTGCAGCCCCCGGCAACCCGGCTCCAGGCGCCGTTCAGCCGCTCTTGCCAGCGCCGGACGCCCGGGTCGGGTGCGAGCCCAT
>JAOUIH010000227.1 GCA_029884165.1 Gammaproteobacteria bacterium | reverse complement strand
ACGAGAGCCGCCGCGCCCTGCTCTGTGAGCGGCACGATCGACAGGGGCGAGGGCGTGTGCGCTTCGAACAGTCGGACCGCCTCTGCGGCATCCAGGAGCAGCGCCTCGGTCATGCGATCGACCAGTGACGAGCCGAGTTCGGCCAGGCGAGCAGCCGGCAGGGCCGATGCAGACCAGAGCGCGTATTCGATGCCGCGCTCGATACGCCGCACGCCGCCGAATCCGCAGGCCAGAGCGATATCTGTTGCCTTGCTCGACCATGGCGAAATCGTACCGGGACGCGGCACGACGATCAGCGTGCGGGCCCCGCCCGGAAAACTCGCCGGCGGCTCGTCGGACAGCAGCAGCGACCGGAGCCGGGACTCCTCCGCCGTCGCCAGGGCGTCGCGAAGCTCCCCGAAATAGATGAAACGCGCAGCCAGTTCGGTGATACCGGGCTCGATGGCCCGCAGCGATTCGATCAGCTTGCTCAGGCGGAAGTCCGACAAGGCGGACTGACCCGGCATGATCAGCAGTCTTTGCGACGTGGCAGCCGGTGGATCAGTCGCGGGTCTGGACAAGCTCTCGGAGTCCCGTGGTCAGCAGGTTGGCAGGGGCCGAATTCTAACAGGATGTCGGGAAAGGGCTATCCTGCCCTGTCTTGCGGGCCGGCTGGCAGCGGCCGGCAGGTATTGCTCAGGAGTCCTTGCTCCCGCCCGGCGTGTAGACAGGGACGGGAAACTGGGTCACGTTGCTGCCCTCGAACTTCGAGATCTTGCTGATCCCCTCCTTGTCGACCTCGTCGATACGGATGATCGAGTGCATCGGCAGGTAGGTTCGCTTGACACCTTCGAACTCGCTCTTGATCCGCTCCTCCGACGGGTCGACGACCACGGTCGAACGCTTGCCGAAAACCAGTTCCTCGATCTCGACGAAACCGAACAGCGAGCCGTGCCCGACGCTGCGGGCATAGATCTCGTAGATCTGGCCCTGGTTCATGAACACGATCTTGTACAGCGCTTTGCTGGCCATGGGCGGGACTGGGGTCTCGGAGGGCGGCGCAATCCTGGCCGCGGGGCGCCCAGTGTAACCGAAAACCCCGCCCGAAAATATTGCGGTCACCCGGCCAGGCCCCGTCAAATATGGTCGATCTTTTCCATATTTGGAGTTGCTGGCCGAAACCAAAGACCGATTATGTGAACTACGTGGCGGCGGCAATTCGTCCGGCCGGGCAACATGCTCAAAGCCGGGCGTGCATCTGCAATCCAGGCGGCGTCGCAGCGCTTGGGAGTGACCCATGGGACTGGTAATCGAAGTCACGAGCGAACAGAAAGATATTCTCGGGGACGACTACGTCCGCGATTTCAGCGAAACGGGCGGCACGATAGGGCGTTCCCTGCAGAACGACTGGATCCTGCCCGACCCGGATCGCTACATCTCCGGGCGGCATGCCACGATCGACTGCCGCAGCGGCGCGTACTATCTCGTGGACGTCAGCACCAACGGCATTTACGTGAACGACGACGCCGAACCGCTCGGCAAAGGTAAAACGCGGCGGCTCTTCGATGGCGATCGCCTGCGCATGGGCGACTGGGAGTTTCTCGTCAAGATCGACGGGGGTGAGGACCTGGACGTGCCGGAGCTGCCCCCCGAGACCGCGCTGCCGCCGGAAATGGAACAGCGGATTCCCGAGCAGGTGCAGAAATCCGGCGTCATGTTGCTCGACGAGGAGGAACTCACTGGCGACGATGCTTTCCAGGCGGCGATCTTCGGCGAAAAACCCCGAGCCTCCAGTCGCCCTGGTAAACGGAAAAGTCGCCAGCCGGAGCCGATACTCGACACGGACGAAACCGGCGTCGGCGAGGCCCTGCCTGCCGAGGGCACCCTGTTCGAGGCATTTCTCGAAGGACTCGGCGTCGATCCCCGCGACGTCCATTCGACGGTCGATCAGCGCGAGGCCATGATCAACATGGGGCGCGTGATGCGCGAGCTGGTATCGGGTATCACGGACCTGCTCGTTTGCCGGACCAATGTGAAGAGCATGTTCCGGCTCGACCAGACCACGGTGCTGCCGCGCCGGAACAACCCGCTGAAGCTGTCCGCGAGCATCGAGGATTCGCTGATGCAACTCCTGGTCGGGAAGGAAGGCGAATACCTCGCGCCGCTCGATGCGGTAAAAGAGGTCTGCCGCGACCTGCGTTTCCACCATGACGCCGTCGTCGGCGCAATGGCGGCGGCCATCGGCGATTTCCTCGACCGGCTGGAACCGGACGAACTCAGGCAATCCTTCGACCGGTCCATCGGACGCCTGGCGATCCTGAAATCCCTCAACCAGTTCAAGTACTGGCAGATGTACAGCGATCTCTACCCGATACTCATCCAGCAGGGCAACGGTCCGTTCCCGCAGCAGCTGGGCGAAGACTTCGTTCGCGCATACGAAAAGCACATTGCCGAATGCAAGCGCCTCGAACACGTGGTCAACGACAAGCCCTCGCGCAAGCGCGCCGCGAAGCGGGATCCGGAACCGGTGTCGTTCGGCGACACACAGCGACTGGACCGCCCGGCGGAGGAAATGATCGAGCTGTAAGCCGCCGGCCCGGCAGGCCGGTGGTGTCAGCGATTCATCCGGTTATCGACCAGGTCCTCGACGACTGCCGGGTCGGCCAGCGTCGACGTGTCGCCGAGGGCCTTGTAGTCATTCGCCGCAATCTTGCGCAGGATGCGCCGCATGATCTTGCCCGACCGGGTCTTGGGCAAGCCGGGGGCCCACTGTATGAAATCCGGCGTCGCGATTGGCCCGATTTCCTTGCGCACCCACTGGGCGAGTTCCTTGCGCAGCGCCTCGGAGGGCTCGACGCCCTCCATCAGCGTAACGTAGGCATAGATACCCTGCCCCTTGATGTCATGCGGGCAACCGACAACCGCGGCTTCCGCGACGCTGTCGTGCGCGACCAGCGCACTCTCGACTTCGGCGGTTCCCATGCGGTGACCGGACACGTTCAATACGTCGTCGACGCGGCCCGTAATCCAGTAATCGCCGTCGGCATCCCGGCGCGCACCATCGCCTGTCGTGTAGCAACCCTTGAAGGTCGAAAAATAGGTCTCGACGAAGCGCTGGTGGTCCCCGTACACAGTTCGCATCTGGCCGGGCCAGCTATCGGTTATGACCAGGTTGCCTTCGGCCTCGCCCTCCAGGACTCGCCCGTCGCCGTCTACGATGGCCGCCTGGATACCGAACAGCGGCCGCGTCGCCGAGCCGGGCTTCAGGTCCGTTGCGCCGGGCAGCGGGCTGATGAGAATGCCCCCGGTCTCGGTCTGC
>JAOUIH010000225.1 GCA_029884165.1 Gammaproteobacteria bacterium | reverse complement strand
GCGCGCCTATTCAATCGGGTTCGGCACCGACAATGGCACGGTTGCAGCGGCGTCGGACTGGGATGGACCGATGGAGATCAAGACTGTCCGGCCGTCACATCCCGACAGCTATGAGGGGCTTTGCCACAGGGTTGGTCTCGACGGGTTCACGCTCGGTTTGCGTGCTGCCAGGTCGGAGTCGCTGCTGTCGGGCTTGTCCAAACCGCGACTCGAACGCGCCATCGGCGTCATCTACCGCCCGGAATCGGAACTCGCGAGCCACTATTTTCACGCTGTGCTGCCGAAACAATTCGATGAGTATGTGTGGGTTGACTCCACGCACGCCGTCCAACCATTCGATACGGCGGAAATCGAAGGGCTTCCGGATACGTATCCGTTTGGCGTATGAGCACGGTGGCAGCCGCAATGGACAAGTCCGTTCCTTATATTCAGCGAAAGCTTGCATGGATGCGTGCCAATCACATCTGGCCGAATGGCCTGCGTTACCTGTGGACAGATGCTTTCGGCGTCGTGCTTCTCGTGTCACTGTACGAAAAACTTCGCGACCCTGCGTTTCTGAATGAGGCTGAGTGGCTGGTATCGGAGGTTGACCGCGTGCTCGGGCGACCGCGTGGTATTCGTATCGGTGAAGCGCCGGACAGGGACGGACAGTATTTTCATTATCTTGCGATGTGGCTGTATGCGCTCGCCATACTTGGGCGTCACTCAGACACATATCGACAGAAAGGTGTCGATCTGGTCCGCCAGATTCATGCGCCATTCCTGGTGCCCGGGCGCGGCATTATCTGGAAGATGCAGGAAGATCTCAGCGGCCCCTATGACGGAACCGGTTTTGGCGCGCTCGATGCGTTTGACGGCTACGTTTCCTACCGGATGCTCGATGAGCAAGCCTTGTCAGCGGAGATTCAGGATATGCGATCGCTCATCGACAGCTATCATCCCAGGCTGCAAATTACACAGGATCTGGGGCTCGGCATGATGTTGTGGCTATGTCACTTTTTCCCAAACGAAGTCTGGGCAATCGTTCAAAAAAGGCGTTGCCTCGCAATGCTGGACCGCATGTGGCAAGAGGATGGATATTTTTGCCGTGAGCCCTTCCTGCCGCAGACTCGATTTGCTTTCACCAATTACGGCGTATCCGTTGGTTTGCAGGCTGTTGGAGAAATGCCGGCGCGGGTAAACAGGCTCAACGATTATTTTGAAACCTATCGTGCTGACGACGAGTACGACCATGCTGCAATTACACATGTCATGGCGTGCAGTTCACATTTTCCCGGATTGTTGTGCGCAAAGCAGCTTTGACTGCCGCGACTGCATGCGGCGCAGGATGCTGTCCAGCATGCGGATTGCCGCGAGGATATGCGGCCCCTTATTAAGCATCACGCAGTCCGCGCGTTGCGAGGCGGCCGCATCGGTGATTTCCGCACGCGAGGGCAGTCCCTTGCGCGCTTCATGCTCCAGCACCTGGGTTGCCCAGATCACGGGCAGGCCCGCCGCCCTGCAAAAACTGAGGATATCTTCCTGCAGTTCGGCAAGACGCTCCCAGCCGCATTCGACCGCAAGGTCACCCCTGGCGATCATGATGGCGGCCGGGTACTTGCGCATCGCGGCCAGCATCAGTTGCGGCAGGTTCCCGTAAGCCTTCATGGTCTCGATCTTGATGACCGTGCCGAGCCTGCTGTCGGGGTAATGTTCCAGTTCGGCCTGTAGCAGGGCGACGTCGGAGGGCTTGCGTACGAAGGACAGGTTCACCGCGTCGGCATGCGCTGCGACAAACGGCAGGTTGCTGCGGTCATTGGCCGTCAGGCCGGGCAACCGAATATCGCTCTTCGGGAAATTGATGCCGCGATGACCACGCAGGCGGCTGCCGGTTGGCTTTGCCTCGGTGATTTCGACGAGCACCTTGTCCGCTGATACCTCGCGGATGACGCCACAAATCTTGCCGTCGTTGAGCGAAACGGGGTCGCCGGGTGACAGGAATTCGAACACCTCGGGTTGCTGGCAGGCGATATGCGCGGCTTCGACGACATTACCGTCGGCATCCTCCCGCGCAGGCGCTCCCGGGATATTTTCGGCATCCAGGACCAGCTTGTCGCCGACGCGCAGCAGTAGCGGCAGCTCGACGCTCGGCAATTCGCCGACACGGTAGGCCAGCTTCTCGCCGGTTTCCTGTCGTACCAGCCGCAGCTTGGTGCCGGTTGCAATGTAAGCGCCCTTCCACGATTCCAGCACCAGCCCGCGATCGTCCTTGTCGGCGACATGCAGTACCCGCTTTTTGCCACGCGTGTCCTTGAGACGAAATTCGTCGCCGACCTGTGCGTAATCTATGCACTCGGCCGGCACCGAGAGGACGGCCGACTTGCTGCCACGCTGGACGGCGTCATCGGGAATCAGGCGCACGCGGCGTGGTGCAATTATGCGCCCAAGCGGGTCGCGTTTCGGCCGGATGTGTATGACGCGAGGACCTGGCGCCAGTTCGCCGGTGTGCAGCTTCGGTCCGGCAAGGTCCATGAAAATGCGGCACTCAGTTGCGGATTTCGTCGCGGCCTGCCGCACGTTGGTGATCATGTCGTGCCAGGTGTCGGCATCGTCGTGTGCGCAGTTGATGCGGGCGACGTTCATGCCCGCCTTGAGCATTTCCTCGACCAGTGTCGGGTTGGTGCCTGCTTCAGCCGGCAGGGTCACCATGATGCATGCGTCGCGGCCTCTCGGGCTCTTGCCCAGGATCGCTGCACGGTGGGCGGCTATGTCGACGCCAGCGGCGCATTCGTCAGATGCGTACGAACCCGAGTCGCGCAGTGCCAGGAAGCGCATGAGGCTCCTGGCACTGGCACGAAAATTCGGGTGGACTTCAGAAAGCTCCGTCGCGAAGCGCTCCGTGGGGCCGCTGTTCGTGATTGTGTTCAAACACCATCTCCTGTCCCCTGTTTGTAGAGTAATTTCGCGAGTTTCGCACTTATGGATTCCACCTATGGCCTGTGACTCACCCGTAGCGAAACTGCGCGATGGCACCGGCGAGACTCGCAGAATTTGGGCCCGCTATGCAGGACCTGGCAGTCGCCAGAACAGCGTCATAGGCTCGCCAAAAGACTCCGAACGCGGTTCATTAGTCACCGCTGCTCGGGCTACCTCGAAGCATCGGCCGGGACAAACCCACGGTAAGTTTTTCGCCGAGAACCTCGCGACGAAATCGAAAGAGTTCGGCAGGCCGACCGCGGCCGAGTGCGCTGTTTCGACCGATCGATTCCACCAAATCTGCATTGCTTACCAGGCGACGAAAATTTTGCTTGTGCAATTTAG
>JAOUIH010000224.1 GCA_029884165.1 Gammaproteobacteria bacterium | reverse complement strand
GGGACAGTGACCCTAATTCGCGGAATTAGGGTCACTGTCCCCTTAATTCTGAACAGGATTCGTCGATGCTACGTACATACCCCCATTGTTAGGCCTCCGGTGAGCGTAAAAAATGGGCCGGCCAGGCATTTGAACGAGCCCCGTTGCACGTTATGAACCCCTACGGCGAACCCTCGATCAAGAAAGACCCTATTCCGGATGGCCGAATCTTTTCGGAGGCCAGGGGCCTGGAATCGCCGGTTGTAACCTACACGATCTCCGCCAGGGGCAAGAGTGCGAATGTGCCCGTATTCGGGTTCCTGCGAAATCAGTACGGCAACATTCCCCTGCGCGAAATCGAGAGTATTTTCGGATTCGTACAGAGATCGACGCTTTACGGCGGTCGAATATTCGGTGACCGCGAGTTATCCGATCGTGACGTGACGCAATTGAACAATGCCGGCATCGGCATACGCATCCCGATGTCCAATCACTACGTCCACAGGTCCGAGTACCTGAACAACCGGAGACTCCTGGACCAGTATGAACTGGACATCAACTCGATCATCATCACCAACGATGACCTGGCCCGCTGGATTCGCCGGGACTATCCGCGTTACTCACTGGACGGCAGCGTCATCAAGAACCTCAAGACACACGACAAGATCGAAGCGGCACTCGATCTCTATGACTCGGTTGTCCTGCCGATGCGATTGAATGAGGATTTCGAATTCCTCGAGAAGATAGCGCAGAAGGATCGCATCATTCTGTTCGCAAACGCCGGCTGCGCACTGACCTGCCCCTCCAAGCTTTGCTATCCGTCCATTTCGAAACTGAACAAGTTCAGGGGCGGAGAATTTCAGTGCTCGCAACCCATCAAGGAGCGCGAACGTCTCGGCATGGTGGATTTCCCGCTCGAGCCCTATGTAGACATGGGGTTTCATCACTTCAAGTTGCTGCGCGCGCGCCCCAATAACATGACTGGATACTGAACGCGGGACCAGCTCGTTGCCGGCTGGCCACCGGAACGGGTCGCTCGTCGGAAATCGGGAAGCCGGGGTCAGACGCCAATAATCTTGCCGACGATCGACGCCGGCCGGGTCAGCCCATCTGGCTACTTACCGCGAAACGGCTGCGGATTACAGTCCTTCGACGAAGCCGTCGAACTCGGCATCGTCAATGGTGGCGATTTCCGCATGGCCCGGGTAGTTCCCGGCAAGCACGTCCGCGCGATACGCCTTCAACGCCGCGACGCGCGCGTCGCGGACCTTCGCGTTCAGGCTGGCCAGGTCACCGTAAGCTCTCGCGTGGCGAGGCAGCCGGGCACTTTCCCCGCAGATGTCGGACATGAAAAGAAAGACGACGTCGGCATGGTGGCCGGACCCGAGGGAGACGGTGACGAGCCCCGTACGGCTATTGATTTCCCGCATGACTCGCTCGGGTATGAGCTCGCACTCGACCGCGAACGCGCCGGCATCTTCCAGGCGCCGAAACTGGTCCCACAGGCGAGCTGCCTCGTCCGCGGTCTTGCCAACAGCGCGCACACCGCCATAGAGCGTCGATTTCTTCGGCACGAACCCGAGATGCCCCATCACCGGAATGTCTTCGTCGGCAATCCTTTGCACCGCCTTGAGTCGACGCGCGGTGATGACGGCGTCCGCCCCCGCGTTCAGTGCTTTGTAGGCGGTGCCGAGCAGGTCGTCGTCGCTGACGGCGCCGGAAAAATCGATCGCGGCGGTTACGAACACCCTTGACGAACCCTCGCGGACAGCTGGCACGCTATCAGACATGCAGACGACCATCTCTATGCCGGCCGCTTCGGCCGCTGCGGCTTCGTCCGCCGTCGCGGCCGTGACCTGGGTGAGAGGCTGCCCGGCGTGCTTGCCGCCGACGATCGATGCGACCGTGACGGTCCGCGTTACATCCCGGCCGGTGTAATCGAGGATACGTGGCATAACGGCGGTCGATGCTAGCACACGGCATCCAGGAGCTACGATAGAATCCGGCTTCCTTGTGGGGCCGCGACATGACGCTAAGATATCGTCTGATCATCCTGCAGTTTTTGCAGTATTTCGTTTTTGGCTCGTGGCTGCTGACGATTGGCGCCTACTGGTTTCAGACCCGGGGATGGTCCGGGACCGAGTTCGGCGCCATCTTCTCGACCATCGGTCTCGCGTCACTGTTCATGCCTGCGCTCGCAGGTGTCATTGCCGATCGATGGGTCAACGCCGAAAAGCTGTACGGCCTGTTTCACCTGGCTGGTGCGTTGACGCTGTTCTATATCCCGCAGGTCGATAGCCCGGGTCTCATGTTCTGGGTGATGCTCCTTTACATGGTGTTTTACACGCCGACCATTCCCTTATCAGTGACGGTCTCATATGCCGCAATAAAAGGAGAAGGGTTGGATGTCGTCAGGGACTATCCGCCCATACGCGTCTGGGGGACCGTCGGTTTTGTCGTTGCGCTGTGGACGATCAGCCTGCGCAACCTCGAGACGTCGTCGGGGCAGTTTCTCGTCGCCTCGGCGGCATCGGTAGTACTCGCGGTGTTCAGTTTCGCGATGCCCGGCTGCCCGCCCCTGGGCAAGAGCGTCGGCGGTTCGTGGGTCGACAACCTCGGCCTGCGGGGATTCTCGTTGTTAAAGATTCCCCACATGGCGATCTTTTTCTTTTTCGTGATGTTCCTGGGCGCAGCCTTGCAGCTCTCCAGTGCCTATGGCGATACCTTCCTGCACGATTTCGCGGCGGTCGAGGAATTCAGGGACTCATTCGCCGTACGGCATCCCGCCGTCATCCTGTCGATTTCGCAGATTTCGGAGATGGTCTTCATTCTCGCCATTCCGTTTTTCATGCGGCGCTACGGGATCAAGGCGGTCCTGCTGATAAGCCTGATTGCCTGGGCCCTGCGATTCGGGCTGTTTGCTTACGGTGACCCGGGCAGCGGACTCTGGATGATCATACTGTCTTGCGTAGTTTACGGCGTCGCCTTCAACTTCTTTCACGTCTCCGGTTCGCTATTCGTCGAAACCCAGGTTGCGCCCGGGATGCGCGCGAGCGGACAAGGGCTGTTCTTCATGATGAGCAATGGCTTCGGTGCCTTTTTTGGCAGTCTTGCCGGCGGCGTTGCGATCGACAGGTACTTCGAAGTCGACGGCAATTTCGACTGGCAGGGCATATGGCTTGCCTTCGCCGGGTTCTCGGCATTGACCGCGATGCTCTGGATCATCCTTTTCAGGAACCCGGTGAAATCCGGGTCAAACCCGAATAATCTCAGGAGCGGGCCCCGGCTCCCAAGGTGAAGCAATGATGGAATTTTCCCAGGCTGCGCT
>JAOUIH010000223.1 GCA_029884165.1 Gammaproteobacteria bacterium | reverse complement strand
AAGCGCTCGCGCGAATCGCGAAGAACGGCCCTGAAAAACGCCTGGTTCACCTCGCGATAGACGGAAAGCCGCTGGGCCCGATGCGGGCGGTCTGGACGGTTCTGGACACCCGGGGCGGCCAAATCGGCCTGGTCACGACCAAGGTATGGTCACCGCGTTTCAGCACGAATATCGCGTTCGCCATCGTGCAGTCAACGCATGCCGCCGTCGGCACCCGGCTGACCGTCGACGCGGGTGGCGAGGAGCGCGAGGCAGTGATCCGGGACGAGAAATGGCAGTCCGGCTGAGCGGCGACGGACGGGCGACGAAGCGCCGGGACTCCGATCGAGCCCCGGCCGACACGAGCATTACGGGTAACCCGATGACGATGAACAGGATACTGATCGCATTACTGGTGCTGGCCTCCCTGGGCGCTCGCGCGGAAGACTTGCCGATCGTCGAACCGGAGAGCGTCGGATTCTCCGCCGAGCGCCTCGGCAAAATCACGGAGTTCACCGCGCAAAACGTTGCCGAAGGGCGGCACGTGGGAATCGTGACCATGGTTGCGCGGCACGGCCAGGTCGTGCACTTCGAGGCCGTCGGAAGATACGGGCTCGACAATGGCAGGTCGCTGGAAAAAGACAGCCTGTTCCGGATCTATTCGATGACCAAGCCGATCACGACGGTAGCCATGATGATGCTGTACGAGGAAGGCAGGTTCCAGCTGGGCGACCCGGTCTCGAAATACCTGCCGGAATTCGCCGACATCATGGTCTACCGCGAGGGCGGAGCCGTACCGAGCGCGGCACCGATGACGATCGAGCAGCTCATGACCCACACGGCAGGCCTGACCTATGGGTCCGTCGACGAGCACCCGGTCGAGATCGCTTACGCGGAAGCGAAGCTCTTCGAAAGCGCCGACCTCGATGAATTCGTGGATCGTCTGGCGGCGCTGCCGCTGCGTTTCGAGCCGGGCACACGCTACCACTACAGCGTCGCGACCGACGTGCTCGGTGCGATCGTCGAGCGCATCAGCGGCCGGACGCTCGACGAGTTCTTCCGCGAAAGGATCTTCGAGCCGCTCGGGATGCGGGACACGTTTTTCAACGTGCCCGACGACAAGCTCGACAGGCTGGCCAGCAACCACTACTGGGACGCCGAGGCGGACGCAATCGCGCTGATGCCGCCGGAGTACGGCCGGCCGCCGCAGGGCGTTACCCTGTTTTCCGGCGGTGGCGGGCTCGTCTCGACGGCGATGGATTACATGGTCTTCTGCGAGATGCTGCGGCGCGGCGGCACGTATAACGGCGCGCGCCTGCTCGGACCGAAGACGATCCAGTACATGACCACGAACCACCTGACGGACGCGGTCCGCAACGAGGGTGCGACCGAATTCCCGGCTTACCACCTGTACCCGGGGCAGTCTTTCGGGCTCGGCTTCGGTGTGATCACCGACCCCGGGCAGAGCCAGGTGATTTCCTCCGCCGGCGAATATTCCTGGGGCGGCGCCGCCGATACCAAGTTCTGGATAGATCCGGAGGAGGACCTGGTCGCGATCCTGATGACGCAGCTGATGCGCGCACCCTGGGAAACCCGCTACCAGATGAAGGTCGCGACCTACCAGGCCCTGGAGACGCTCTACACCGACTGAAATTCGGGTTTCGGCGTCGCGTTGCGGGCGGTGGCGGACCTTATGCGGACCCGGTCTCGCCGAGTTCCCGGCGGCGCCGGAATATGAGGGCGTACACCGCGGCGTATATCGCGACGACTACCATGCCGACCCACTCGATCCGGAGCGGCGTGAACTGGTACAGCAGCACCAGCCCGAACAGAGCCGCCCAGTTCGCCGCCAGGTACCACTTCACTCCCAGCCGCTCGACCGTGAGATCCAGGTTTTGCGTGTACAGCCTGATCAGCGAGTCGAGCGAGTTGATGACGAACAGGACGCCTACCACGATCATCGCGGCGCGCCACAGGCCCGGCACCTGCAGGTCATTGCTGAAATAGAAGTACAGCACCGAGAACCACAAAGCGATAGGGACCGACGGCACGACGAGCAGCGCCAGCAACAGTTGCCATACCTTCAAACCGCCGACGAAGCGCGCGACGAACTGCCCGATCATGATGCTCCAGGCAAACCACCAGTACAGGTAGAACTGGTGATAGTCGGTCAGCGGCAGGACGAAGCGATGAATATTGGCGAAGTAGCCGCCGACATTGACCAGCGATCCGGCCAGCCCGCCGAAGCCCATCCCCGAGACGAGCCAGACCCCGGCGATCAGCGCGAAGAACAGCCAGGTGCTGGATACGCTGAGGATCGCGATAAAGCGCAGGTGCGTGCTCGACAGGGCGGCGGCGAGCACGACGATGGCGACCAGGCCGAAGCGCAGCGCGTCGCTGATGCCTTCGATGTAACTCGGCAGGTAGACAAGAAACAGGTAAGCCGTGAACGCACAGGTGCCGATGATGACGATGTTGTTCGTCGTACGGATTACCGGGACGTCGAAAAGGCGCAGCCTGGGCTCGACTATGCAGAAATAGAATGTCGTCAGGAAGTAGAAGCCCCAGACCAGGAAACCCCAGAAACCGAATTCGACTGCCAGGGGATTCGTGAATGCGTACTCGGCCTCGGTCGCGTATACCCCGAAATCGACCAGCGGAAACATGATCAGCCCGACGTCGAGGCCCGACGTGAACAGGATCGCGATGAACGTGAACAGGGTAGCCGGCAGCGGTCCGGTACAAACCACGTTCCGCCAGCGCGTCACGAGCACCAGCGACGTCAGCGTGGTCACGACGATCGCGACCGACAATATCGAGGTTTCGATGTTCATGCTTGCCGGTCCGAGTGTGCCCGTGTCAGAAGTTGCGGGGACTCGAGTATGAGCCCCTGCTCCGCCCAGCGATTATCGAACCGGGTCGACGAGCCGACCGCGCAGGGGGCGCCCTGCAGTGGCCGTTCCGCCGGGCACGCGGACGGGCCGCAGGCGGACAGCCCGGCAGGCAGCATGACGCAGCAAAGCTTGCTGGCGACCCGGGTGCCGGCGCCGGTGCGCATCAGTAACCGAGACTCCGTAGCGGCGGATTCAAGCGCTGGCGCTCTGCCCAGCGTTCGTCTATCCACACGTCCACGTCGGCGGACAGTGCCGGCCGCCCACGGATGATATCGGCCGCCTTCTCGGCGGCCATGATCGTCGGCGCGTTCAGGTTGCCGTTGGTGATGGTCGGGAAGATCGAGGAGTCGACGACCCGGAGCCGCTGGACTCCGCGCACCCGGCATTCCGGGTCGAGTGCCGCCAGCGGGTCGTCGTCCGGGCCGATCCGGCAGCTGCA
>JAOUIH010000017.1 GCA_029884165.1 Gammaproteobacteria bacterium | reverse complement strand
GCCTGTCCGTCCAGTCGGTTCCGGCCGTGAGCCAGGCGATCGCGTTGCGGTAGTTCGCGCCTGCTTCTTCGCGCTTGTCCGACGTCGCCAGCGAGATCTTGTCGTACGAATACAGCAGGTTGGCGCTGAGATAAGTCCTGTCGCCGAGCTGCCAGCCGATATGCGCGAGCGAGTCCTGGTAGAGGGGCGAGCCGAGGTCCGGATTCACCGCATCGGCGATCAGGTCGAGGTTCCCGCGCCGCGCCGATACCATCCAGTCGCCGCGATTCCCGGCGCCGAAGCGCCCCATTGATAACGCCGAGGTATTGAACAGGCTCAGGCCGAGCTCGGTGTAGGTCCCCGTCGGCGGCTCGCGCAGGCTGATGTCGACAACGCCGCTCATCCGGTCCCCATAGCGCGCCGGGTACCCGGCCGAATAGAAGTCGATGCCGGCGATGACGCCCTGCTCGACGATCGTCGCTATCGAATGAAAATCCTTCAGGTGATAGGGCTCGTAGAGCCGGAGCCCATCGAGCAGGAAGAGCTGTTCGTTTTCCGCCCCACCGCGTACGTGATGGCGCGTGGATACGCCGCCGCTGGTCGTCCCCGGCAGGCGGACTACAGCGCGGACCGCCTCGGCGGCGAGATGCGGCAGCTTCGTGGTGAGCTCGCGATCGAGGAACGTATGTGCGGCCGGCGTCGCGTACCGCAGCTGGTACCGGCTCGAAGTGACGATGATCTCGGGGAGCGGCTCGGGCAACCTGGCGAGGCGAAACTCGACCGCTACCGGGTCGCCCGGCACCGCCTCCAATGCTCTTTCGGCGGGGACGCCGTAGCCGCCCAGCCTGACCGACACGAGGCGGGTGCCCATCTCGACATCCGCGCCGAGGGTGCCCGCGATGTCGGTCGTGCCCGCGCTCGCGCCGTCGATAAGGACCTCGGCGCCAGCGAGTGCCTGCCCGAACATCGCGTCGCGCACAGTGACTCGCAGAGTCACGCGCGCGTAGGCCTCCCCCCGTCGGATCAACAGGCTTCCGGCCGGTCCCGAGTCCAGAGTGAGCCCGTAAGCGGCGAGCATATTGCGCAGCGAGTCAATCGGCGCGCTTTGGTCCGGCTCGGCGCGTATCGTGAATTCGTCGCGCACCAGGTCGCTGCTGTATATGATCGTGAAACCTTCGGTGCGCAGGGACTCGACATAGTCTCGCAGCGGTTTGCCGACCCACAGCGATTGCGCCGCGGCCGGCAGGCCGATGATCAGGACAAGCGAGACGATACGGGCGAGCGGCGCCGGACTGTGCATCCGGCGATTCTAGCAGGCCGCGGTGTCACCCGATCGAGGCCGCCCGTAACGCAGACCTCAGGCCGGTCGGCCAGCGGTATGCCGCCGTTCAGCGCGTGATGACGATGCGCTGTTCGTCGATCCGGTAACGGAAGCCGGTCGTCGACAGCACGGACTCCGCGGCTTCGTCCGGCGTGAAGTCGGTCACCGATCCGTGCAGGACCGTGCGCATGGCCTCCATGCGCAGGTCGTCATCTTCGAAGACGAGTTCCCTCGCCGTTTCGCGCGCCGCCCACTTGAGGAAGTCGAGGAGCGAGGCGCTCTCGATGTCGAAGGCGGGTGCCAGGGCAACGGCCCAGCCCCAGCTGGGATCGCGCACGGACACGCGCTCCATCGTCACGTCCTGGCCCGGACGCAGCACGAGGCGCTCGCCGACATCGGCGATGCGGGCAGACGGCTGGTCCTGCTGGTCGATGACGTTCACCCGGCCCTCGCGGACGGCAACGCTCATCGCGTCCCCGGAGTAGCGGACCGAAAACTGCGTGCCGACATCCGTTGCCGAGCCGATTGGAGTGTCTATGCTCATATGGCGATCGAGGTAAGCGCGCTCCCCCGAATCCGCATAGATCTCGCCAGCAGCGATGCTGATCGCGTCGGCAGCCTTCAAAGTGAATTCCGTGCCGGACGCGACGCGCAGGGATACACCGTCGGACGTCGTGATGCTGAGGCCCTGGCCCGGTCCCGTTCGCAGCGTAGCGCCGCGATGCACCGGGTCGCCGACCGCGAGCCCGGCGGCCGGCCCCGTGACCCGGCTGATCGTGCCCACCGCAACGAGCGGGGCGACCGGCTCTCGTTGCAGGAGGCCGACCGCCACTATCACGCTGGCTGCGAGCGCCAACGGCAAGGTCCAGCGTGCCAGGTTTCGGCGCCGGGTCGAGAGTTCCCATTCGCTCCGCACCGCGCCGTAGACTCGTCGTTCGACGTCCGCCGGTATTGCGGCGCGCGGCCCGGCAAGATGCATAAGCCTGGCGACCGTCTGGTCGTCATTCTGTTGCTCTTCAATCCTGTCCTTATCGCTCATCGTCTCTGTCCGATAAATTCGTCAGTCGCCCGGCATCGCTCAGTCGAGCAGGAAATCCGGTTCGAAGTCCCACAGCGAACGGAAGCCTTCCTTGAATGCCGCCCGGGCGCGGCTCAGGACCGATTCCGCGGCCTTGCCGCTGATCTCGAGTTCCGCTCCAATTTCCTCCACGCTGCATCCCTGTATGTATTTCATCTCGAGCGCCGTCGCGTACTTCGCCGGCAGGTATTCGAGCGTCACTCGGACGAACCGGGCCAGTTCCTCGCCGCTGTGCAGGGTCTCCGGCGTTTCGCCGTCCGACGCCAGGGATTCAAGGGCCGCCTGTACTGCCGGGTTGTCCTCCAGCGGCACATGCCGCTCGGCTTCCACTCCGCGTTGCCGGAACACGGCCGCCATCTCGTTCCGGCAGATCTGGCAGAGCCAGGTAAACAGCAGCGCCTCGCCGCGGTACTTGCCGACCTTGCGCATGGCCAGCACCATCGTCCGCTGCACGATCTCCTCGGCCAGGCTCTCGTCGCTGCCGATGCGCGACAGCGTGAACCGGTACAGGCGCGGGAAATATTCGCGAAAGAAAGCATCGAACGCCTTCGGGTCGCCCGCGGCCACTCGCCGCGCCAGGTCCCGGTCCTCTCCGAGCTGAGAAAAATCAGTCATTTCCAGCCAGCAACGTTGCTTTGACCCGTTAGATGCCCGGCGTGGCGAAATCCTTCGCCACCCCCGGGGGAATAGTCTGTGCGCCTCAATCGGGCAGCCGGTCGAGGGCCAGCAGCATCTGCAGAAGCACGTTCGCGCCATTGGTAATGGCGGCCGGGCTCGTGAATTCGAGCGGCGAGTGGCTGACGCCGTCCACGCTCGGCACGAAAATCATGCCGATCGGGCACAGCGGTGCCAGGCTCTGGGCGTCGTGGCCGGCGCCGCTCGGCAGCCGCAGGCTCGTAAGCCCCAGGCTGGTCGCCGCATCTTCGACGAGGTCCTGCAGGCGCTGATCGGTCAAGGCAGCCGGGGACTCGTAGAACTGCTCGAAGGAGAAGCGGGTGCCTGTCGCTGCGCCGAGCGCCTCGCCGGCCGCGCGGATCCGGTCGAACAGCCGTTCGATCTTGCCCATGTCCAGGTCCCTGATCTCGACGCTGAGCGTCACCAGTCCGGGAATCACGTTGGGTGCGCCTGGATGCACCTGCAGGCGGCCGACAGTGCCGACCTGGCGCCCCGGCTCGTCGGCGATGATGTTGCGCAGGGTCGTGACGAATTGCGCCGCGGCCACGAGGGCGTCCTGGCGCTGGTCCATCGGTGTCGTGCCGGCGTGATTCGCGAAGCCCTCGATCGTCACGTTCCAGCGCCGAATACCGACGATGCCCTCGACGACCCCGATTTCGACGGCGTCGCGGTGCAGGATCGCCCCCTGTTCGACGTGCAGCTCGACATAGGCAGCGATCTCGCCCGGCGTGCGCCGGCCGTCGGCCAGTCGGTCCGGGTCGCCTCCCAGGAAGCGGATCCCGTCGCCGATACTCCGCTCGCCGAGGCTCGGCAGGTCGAATTCGGCCGCCGTGACCGAGCCGTTCAGGGCGCGGCTGCCGTTCTTGCCTCCCTCCTCGTTGGTCCAGACGACGATCTCGAGCGGGTGCCGGAGGCTCACGCCCGCATCATGCAGAGCCCGCGCTACCTCGATCGCGCCCATGACACCGACCACGCCGTCGTAGTGGCCGCCGTTCGGTACCGTGTCGATGTGTGAGCCCGCCATGAGCGGCGCGAGCCCCGGCACGCTGCCTTCGCGTCGGCCGACCAGGTTGCCGGCGACGTCGATCCGCGCGGTGAGGCCCGCTGCAGTCATGAGGCCGGCGACGTGGTCGAGGGCTGCCCGGTTCGCCTCCGAGTAGGCGACCCGCGCGGAAGCCCCGTCCGGGGTTGCGCCGAAGGCTTTCATCTCCGCCATGCTCGCGTTGAGACGCGCGCCATCGACCGACAGCGGCGGGGCGGCCGACACCGCGGCGGAGAGCAGGATCAGGAGGGCGGCTGGCGAGATAGTCATGGCGGGGCAAACTCCGGGGTCGACCGACCAAGGTTGGCATGAATGACCAACTGCGTCACCCCGTTGCCGGACGCCGCAGCGTGATAGCGGTATGCGCTTATAGGCGGCTGCAGCGGCCGGGCCCAGAATGGCCCTGACGATTCGGCTGGCAGCGGGGTGACCGGCGGTGCAGCGCAGGACCCAGCTTCATATCTGGTACGTGTTCCTGGCCCTGGTCGGGGTCATGTGGTTCCAGGCCTGGTGGGCGGAAACGCGCCAGGTCGAGGTGATCCCGTACAGCCAGTTCGAGGAACTGCTGGCCGATGGCGCGATCGAGGAGCTGAGCATCCGCGAGCAGTACCTCGAGGGAAAGCTCAGGTCGCCGCTCGTCGGCGGTCGCGACCGCTTCGTCACGAACCGTGTCGATCCCGAGCTCGCCGAACGCCTGCGCGAGCACGACGTGACCTTCACCGGCGTCAAGGAGGACACGCTGTTCCGCGAGATACTCGCGTGGCTGCTGCCGGTCGCATTCTTCCTCGCCATCTGGATGTTCGTGTTTCGGCGCTTCGCCGATCGCCAGGGTCTCGGCGGGCTTACTGCCATCGGCAAGAGCAAGGCGAAGGTCTACGTCGAAACGGACACCGGCGTCACCTTCGACGACGTGGCGGGCGTGGACGAGGCAAAGGAAGAACTCCAGGAGATCATCAATTTCCTCAAGGATCCGGAGCTCTATGGCCGGCTCGGTGCGCACATCCCCAAGGGCACGCTGCTGGTCGGTCCTCCCGGCACGGGCAAGACCTTGCTGGCGCGGGCGGTCGCGGGCGAGGCCGGCGTGCCGTTCTTCTCGATCAGCGGTTCCGAGTTCGTCGAGATGTTCGTCGGCGTCGGCGCTGCCCGGGTGCGCGATCTCTTCGACCAGGCAGCGCAGGCGGCTCCCTGCATCATTTTCATCGACGAGCTCGACGCGCTCGGGCGGGCGCGCGGCGTAGGCCCGCTGATGGGCGGGCACGACGAAAAGGAGCAGACGCTGAACCAGTTGCTGTCCGAGATGGATGGCTTCGACCCGCAACGCGGCATCGTGATACTGGCGGCGACAAACCGTCCCGAGATCCTGGATCCGGCGCTGCTGCGCGCGGGACGTTTCGACCGCCAGGTGCTGGTCGACCGGCCCGAACGCACCGGGCGGGAAGCCATTCTCAAGGTGCACATAAAGAAGGTGAAGCTCGCCGCCGACGTCGACATCGGGGCCCTCGCCTCACTGACGCCCGGTTTCTCCGGCGCCGACCTCGCGAACCTCGTCAACGAGGCAGCACTGCTCGCCACCCGCCGAGGCGGCGACGAGGTCACGATGAACGACTTTACGAACGCGATCGAGCGCATCGTCGCCGGCCTCGAGAAAAAGAGCCGGGTGATGAGCGAGAAGGAGCGCCGCATCGTGGCGCACCACGAGATGGGCCACGCACTGGTCGCGATGGCGCTGCCTGGGACGGACCCGGTGCACAAGGTATCGATCATCCCGCGGGGCATCGGGTCGCTGGGTTATACGATCCAGCGACCGACCGAGGACCGTTACCTGATGACGCAGCAGGAACTGGAGAACAAGATGGCCGTGCTGCTCGGCGGGCGTGCGGCCGAGATACTCGTGTTCGACGAAATTTCGACGGGCGCCACCGACGATCTCGGCAAGGCGACCGACATCGCGCGCAACATCGTCACTCGCTTCGGCATGCACGGCAAGCTCGGGCAGATGACCTACGAGGAGCCGCGCCACGCATTCCTGGGCGAGGGCGTGCTCGGCGCAATGCCGCGCAATTACAGCGAGGAAACGGCGCGCGAGATCGACTGCGCGATTCGTGAAATCACGACGGCCGCACGCGAGAAGGCGTTGACGATACTGAGGGCGAACCGCTCTCAGCTCGACGAGGGGGCGCGGCTATTGCTGGAGAAAGAGGTGCTGCAGGCCGAAGAAATTCCCCGGCCCGAGCCCCTCGCCTGACAGTCGTGATCTGAGCCGGCCGCCTACTGCAGCGTGCCGCGCAGTTCGCCCCCGCGGGAGTCCCCCTGCGTCCCGGTCGGCGTATTCGGATCGAGATCGTCGGTATGGATGACGACCGACGCGCGGCCAGCCGCGATCGCCTCCACGAGGCCGGTAATTGTATTCGGGCTGACCAGGTCGGCGTCCGTGATGATGTAACCGCGCGCGAAGCTGCCGTTGATCGTCTCCGTAACGGTGCCGGCTGCCGGCGGTCCGCCGGTGAACCAGAAGACGATCGGGCCGGCGGGGTCGGTCACCTGCACCGGCGCCGCTGACGTCGTGTTCACGTGGATGTGTGCCATGAGCACGTTGAATATGCCGGCAACTTCGACCTGGAAGTAGATCGCCGTGCCGCCGTCGATGACCTCGACGCGCGCCTGCCCGGTTGCGCTGGTCGGTACCGGCACTCCGCCGGCGTTATAGCCTTCGAGATGCGTGTCGAATCGCATCGGCCTGTCCGCGAACGCGGTCGCAGCGACGCAGGTGCCCGCCGTCGCTAGCAGCAACTTTCTGAACATTGCGTATTCCCCCCCAAGGACTGGTTGAACGTCCTCCGCGGGATCACTCTACGCCGATTTACGCCGACTGCAAATGCGAGTCATTCGTATAACAAAGGGCGGGCCGGATGACCGGGCGTGACGCGACGCCGACCATCCGGGCCCGCTGGCCGTTTTAACCTAATGCCCCGGACCACGGCACTCCAGCGCCGTGTTGAACAGGTCGACGACCGGGTCGCCATTCACCTGGACGATGCGGAAGGTCTGGATCAGCTGCGTGTGTGACCCGTCCGGACCCGGATCGATGAAGTTGGCCCGGATGCTGAAGAACCAGTTCGCAGTGGACCCGTCACCGGGCGCCTGCGCGACCTCGATGACCGAGTCGATGAGCCTGTACTCGTGTCCGCTGGTCCGCCCGATACCGGTCAGGTTCCAGCCGCGCACGAGAAAGCCGCTGTCGCCCAGACTGACCCCGCCGGGCTGACCGGGCGCGTCCGGAAAGCCGTCGTCCTTGAGGACGACATGGATCTCGCCGCTTCCGTCGATGAATTCGCCCTCGCCGCCCAGCGCACAGGCGGAATAGAACACCGGGTTGATCGTGCGGCTGATCGCCAGTGCGCGCTCCGCGTGGGCGCTGCCCGCTGCGAGCATCGCCGTGCACAGCACAATGCTGCTCGTGAATTTTCGAATATTCATTACTTACCTCCGTACTCAGGCTGCGTGAATGCTGACAGGGCGGCCCCTGCCACGCCGGACACCCATGTCCGACGGGGCAGATATTGCGGAACAGCGCCCGATCGGCCCTGACGAAACGCAGACCTGGTCGTGACGATTGTCTGAAGGTTGCCCGGCCGTCGATTACGCAGGGCAAAAAAAACGGCAGCGCGAGCGCGAGGTCGGGGCCTCCACGCCCGGCTGCCGGGAGCGAGCGCGGTTCAGGCGGAGCCGGGCTTTCGAACCTTGCAGGTACTCATGCCGAACAAGGTATAAGCCGGGCACCAGCCCATGAGACCGGTTGCGACAGGCACGATACCGATCCAGCCCCAGGGTGTCTGGGGGCCGATGAAAACGAGGCTCAGCAGGATCAGGCCCACGCCGACGCGGACGGCGCGATCGGCAGTGCCTTCATTGCGGGAAAACATGGCGCAGCTCCTTCTCGGGGAGAGTCGAACGTCGAGTTGCGGCCATTCTGGCGCGACCGGCGCGGCCGCGTCAGTGACTGAGTCACCCGGAAGCGGAATCGCGGATGGCAGCAAGCTTCCCGGGGTCCCGGACACCGATCTTGCCCCGGCCGAGTTCGATCAGGCCGTCGGTCTCGAAGCGTTTCAGGTGGCGGGATACCACCTCGCGCGCGGTGCCGAGCTCGAATGCGAGTTCCTGGTGCGTTGCCGTCGTCGCCCTGCCGGCCTCGTGGTCACGCAGCAGCGCCTCGGCGAGCTGCTGGTCGATCGGTGCAAACGTCACCGTGTCGATGCGCTGGATCATGTCGGCCAGCCTGTGCGAAAAACCGTCGAAAACGAAACGACGGAACTCGGGCGACGCGTCCATCGTGCGGTCGAAGCGTGCCCTGCTGATCGCGAGGGCCCTGACCGGCGCCTCCGTGACGGCCTGGGCCGGGTAAGGCTCGTTGCCGATCAGGCAGGAGGTCGTCAGGATGCACGAGTCGCCGCCGCCGATACGATACAGCGTCACCTCGCGCCCGGTGCTGGAGGTCAGGAAGACGCGCACGGCGCCCTCGATGAGCAGCAGGAAATTGTCGCAGGACGACCCGCTGTGGAAAACGGGGGAATTCGCCGGCAGTTCGACAATCTGCGCTTCGTCCAGCAACTGCCTGATCGCCGGGTCCCGGCTCGCCGTCAATCCCGGCCACCAGCGGACCGGGCTCGCGCCCTGATCGTTCATGGTTCCCTCGCCCCGAAGAGGAATGCCCGCCGATTATACGCCGGATCAGGTCCGGATCCGCGCTCCGCCGGGCATAATGCTCAGCGGACGACCCGGCCGTCCTTGATTACGCGCGCAACGTTTCGCATGGCGCCGATGTCCATCAGCGGGTCGCCGTCGACGACGATGATGTCCGCGAGCTTGCCCTCGGCGATGGCGCCCAGGTCGCGCTGCCGCAGTATCCGCGCGGCCTCGCTGGTCCCCGCCATTATCGCTTCCATCTCGGTGAGTCCGACTTCGCGGACGAGGAAGTACATTTCGCGCCAGGCGGCCGCGAAGTGCGGGTTGCCCCGGGTACCCGAGTCGCTCGCCAGGATGAAGTTGCCGCCGGCGGCGTGGAGCTGCCGCAGCTTTGCAATCTTGCCGTCCCGGCCCAGCACGGCGCGGCCGAACAGCGGGTGGCGCTGCAGGTTTTCGTAGGACGCCATGATGTCCTCGTACAGGTCGGCGGGAACGTAGCGCCGCCAGTCCGGGTGATCGAGAAACTCGGGATTCAGATAGAGCTGCCGTATGCCTTCCTCGGCAATGATCGTCGGCGCCAGGTATACGTCCTGCTCGATGATCATGTCGACGATGTCGTCCGGGTACGCAGGCTGCCGCCCCTCGCCGACGTGCTCGATCGTGTCGCCACTGCCGAGCCCGGCTTCGAGGGCGGTGCGCAGGGCGTGCTGGCTGAACAGATGCGTGGCAACCGGCATGCCGAGCCGATGCGCTTCGTCATAGATGGCTTGCAGTTCCTCGAAAGACAATTCCTCGTCCTGTGTCTTAATGAGGTCGACCCCCATCTCGACCAGCTGCCTCACCTTGTCGCGCGCGTCGCGCGGGTTTTCGACGACCCAGGTGTCCACGAAGTCCTTCGACACGAACGGCGTCGTCGACTTCCGCAGGAACGGGCCGGCTATGAAGGGGCGCGGGCCCTGCATGCGGCCGGAATTTATTTCCTCGCGCAGCCAGAAGGCATTGGAGATGTCGGTGCCCAGGTCTCGAACCGAGGTCACGCCGGAATGCAGCATGATCTTCGCGGCTGCCGGGATGATGTCGGAGCGCATTCGGTTTTCGTAGTTCGAGAACCAGTGCGGGTAATCGCCGTGACCGATGATGTCGAAGTGCACATGCAGGTCTATGAGTCCCGGCATTACGGTCATGCCGTTTGCGTCAACGACCGGCACGGCGTCCGGTATCGCGAGTTCGCCTTCGAGCCCGATCGCGGCAATGCGATCGCCCGCAACGAGGATCACGCTGTCCGGCAGCGGCGTGCCGCCGTAGCCGTCGATGAGGCGGCCGCCCGCGATCGCGAGCGTTATCCCGTCGTCGGCGGCAACCACGGGCAGGGTCGAGGCGCAAAGCAGAACGCCGACCAGTCTCGTCAATATCGTCTTCATCGTTTCTCCCCGCCGCGGCGAACGGTGTCCTCTGCAGGCGGCAGCCGATACTAACGCCGGCAGCCCAGCCTGTCCCGCAATGGACACGAGCTAATCAGGGTATCGCGCGCACCGTACCCTCGCGCCGGCTGTCGGCCGCGCCCTCGAGCCCGTCTGGACGCACGACGATCAGGTGCAGGCCGGAATTCTCGCCCTGGCTCTCCTGCACGTTATAGCCGCGCTCCGCCAGGCCTGTAGCCAGCTCCTTGCCTGTCCCGCTCGCGGCGTCGGTTTCCACGCGCACGACATCGCCGCGCGCGATGATGTTCGGGAAGTCGGCCGCGTCCTGTGCCGGGAGACCCCAGTCGAATACGCCGAGTATGCTCTTGGCGACGTAGGCCACGATCGAGTTGCCCCCGGGTGAGCCGGTCACCATGCGGAGTTCGCCATCGGCGGCGAAGACCATCGTCGGCGACATCGATGAGCGCGGCCGCTTGCCTGGCTCGATCACGTTGGCGACCGTCCTGCCATTCTCCACAGGCGCAAAAGCGAAATCGCTCATCTCGTTGTTCAGCAGGAAACCGCGCACCCAGCGCAGCGAGCCGAAGGGCGCCCCGACGGATGCGGTCATCGATACCGCGTTGCCCTCGGCATCCACGATGGAAAAGTGCGACGTCCCCGCCATTTCCCGGGTCGTGTCCCGGGCATGGCGATCGAAGTAAGCGCTGCCGTCAATGACGGCGGCGGGGTCGCCGGGTTCGGGCGCGGCGTCCGGCGCGAAGCGCTGCGTTGCCCGAAGATCCAGGTACCTGGCGTCGATCAGTGCCGCGAGCGGGACGTCGACGTAATCGGCATCGGCCAGGTACTGGTCCCGGTCGGCATACGCGAGCCGCTGCGCGTCGACGAACAACCGCACCTTGTCGGCCAGTTCGGTGGCCGCCGCACCGCCCAGCCGGTCGTACAGCCCGGCGATCATTATCTGCGCGACCCCGGACGAGGGCGGTGGCGCGGAGCAGACTCTGAGCTCACGGAACGGGCCGCATACGGCATCCCGGACGACCACCTCGTAGGCCTCGACGTCAGCGAGCGTCATCTGCCCTCCGAGCGGCGCACGACCCGCGCGCTCCACGATCGCCGCGCCGATTTCGCCCGAGTAGAAGGCCGCAGCGCCCTCGGCGGCAATCCGTGCAAGCGTCGCCGCGTACTCGGGGTTATCGCGTCGGAAACCGACGGGCAGCGCTTCGCCGCCGGGATAGAAATAGGCGGCAACGGCGGGCGCATTGGCGGCGTCGATCATCGGTGCAAGCCGCGTCAGCCAGTTGCTGAGCTTCGCCGAGACCTCGAAGCCCTCGTTCGCCAGGCGAATGGCTGGCTCGAGGATCTCCGCCCAGGGCAGCCTGCCGTGGGCGCGGTGTGCTTCTTCGTAGAGCGCAACGGTACCGGGCACGGCCACCGACAACCCGGTCTGCCATGCGTCGCGGAAGCCCATCGGCTGGCCGTCGCGCATGAACATGTCGGCGCTTGCGCCGGCAGGCGCTTTTTCGCGCCCGTCGTAGAAGACCAGCGAATTCGATTTACGTTCGTAGACCAGCATGAACGCGCTGCCGCCGAGTCCAGAGCTTTCCGGCTCCACCAGACCCAGCACCGTGTGCGCCGCGATCGCCGCATCGACCGCGTGACCGCCGCGAGCGAGGACCGCGGCCGCTGCATCGACCGCGTGCGCGTTGGCCGCCGAAACCATCGCGCCGCGCGTCCATGGTGCGACGGGCGTCGTCTTGCCACCGCTCGCCACCGGCGTCGGTGCCGCCTGCTCGTCGATGCCTGCCCCGGAAGAGCAGGCGGTCAGCAGGAATAGCAGGGTCCAGTGCAGTGGGGCTCGGTTCATGACTCTCTCGGGTCTGGCGGGCGAGCGGCCAATATACCGGATTCGCGGCAGGCCGTTCCGGCGCCTTTACGCGCCGCCGCCCGGTGGCGGACACTCGGGTTTCGGGATGGCGAGGCGACGGAAGAATGACACGAGACGGCCGGGCACCAGGATTGACCGATGCGCAGCTGCGTGCCTTTATCGACGTGGAGCGACTGCCAGCGGAATTTGGCCGGAGCATCGACGAGCATTTCCTGCCGCTCGCGGAGTGGATCGCGGCGCAGCACCAGGCGCATCGAACGCTCGTCGTCGGCATCAGCGGGGCGCAGGGCACGGGCAAGTCGACGCTGGCCGGTTTGCTGGAGCGCGCGCTCGGCGCCGCCGGACTCCGTGTCGCATCCCTGTCGCTGGACGATTTCTACCTGCCCCGATCCGAGCGCCAGGAGCTCGCGGCGAACGTGCACCCGTTGCTGGCAACGCGCGGCGTGCCGGGCACGCACGATGTCGCGCTGCTCCTGTCCGTGATCGACAGGCTGGCTTCGGCCGACACCAGCCTGCAGGTGCCGCGTTTCGACAAGGCGCTGGACGATCGGGTGCCGGTCGGCGAGTGGCGCATCCTGCGGGGACCGGCAGACGTCGTGCTGCTCGAGGGCTGGTGTATCGGCAGCGTCGCCGAGGCAGCCCCCGCACTGGCCAAGCCGGTCAATGCGCTGGAGGCAGACGAAGACCCGGACGGGACCTGGCGGCGCTGGGTGAACGATCGGTTGGCAGGAGACTATGCCCGCCTCAACTCGAAACTGGACCGGCTCGTTTATCTCGCGGCGCCGGACTTCGAGGCCGTGTACCGCTGGCGCCTGGAACAGGAAGACAAGCTCCGCACAACGACAGCAGGTCGCAGCGCCCGGCTGATGGGCCCGGAGGAGCTGCGCCGTTTCCTGATGCACTACGAGCGCATAACTCGTGCGAACGCGACGGTCCTGCCGGTGATCGCCGACGCCGTGCTGGAATTCGACGAGCGCCACCGCTGCGCCAGGAGCCGGCTCGGGCGGCGTGCAACGGGCGCTTGAATAGACGCGCTGCGCTGTTCATAGTGCCGGTTCCCGGCGCCGGGGCAGAGCCCGGCGCCGCCCAGGTTCCGGCGTTTCGCGAGCAACAGACATGTCCCTGAAACTCAGTTCCCGCCACGGTTGGGTAAAGCGATCCGAGTTGCGCTCGATGAGTGTCGAGTGCGAGAAAGTCGGTGGTGTAAACCTGTCGCAGGGCGTGTGCGACCTCGCCGCGCCGGAACCGGTGCGACTCGCCGCGAAGGCCGCCATCGACGGGGGGAACAATTCCTACTCACGCCACGACGGCACAAAGGCGCTGCGCGAAGCGGTCGCCGGGCAGTACAGGCGTCGGACGGGTCTCGGTTTCGATCCCGAGACCGAGGTCGTCGTCAGCGCCGGGGCGACCGGCGCGCTTTACTGCGCGTGCCTCGCATTGCTCGAACCGGGCGACGAGGTAATCCTGTTCGAGCCGTATTACAGCTATCACCGCAGCACGCTTATCGCTACCGGCGCTGTGCCGGTCTTCGTGCCGGGCCGTGCGCCCGACTGGTCGTTCTCGATGGAGGATCTCCAGGCCAGGATCACGCCGCGCACCCGGGCGCTGATACTGAACACGCCATCCAACCCGTCCGGCCGCGTCTGGTCGTGCGACGAGATAGCGGCGGTGGCCGATCTCTGCCGGCAGCATGGTCTGTTCGTGTTCACGGACGAAATCTACGAACATTTCGTCTACGACGGGCACGAGCACATCGTTCCGGCAACGCTACCGGACATGCGCGAGCGTACGATCACGATTTCGGGCCTGTCGAAGACCTTCAGCATCACCGGCTGGCGCATCGGCTACTGTCTTGCTGAGGCCCGATGGGCCGAGGCGATCGCGAATTTCAACGATCTCGTCTACGTGTGCGCGCCGACGCCGTTGCAGATGGGCGCAGCCGCCGGACTGAACGAGCTCGATGATACCTATTTCATCGAGCTGGCGGCCAAGTACCGCAAGAAGCGCGACCTGCTGTGCTCGACTCTGACCGATGTCGGGCTGACGCCCTGTATACCGCAGGGCGCCTACTACGTCCTGGCCGACGTCTCCTCGCTGCCCGGTGCGAGCAGCACCGAGCGTGCGATGTTTCTCCTGCGCGAGACGGGCGTGGCGGTGGTTCCCGGCAAGTCGTTCTTCACCGGGCCGGAAGGTGAGGGTATCGCGCGCTTCTGCTTTGCGAAGGAAGACGAGGTCATCGAGGAAGCCTGCCGGCGGCTCCACAAGCTGCCGCGTTGACGCCGGCGCCGGGAGCCGCGGCTGGCGCCAGCTTCGGCGCGCCGTTATCGTTGGTTCCGTGGCCATGTTCACACATATCGTGCGGTCGTTGCGGCTCGCCGTAACCTGGTGGTCCCTCGGGCTGTTCCTGGTGCCGGTCACTTCGGCAGGCGCCGAGCTCAGGGTCGCGGCTGCCAGCAACTTCGGGGCGGCGCTCGCTGAACTCGCGGCGGATTTCGAATCGCGGACGGGGCACCGGCTGCGCGTCAGCCTCGCGTCGACCGGCAAGCTCTATGCGCAGGTCGTCAACGGCGCGCCCTTCGACGTGCTGCTGGCCGCCGACGCGGAGCGGCCGGAGCTGCTCGAGCGGAGCGGCACGGGCGTGCCGGGAACGCGCTTCACCTACGCGGTCGGCGCGCTGGTCCTGTGGTCGCGGGATCCGTCGCTGGCCGGCGGCGACTGCCGGGAGGCACTGTCGGCAACGGCCATCGGGCACATCGCGCTCGCAAATCCGGAAACCGCTCCCTATGGCGCCGCGGCGCGAGACTACCTGCGCCGGGCCGGCCTGTGGACTGACGTCGAGGCCCGGCTCGTATACGGTGAAAACATCGCGCAGACCCTGCAGTTCGTCGCATCGGGCAACGCACGCGCCGGCTTCATCGCCGCGGCGCAGGCACTGGACCCGCGCCTGCCCGGCGCAACCTGCCGCTGGGAGGTGCCCGCGGAACTGCATGAGCCGCTGGAGCAGCAGGCTCTGCTGCTGCAGCATGCCGAGGACGAGCCGGCGGCGGCCGAGTTCCTCGCCTACCTGCGGGCCGACGCGGCGCGGGACATCATTGCGCGCCACGGCTACCTGCTGCCGGCGCGCTGAGCGAGAGCGCGCATGAATGCCTCAGACGAATTTTCTGCGTTATGGCTGTCTGTACAGCTCGCGGCCATTACGACCGTTCTGCTGATCCTGATCGCGACGCCCCTGGCCTGGTGGCTGTCCGGGACGCGGTCCCGCGCGAGGCCGGTCATCGAGGCGACCGTCGCCCTGCCCATCGTGCTGCCGCCGACGGTCCTCGGCTTCTACCTGCTCGTGCTGCTGGGCCCGTACGGCGCAATCGGCCGCTGGTGGGTCGAGCTGACCGGCGATACGCTGAGCTTTTCTTTCACCGGTCTGGTGATTGCGTCCTGTGTATACAGCCTGCCGTTCGCCGTGCAACCGCTGCAGCACGCGTTCGAAGCGCTCGGCAGGCGCGAGATCGAGGCGGCTCGCACGCTCGGCGCGACGCCACTCGACGCTTTCTTCTCGGTGGCGGTGCCGCAGTCCGCGCGCGGCTTTCTGAATGCCATCGTGCTGAGTTTCGCCCATACGCTCGGTGAGTTCGGGGTCGTCCTCATGGTGGGCGGCAATATCCCGGGCGAAACCCGCACGATTTCGATTGCCATCTACGACCGGGTCGAATCGCTCGACTACACGGCGGCGCACACGCTGTCCGCGACACTGCTCGTATTCGCGTTCGCCGCGATGCTGGCCATGTACCTCGTCAATTACCGGGGCCGGCGCAATGCCTGACGCGCTCCCGGTCGAATTGCGTTACGCGCTGAGCCGCCCGGAGTTTGCGCTCGACGTGGAATTGGTGCTGCCGGCGACCGGTATCACCGGGCTGTTCGGGCCATCGGGCGCCGGCAAGACGACGCTGCTCCGTTGCATCGCGGGCCTCGAGCGCGCTGCCACGGCCAGGCTGTCCGTCGACGGCGAACTCTGGCAAGGCGGCGAAGCCGTCCGCCCGATTCACGAGCGTCGTATCGGCTACGTGTTCCAGGAGCCGCGGCTGTTCGGACATCTCGATGTGCGGCGCAACCTGGAATACGGTGCTCGCCGCAGCCGGGACAGCCGCGGCAGTGTCGATTTCGACGGCGTCGTCGACCTGCTCGGACTCCGCGGCCTGCTGCGCCGCCAGCCCGTGGCTCTATCGGGCGGCGAGGCGCAGCGCGTGGCCATCGGGCGCGCGCTGCTGCGCCGCCCGCGGCTGGTGCTCATGGACGAACCCCTGGCGGCGCTGGATCGCGCCCGCAAGGACGAGATACTGCCGTTTCTCGACCGGCTCCACGCCGAACTCGAATTGCCGATTGTTTACGTCAGTCACAACGTCGAGGAGATCTGCCGGCTCTGCGATCATCTCGTCGTCATGGAAGCCGGTAAGGTCCTCGCAACCGGCGATTTGCAGAGTGTGCTGGTGCAAGCCGGCCTGCCGGGCCTCGGCGGCGACGAGGCGGGATCCGTCATCACCGGCCGGCTGGCTGGTCACGACGCAGCCTACGACATCACGCGGCTGGAGTATTCGGGCGGCGTGCTGCAGGTGCCGGGCCGTTTCGACGCGACAGGATCGACCGTGCGCGTACGCATACGTGCAAGCGACGTCAGCCTGACGCGCGAGCGCCCGCGCCAGACGACGATACTCAACGTGGTCGACGCCTCGATCGAACATATCGCGGAACAGGGGCCTATGCGCCTTCTGCGGCTCCGGCTCGGCGACGACCGGCTGCTGGCGCGAATCACCCATCGCTCCTGCGACGAGTTGCAACTACGCGAGGGCGAGACCGTGCTTGCTCAGATCAAGGCCGTGGCTATCCGGAACACGCCGCAACACTGACGAGACTGCAGCGAACGGCACTCGGGCTTGCAGCCGGCCCAACAGGGACCGGCCACGAGCCGGCGCGTAATCAGTTGCGTCTCATCGGCGAAATGTGGGTGCGAACGATTTTCCACGACGATCGTTAATCGAAACGACCACGCACGACATTGTTCGTCGGCACCAGAGTCGCGCCCGGATCGAGCAGGCTGTAATCCAGGAATTCCAGCGTCTTGTCGAGCGAACCGTGATTCTCGTCGAATACCTTGCGGGCCGCGCTTGCCGCTCTCTCGCGCAGGGACTGATCGTCCAGGTAAGCCTCGACGGTCGGTGCAAGCTGGTCTGCACCGCTGATCTGGCAGGCTGCCCCGTGCACGAGTGCGATCGTGCTCGACTGCTCGAAATTGAACATGTGCGGCCCGAAGATAGCCGGTACACCGACGGCCATGGCCTCGACGAGGTTCTGGCCGCCATGCGGAATCAGGCTGCCGCCGATGAAGGCGACGTCGGAAGCGGCATACAGGTAGAGGAGTTCACCCATCGTGTCTCCGACCAACACGTCCGTGTCGATCGGCAGGTTTCCCGGCTGCTCGCTGCGCAGGGCGACGCGAAGTCCACCGCGGCGGCACAGTCGTGCAACGTGCGAGAATCGCTCCGGGTGCCGCGGCACGAGCACGAGCAGCGCCGTCGGGTGGCGGTGGCGAATATCGGCGAATGCCTCCAGCACCGCCTGCTCTTCGCCTTCGTGCGTGCTGGCTGCAATCCAGACCTTCCGTTCGCTCCCCCACAGGGCGCGCAGTCGCCGGCCGGCGACCTCGATGCCATCCGGGAGGCGGATGTCGAACTTGAGGTTCCCGGTCAGCCGGATCACGGCGGGGTCGACCCCGAGATTCAGCAGGCGTTCCGCGTCGCGGTCCGACTGCACCGCCATCATCCGTACGCAGGAGAGCATTCGTTGCGTGAATCGCGGCGCAATGCTGTAGCCCTTGAAGGATTTCGGCGAGACGCGGACGTTGACGAGCAACAACGGGATGCCGTGCTCATGGCAGATCCGAAAAATGTTCGGCCAGAACTCGGTTTCGACGATGAACGCGTAATCCGGGCGGTAACGGGCCAGGAATCGTTGTACCGCGCCGGGCAGGTCGTAAGGGACGTAGCAGTGCATGACCCGGTCGCCGAGGAGTTGCTGGACCTGTTCCGAGCCCGTGGGCGTCATCGTCGTAACGAGGACGCGATGGCCGGGAAAGCGCTCCATCAGCGCTTCGATCAGGCGGACGCTGGTTCGTACCTCACCGACCGAAACCGCGTGCACCCAGATGACAGGCTCGCCGTTCGCATGCGGGCCGAAACCGAAACGCTCCGGCCACCGCCGCAGGTAAGGGCGATAACGCAGGCCGCGCCAGACGAGGTGGCACAGCGCCCACGGCACCAGCAGGTACAGCGCAGCCGAGTAGAGCCGGTTCCTGCTCCTGGCCATGGCCCGATGCTCAGCCAGGATGGCTGACGATACTGCCGCCCACGTCCGCGTAGCGGCCGGTCCGAACCTGCTGGCGCGCGGCAAAATACGAGGCGTAGTCGGCATCGCTCGCCGCGCGTGATGCGACAACGGCGTCGAACTGACCCGTGAGCCCCAGCATAAGCTCGCACACCTCGCGTACGGCGTGAGCGCCGCCGGTCGACGCGGTCAGGTAGTCGCGCAAACCGTTGCGGGCCACGTAGTCGACGAACAGCGGGCTCGAATCGCGCCGGACCTGGAAGCGCACGCCGCAGACGGCCGCGACCGACAGGTCGTTGATGTCGTCCCAGACACAGGCAATTTCGTCGGGTTTCAGCCCGTCACGCTCGCACAGATGCTCGACGATCGCGCGCTTGTCCCGGATACCCAGGTATACCTCCGAGAAATGTTCGCGCTCGGCGAACTCGAGGGCGTTCTCGTTGTTCGCGCCGCTGATTATGGCTGCGAAGGGCAGCGAACCGTGCATGCGCCAGAGGCCGTAGCGCAGCATGTTCGTCCCCATCGAATCCGGCTCGTCAAACCGGCTGGCCTGCCCGTTGCCCTTGCTGCCCGAATTGAAAACACCGTCCCAGTCGAACAGCAGCGCGCGGCAGCGACCGGCGCGGGACGCCAGTTCGCGAGGCGCACAGCCGAACTCACCGCCGATCGCCTCGAAGGCGACAGCGATCTTGCCGAATGGTTGCGTGCCGCCGACGGCCATTGGAACTGGCTATCAGTGCCCGATGATCCCGAGTTTCACGATGTCCTGTATATCGAGGACGCCGATTGGTTTGCCATCTTCGACGACGATGATCGAGTCGATCTGGCTCTTCTCGAACCTGGCCATCGCGTCGAAGAGCAGTGCGTCTGACGAGATCGTAATCGGGTTCTCGGTATAACCGAGATCGGCGAGAGTCTGGCCGATGACCTTGCTGCCGTCCTGCTGCAGGCGGCGACGCAGATCGCCGTCCGTGAACACGCCGATCGCTTCGCCCTTGGCGCCGACGATCGTCACCGTTCCGAGCGCAGACTCGGTCATCTTTACCATCGCGTCCGTAACGGAAGCCGATGGCTTGACCAGCGGATTGCTGGCTCTGATCACCTGGCCGACGCGCACCGTCATCAACTGCGTATGCTCCACGAACTGGTTGGTGCCGACCGTGGTCAGCGCATTGCTCGTCAGCCGCTTCATGACGCCCCAGGGCATCGTGCAGACGTGCACGCCTGCCAGGAGCGCGGTGCGCACGTGTTCCGGATGCCGCACCGAGGAGAACATGACCTTGGAGGGATAATCGTACCGGTCGATCACGTCGACGCACTGCTCGTATAGCGCCAGGGCGTCGTGGCCTTCGTCCTGCAGGCGGCCGGCGAGCGGGCAGACGAAAGCGGCGCCTGCGGCCATCGCCATGTAGGCCTGGTTCAGGGTGTAAATCAGGTGCACGTTGACGCGGTGTCCCTCGTCAGCGAGCGTCTTGCAGGCCTGCACGCCGTGATTCGACACCGGGATCTTGAATACCGGCTCGCGCTCGAGCGGCAGCTCCAGCAGCCGGTGAGCCTCGTCTACGATCTCCTGGTAGGTATTGCCGAGCGCCTCGACCTGGAGCTCGGGGACCATCTTCGACAACCTTACGATCGCGCCGTCGACGTCCGTGATGCCGTGCCGGTGCATGAAGGTCGGCGTCGTCGTCAGCCCCTTCACGAAACCGAGTTTGAACGCCTCTTCGATCTCCTCGAAGTTGACTGAGTCGAGATAAAGATCCATGCCTGGTCCTCGTTGATTAGGTAAGTGTCGGCCTGACGAGCTGGTGCAGCTCCATCAGCGGCTTCAGGAATTCCTCGAGATCGTCCAGGTAATACTGGCTTGCCGCATCGCACAGCGCCTCGGGAGGATTGGGATGCGTCTCGACGAAGATGCCGTCGACGCCGGCAGCTACGCCGGCGCGGGCCAGCACCTTCAGGTACTGGCGCGTCCCGCCCCGCGGATCCTTGCTCGGTATGCCGTATTTCCGGATCGTGTGCGTGATGTCGAAGATCACCGGGTAACCGATCTCGCGCATCATGAAGAAGCTGCGCGGGTCGACGATAAGGTCGTTGTAACCGAAGGTGTAGCCACGCTCGGTGAGGAGTATCCGGTCATTGCCGCTGGCTTCGACCTTCTTTACCGGCTTCGCCATGTTGTCCGGTGCGATGAACTGGCCGTGCTTCAGGTTAACGACCTTGCCGGTCTTCGCGGCAGCCACGACGAGTTCGGACTGCATGCACAGGTACGCGGGTATCTGCACGATATCGACCACCTCGCCGGCCGCAGCGGCCTGTGTCGGGTAGTGGATGTCGGTGAGGAGCGGCAGGTCGAATGCCGACTTGATCTTCGCGAGGACCTTGAGCCCTTCCTCGAGACCCGGTCCCTGGAAGTAATCCAGCGAGCTGCGATTGTCCTTGCTGAACGAAGACTTGAAGACGACCGGGAGCTTCAGGCGCTCCGACATCTCCTTGAGGCGCTCCGCGGTCTTCATCATCAGCGGCTCGGCCTCGATGACGCAGGGCCCCGAGATCAGGAACAGATCTTCGGATCCGCAGTCGATTCCCGCCACGTCGACGTGTTTGACGGCTGTCATGATTTACCCACAGGTCCGGTGGAAAGGGCGCCATTGTCCGCTGCCGGGCTGCCTGCGGCAAGCCTGCGCGGCGGCCCCGGCTTCACGCGCTTCGTCTGAGCCGTTCCCGCCGGGCGAACGGCTGGTCGATGCTCCCTGCGATCAGGGCATGGTTGCGGTCGGTTGCGCCGCGCCTGGCGAGGATCAGTTGCCGGGCGCGGTCGCCGAGCGCGCGGGCACTGCCCGGTTCTGCCAGCAGCGAACCCAGGGCACGGTACAGCTCTTCGCGGTCCCGGACCATGATGCCGGCGCTGTCCTCGAGCAGGTCGTGGACGGTCTCCTTGAAGCTGAAATTGTGCGGCCCGAAGAGTACGGCGACGCCGAGGATGCCGGGCTCCATCAGGTTATGTCCGCCCTTGTTACTGCCGCGGTAAAGCAGGCTGCCACCGACAAACGCGATGTCGGACATTGCGTAGAACTGCTTCAGCTCGCCCATCGAGTCGACCACGAGCGCCGCATCCGCGGGCAGCCGGGCGGAACCGTCGTCCAGGGCGCTCTTGCGGACGGAATCTATCCCGCAGTTCGCCAGAGCAGCCCGCATGCGTTCGGCTTCGGCCGGGTAGCGGGGCACGATGACGAGCCGGAAGCGGTGGCCATCGGCCGCCAGGCTGCCGGCGGCCCAGGCCAGTGCCGCGTCTTCCCCGGCGTGCAGGCTGCCTCCAATGATGACGGCGGTGGCGTCGTCGATGCGGTAACGGTGGCGCAGGGCGGTGCGCAGCGCGGCCGGGTCGTCTGCGCTCGCCAGGTCATACTTCATATTGCCGGTCACGTGGATTGCGCTGTCCGGCACGCCGAGACCACGGAACCGGGCGGCGTGCTCGTCGGTCTGGGCGGCGACCAGGGTGAGTTTGCAGAGCGCGGGCGACACGAGCCCGAGTCTCCGGTGCAGCCGGTACGACTTTTCCGACATCTTCGCGTTCAGCAGGCACACCGGTACGCCTCGCCCCGCAGCCGACAGGATCAGGTTCGGCCAGAGCTCCGATTCGACCAGCAACAGGAGTCGTGGCCGGAAGCGCTTCAGCGCACGCCGGATCAGCGGCGAGAACTCCGGCGGCAGGAAGACGACCCGGTGCCGCGAAAAGGCCTTGAGCGCCGCGGCGTAACCCGAAATCGCGAATGCGGAGACGACGATCGGAACGCCGGGATGCTCGCGCTCGATCGTGGCGACCAGCGGCCGCAGCAGGTCGACTTCGCCGGCCGAGGATCCGTGCAGCCAGACGGACCTGTCGAGCGGCGGGCCGAGGCCCGGCGACCGCAGCCTGGCCAGCACGGCCGACCGCAAATTGGGTCGAAGCAGCAGCGCGGCAAGCCACATGGGCAGGAGCCCGAGGAACAACAGCAGGAACAGCAGGTCATACAGCACGATCAAGAGCCGGCACCCCCGCATCCAGATCCGGCGTCGCAGAAATCCACTGCAACGCAGGCAGGATAGCAGCGAGCTGTCGGCCAGCACAGCGCGGCGTAATTGTCACGCGCACTTTGCCTGCCGGGAAGGAGTAGGATCCGGCGGCAGGAAAGGTCTTGAATGACAAAAACGACTTTGATAAAAAATGCGGCCGCGCCGGCACCCGGCCGGCGAACAGAGCAAATCCAGATGATAGAAATTGACGGTCTTACAAAGCGGTACGGCCGCCATACGGTAGTCGACGGACTGAGTTTCAGCTGCGGCGCCGGGGAGGTCCTGGGTTTCCTGGGTCCAAATGGCGCCGGCAAGTCCACGACGATGAAGATGCTGACCGGCTTCGTCGCCCCGACGGCAGGCAGCGCGAGCGTCTGCGGCCATGACGTGCAGAGCGACTCGCTAGAGGCGCGGCGCCGCATCGGCTACCTGCCGGAGGGCGCGCCCAGCTATGCCGAGATGACGCCCGCTGCGTTTCTCGAGTTCATCGCCGACGTGCGCGAGCTCGGCGGCGCCCTGCGCAAGCGCCGGCTCGACGAGGTCGTCGAGCGGCTGCATCTCGGGCCGGTGCTGCAGCAGTCGATCGACACGCTGTCCAAGGGCTTCAAGCGGCGCGTCGGGCTCGCGCAGGCGATTCTCCACGATCCCGAGGTGTTGATCCTGGACGAGCCGACCGACGGCCTCGACCCGAACCAGAAACACGAGGTGCGCGAGCTGATCAGGTCGATGGCCGAAGACAAGCTGATCGTGATCTCGACTCACATCCTCGAAGAGGTCGAGGCGGTCTGCAGCCGGGCAATCATCATCGCCAATGGCCGCATACTGGCCGACGACACGCCGGAGCACCTGGCCGCCCGGTCGCGTTATCACAACGCGGTCCGGGTCACGCTGGGCGAGGGCGCCGACCTCGACGCGGCCCGGGCCGCAATCGGGCAACTCGGTTCGGTCAGTGGCACCGAGGCCGACCGGAAGCTGCGCAGCATCACCGCGCTCGCGGCGGATGGCGGACAGGGTGCCGCCGCATGGCGCGACGTGTCGGACCTGGCGGCAGCTGAAGGCTGGGCGGTTGCCGGGCTGCAGCTCGAGGCGGGACGTCTCGACGAGGTTTTCCGCCAGATCACCGAGGGAGCCGCGACATGAACATCGTTGCCGCACTGTTTCGACGCGAGCTGAAGAGCTATTTCGCGACGCCGGTCGCGTACGTATTCATCGTGATCTTCCTCGTCCTGATGGGTACGTTTACGTTCTACCTCGGCGGCTTCTACGAGCGAGGCCAGGCGGACCTGCGGCCCTTCTTCAATTTCCATCCCTGGCTGTACCTGTTCCTGGTGCCGGCGCTGTCGATGCGCTTGTGGGCCGAGGAACGGAAGTCGGGTTCGATCGAGCTCCTGATGACGCTGCCGATAACGCCCTGGCAGGCGGTACTCGGGAAGTATCTCGCGGCGTGGGCATTTACCGGCCTCGCGCTTGCGCTGACCTTCCCGGTCTGGATAACCGTCAATTACCTCGGCGACCCCGACAACGGTGCGATCCTGACCGCCTACATCGGCAGCCTGCTGATGGCGGGCGGTTTCCTCGCGATCGGCTCCTGCCTGTCGGCGTTCACGCGCAACCAGGTGATCGCGTTCGTAATCTCTGTCGTCGTCTGCTTCGGCTTCCTTTTGTCCGGGTTCCCGCTGGTGCTGGACATGTTCTCCGCCTGGGCACCGCAGGCGCTGGTGGACGGCATCGCGTCCCTGAGCTTTCTGACGCATTTCGCAAATATCTCGCGCGGCGTGATCGACTTTCGGGACGTCGTCTTCTTCGGACTTCTGATCGGGGCGTTCCTGTACGCGAACACGATCGTCCTGCAGTGGAAACAGGCGGACTGAGCATGAGCACGAAACTGCAACAGCGCCTGAGCGCAACGAGCCTGGCATTACTGGCGGTCGCTTTCGTGGCCGCGGTGATGCTGTCCAACCAGCTGTTCAGCGGCTGGAAGCTGGACCTGACCGAAGATCGGCTGTACACGCTGTCCGACGGGACGAAGCGCATCCTCGGCAAGATCGAGGAGCCGATCAATCTCTACTTCTATTATTCGGACCAGGCCACGGCCGGCATCCCGTCACTGCGCAGCTATGCCGAACGGGTCCGCGAGATGCTCGAGGAGTTCGAGGACGAAGCCGGCGGGATGATTCGCCTGAGCGTAATCGATCCACTGCCGTTCTCCGAGGACGAAGACCGGGCCGCGCAGTTCGGCCTGCAGTCCGTGCAGCTTTCTGCGACGCCGGATCCGGTTTACATGGGGCTCGCCGGTACCGACAGCGTCGATAACGAGGCGATCATCCCGTTCTTTCAGCCCGACAAGGAAGAGTTCCTCGAGTACGACATCGCGAAGCTCGTGACGAGCCTGGCGCAGCCGGAGCGGATCGTCATCGGGCTCGTATCCGGCCTTGAGCTGTCCGGCGGCTTCGACATGGAAACGCAGCGAATGCGGCAGCCCTGGGTCGTATACGACCAGGCATCGCAGCTGTTCGATATCCGCGACCTGGGTACGAGCTTCGACGAAGTCGACGAGGACGTCAGCCTGCTCTGGATCGTGCAGCCGCGCGACCTCTCCACGGAGACGCAATACGCGATAGACCAGTTCATCCTGCGTGGCGGCAAGGCGCTGATCATGGTCGACCCGATGGCCGACGTGGATCCGGCTTCGGGTCCCGGCATGCCCCAGGGCATGCCGCCGATCGGCCAGGGGTCGAATCTGCCGACACTGTTCGAGGCCTGGGGCATCGGTTTCTCCGAAGGCCAGGTCGTCGCCGATGCGCAGCTGGCGCTGCCGATCACGACCGGCATGAGCCGCCGGCCGGTGCGCCATTACGGCTATCTGGGCGTCGGCGCCGAGCGGATGAGCGAAGACGACATCGTTACCGCTGATCTCAGCGTCGTGAATCTCGCGACGGCCGGCAGCTTTGCCCTGGCCGAGGGCAGCGCGGCGACGCTCGAACCGCTGCTGACGTCGAGCGAGTTCGCAGCGCAGATCGCAGCCAGCCGCTTCAGCTTCCTGCCGGACCCCGCCCAGCTGCAGGATGGGTTCAGCCCGAGCGGCGAAAATTACGTGCTGGTGGCGCGCCTGTCCGGCATGCTAAAGAGCGCGTTTCCCGGCGGCCGGCCGGCGGCCGGAATCGATACGGCTGAGCCGAACGAGGACGGGCAGGCCGCGGAGTCCGCGGCAGGCGATTCGCCCTCGCACCTGGCCGAGTCCACGGAGCCGGCCAATGTCATCCTGGTCGGCGACGTCGACATGCTGGACGACCGGCTGTGGGTGCAGGTGCAGAGTTTCTTCGGCCAGCAGATCGCGAACGCGTTCGCGAGCAACGGTGCGCTCGTGGTCAATGCGCTGGAAAACCTCTCCGGCAGCTCGGACCTTATTGGCGTACGTAGCCGCGCCAGTTTCTCGCGCCCGTTCACGACCGTCGACCAGCTGCGCATCGATGCGGAGGCGCGCTTCCGGGAGACCGAGCAGCGCCTGCAGGACGAACTGAACGAGACCGAAAGTCGTCTGCGCGAACTCCAGTCGTCGCGCGAAGACGGCGACCTGCTGTTGTCGACGGAGCAGCAGACCGAGATCGAGCGTTTCATCGACCAGCGTGCCGGGATCCGGCGCGAGCTTCGGGCCGTGCAGCGCAACCTCGACCGGGACATCGAGCGCCTGGGCACGATGCTCAAGGTCATCAACATTGGACTGGTTCCGCTGCTGCTGACGGTTTTTGTCCTGGTCGCCGTCTGGCGCCGGAACCGGGGAAGCGCAGCATGAGCAGGCACGCACTGAAGGTTCTCGCGGCCCTCGTCGTCGCACTGATAGTCGCGCTTGTCGCGATGGAAGCGGGCGAGGAGAACGGCAGCGCCGGCGGCGACCGGCTGCTGCCGGACCTGAAAAACAGCATCAACGACATCACGAGCGTAACGGTCGACTATGCGGGCAACGAAGGCAGCGCGACGCTCCGCCGGCAGGACGGCGCCTGGGTGCTCGTCGAGCGCGGCGAATATCCGGCCGACGTCGCCGAGCTGCGGAAGCTCCTGCTTGCCATGGCGGATGCGACGATACTGGAGCAGAAGACGGCGGACCCAGCGCGCTACGATCGTCTCGGGGTGCAGGACCCCGAGATCGAGGATAGCGAGGGCATTCGCGTCGTCGCGGCCGGGGACGGCTTCAGCATGGGACTCATCGTCGGCAACAGCCCGAATCCCGGCTCGCGCTACGTGCGCCGCGACGGCGAAGCCGCCAGCTGGCTGGTCAATACGGACCCGGAGCCGCCCGCGTCAGTCGCCGGCTGGCTGGCGCGCGAACTCTTTGACGTGGACGCCAGCCGTCTGCGCGCGGTGACCATTGCGCACTCGGACGGCGAGACCGTCCGCGTGGTCAAAGCGAATGCAAGCGACGCGGCCTTCTCGGTCGAGGGTGTCCCCGCCGGTCGGGAGCTCAGCTACCCGACGATCGGCAACCCGATCGGCGGGGCACTGAACGACCTGCAGCTCGAGGACGTGCGGCCGGCGGAGACGGCGGAGCCCGCATTCACGACGACCTTCGAGGCTTTTGACGGCCTGCTCGTCACGGCCCGCGGCTACGAGGCGGAAGACGGCCTGTGGCTGGGCTTCGAGGCGACGGCGACGGAAGCGCCGCCGGCTGAAGCGCCCGCAGTTACCGCGGGTGACGAATCCGAAACGGCCGAGCCCGCTCCCGAGGAGGCATCGCCCGACCCGTCGGCCGACGCCGCCCGGATCAACGCGCGCACAGCCGGCTGGCAGTTCCGGATCCCGGACTACAAGGTGGACCAGTTCAGCCGCCGCTGGTCGGACCTGCTGAACGCAGCCGACTGAGCTGCAGCCGGATCGGGAGCGCCGTGCCGTTCAGTGTCCGCCCGTGCTTGTGCGGACGATGACGTACGTGAAGTAGCCGAGCAGAAAAAGGACGCCGAAGCCGCGTCCGAAACGCGACCTGCCGAGATAGAAGATCGGAATCAGGAGCGCCGCGAACAGCCAGGAAACGGCGATATCGGCTACGCCGCCGTGCGGCACGACGATGTCAGTGATCAAGCCGCCGGCCGGCAGCACGAACAGTCCGTTGAAGATGTTCGAGCCGACGACGTTGCCCAGTGCGAGGTCGGATTCGCCGCGGCGCGCGGCGATGACCGAGGTGACCAGCTCGGGCAGGCTGGTACCGACGGCGACGACGAACAGGCCGACGATTTCCGCGGGGATGCCGACGGCTGTCGACAGATCGATCGCGCCGCGCACGGTCATCTCGCCCCCGATGAACAACAGCCCGACGCCGCCGAAAGCCAGCAACCAGGGCAACATGGCGCCGAATCGCTGATGCTCGTGTACGCGGGCCTCCATCGTCAGTACCAAGGGATCGTCGCGGCGGGATCGCCAGATGTCGCTCGCCATCAGGTAAATGAAAATCAGAAACAGCAGCAGCAGGATGAGCGAGTCCGAACGGTCGAGCTGGGGCGGGTCGCCCTTCAGCGTTCCGTCCAGCGCCATCACCGCGATGACCGTCGTACCGAGCAGCAGGAACGGCAGCTCGCGCTTCACGACCTGGCCATGCAGCTGGACCGGCATCATCAGCGCCGCGGCGCCCAGCACCAGGCCGAGGTTGGTGATATTGGAACCGATGACATTGCCGAACGCTACCTCGGACGCGCCACGCAGGCCGCTAATGACGTTGACGACGAGCTCCGGCGTGCTTGTCCCGAAGGCGACGATCGTCAGCCCGACGACCATCTCGGACACGCCGAAACGCATGGCGATCTGAGAGGCGCCGCGCACCAGCCCGGTGCCCCCGGCAAGCAGCAGCACGATGCCGGCAATTGTCAGCAGCAGGTCGATCAATGAGAGGCTCCGGCTATGGATCGCCTGCAAGCAGGCGTGTGTCTGTTATTCATATGGTCCGTCTGGAGAAACCTGTCGGGCGAATTCGATGTTATTGACTGTTCGCTTCGGTGGATACCCTGAGAGGCGTCTTGACGATGATTTCGCGATGCGGATACGGGATCGCAATGCCGTGCTCCCGGAACCTGTCCCAGAGCGCCAGCAGGACCTTGCCCTTGATGTTCGTGAGCCCATTCTGCGGGTCGCGAATCCAGAAGCGCAACAGGAAGTCGAGCGAGGAATCGCCGAATGCTGTCATCCAGCAGACCGGCGGACGCTCTTCTCCGACGACGCGCTCGACGGACTGCGCCGCCTCGATTGCGAGGCGGGTCACGTCGTGCGGATTGGAGTCGTAGGAGACGCCGAAGGGTACGTCGAGCCGCACGAGATCGTCGGAAAACGACCAGTTGATGACCTCGCGCGTAATGAAGTCTTCGTTCGGGATCAGGAATTCGCGGCCGTCCCGGGTCACGACGGAAACGAATCGGGCGCGCAGTTCCCGGATCCACCCGAAGGTGTCGCCCAGGGAGATCGTGTCGCCGGGTTTGATCGACTCGTCGAGCAGGATGATGATGCCCGAGATAAAGTTCGACACGACTTTCTGCAGTCCGAAGCCGATGCCGACGCCGACGGCGCCGGACAGCACCGTGAACGCCGTAAGGTCGATGCCGAGTGCCGACATCGCCGTCAGGGCCGCGACGATGATGAGCACGATGCGCAGCACCTTACCCACGAGTACGCGCAGTGACGGCGTCAACTCGTCCGAGCGCTGGATTCGCTGGTCAAAGTAATTGCCCAGGCTCGACGCAATCCAGAGCAGCGCTCCGAGGAAGACGACGGTCTTCAGGACGTTCAGCACGGAAAACCGGAAATTGCCGACCTGGAAGCCGGCACTGTCGAGCACCGCCGCGATCTCGGCCGTCAGGCCGAGGATCGCGCCGGCGACATACAGCCATCCTGCTATGGCGAACAGCCTGCCGAGTGCGCGGCTCCGTATCACGTGCGACATGACCGAGATGACCAGCCAGGCGAGCGACAACAACATCACGGCGTAGATCAGGTAGTTGCTGCCGGGCCATTGCAGCACCGTCGTCACGACGTAGCCGATACCCAGCAGAATGACCAGGAACAGCCACTCGAGCCGGCGCAGGAATGCGACGATGAAGCGGAGCAGGCCGGGCATGCCCTTGATGGCGCGCGCCCGTTCTTCCAGCAGCGGTTCTATGCGCCAGGACAGGAGCAGGGCCGGGACGAAAGCCGCCGCAATGATCACGAGCTGGATGAAGATTGCCGGCTGGCTCGCCCAGTCGAAGGCAATGCGCCAGTATTCGACGAAAAATTCCGTGATCTTGTCCAACGCGTTTCCGTGTACGGCCGTTCGATGCCAGCAGACTATACCATCGGGAGCGGTGCGGCTGCCGGGCGTGGGCCGCCCGCCCGCAATCGCGCCACCCGCTGCTAGAATGCGGCTGCCATGAATGCCGCCACCCTCAAGGTCGATCGCCCAAGCCGCATCGAGCGGCTGGGCGCCTGCGTGCTGATGCTGCTCGTCGCGTCCTGTGCGGGGCGGGTCACGGCGCCGCCGGCTACGGAGGGGTGGCCCGAGTCATTTCCGGCCGGCCGCTACGAGCGCGCGGCGGCGAGCGGCGCGTCGGTCTATCGTGTCGACCCGGCAAACAGCCTGCTGCAGGTCGTCGCGGGGCGCGCCGGGGCGCTCGCACGCATGGGGCACGACCACCTGGTCGCGAGTCGCGACATGCAGGGCTACGTGATGTTGTCCCGGGACGGGCTGCGCGTCGAAGCGGATATCCTGGTGCCGCTCGACCGCATGACGGTCGACGAGCCGGAGCTCCGGGCGGCCGCCGGATTCGACGCCGAGGTGCCGGCGAGCGCGAGGGAAGGGACGCGGACGAACATGCTCTTGAGCCTGGAGTCCGCGGACTACCCGTGGGCGATGCTGGCCGTCGACACCTCGCTGCCGGACGGCATCGCCGGCGCAGCGGATGCGAGTATCCGGGTTACCGTCAGCCTGCACGGCGTAAACCGGGAACTCGACGTGCCGGTCCTGGTCGTCCTGGACGAATCCCGGATCGACGTGGAGTCGCAGTTCACGATACGGCAAACGGACTTCGGCATCGAACCCTACAGCGCGCTGGGCGGGGCACTGCGCGTGCAGGACGAACTGTCGGTCAGCGTGCGGCTACAGGCGACCCGCCTGTGACGGCGGAGCCGGTGCAGCCATTGGCCCGGCCGTGCTGACTGCGCTCGATTACACGATCATCGTCGCATACCTCGCGGGCGTCGCGATTTTCGGCATCGTGGTATCCGGTCGCCAGACGAGCACGGTCGATTATTTCCTGGCCGGGCGGAACCTGCCGTGGTGGGTGGCCTGCATTTCGACGGTCGCTACCGAGACGAGCACACTCACCGTCATCGGCCTTCCTGCAATCGCCTATGGTGGCACGCTCGCTTTCATGCAGCTGACGCTGGGCTACCTGCTGGGCCGCAGCGTGGTCGCGCTCGTCTTCCTGCCGCGCTACTACGCCGGCCGGCTGGAGACGACCTACGAGTTCCTGGGCAAGCGCTACGGCGACGCCATGCGGGCAGCGGCGTCGACGACTTTCCTGTTTACGCGCCTGCTCGCCGATGGTGTGCGGCTGTTTGCGACCGCCATACCGATCAAGGTGATCGCCGATTCCGCAGGACTCGACCTCGGCTACGGCGACCTGATTGCGATCCTGGTCGGCGTCACCGTCGTCTATACATGTTTCGGTGGCATGCGCGCCGTCGTCTGGATGGACGTCGTTCAGCTCATCGTCTATGTCGGCGCCGGCGTCGCGGTGCTCGTCGTCCTCTCCGGCCAGCTGCCCGTCGGCTGGCTGGCCGAGGCGAGCAGGGCGGGCAAGACCGTGCTGTTCGACAGCGGTTTCGGCGCCGACCCGGTCTCCTGGCTCACGTCGCCGTACCTTCTGCCAGCGGCAGTGCTCGGTGGCGCCGTGTTCTCGATGGCTTCACACGGGACGGACCAGCTGATGGTGCAGCGCCTGCTGGCATGCCGGTCGCTGCGCGACAGCCAGAAGGCCCTGGTCGGCAGCGCCATCCTCGTGATGCTGCAGTTCGCGTTGTTCCTGGCGATCGGCCTCATGCTCTGGTCGCTGTATGGAGGCGCCACGCCGGCGGAGCTGGGGCTCGGTCGCGCCGATGAGGTCTTCCCGAAGTACATCATCGAGGGGCTGCCCGCGGGTGTGACCGGGCTGCTGTTCGCCGGCATCGTCGCCGCTGCAATGAGCACGCTGTCGTCATCGATGAATTCGCTCGCGGCCTCTACGGTCATGGATCTCTATCAGCGCCTGCGCCGGCGGGCGAATGCCCCGGTTTCACTGCTGACATCGCGCGCTTTCACCGTCCTGTGGGGCGCGCTGCTGGTCGCCTTCGCCGCACCCTTCCAGGACATGGACAACCCGGTGGCAGAGCTGGGGCTGATGGTCGCGTCGTTTACTTACGGCGGCCTGCTGGGCGTGTTCGTGCTGGGAATCGTCAACCGGGCCAGTCGCCAGCCGGACGCCCTGGTCGCATTCGCGGTGACGGTCCTCGTCATGGTCGTGCTCGTGTTCGGGCTGCGTCATGGCGACGTGTCCGGCTGGCTGCTGGTGATGCCGGGATCCGCAGGCAGCCTGCCGGACGCCAGGCTCGAGTCGGTCGCGTGGCCCTGGTACCCGGTCATAGGCCTGGTGCTGACGCTCGCAACCGGCGCCATAAGCGTCCGTCTGCGCGCCTGACCGCCTGCTCGTTTCTGCTGCCAGGGACAAAAAAAAGGCCGCGACGCAGCGCGTCGCGGCCCGGGTTCTTCGACTGACGATCAGTCGACGGTAATGATGACCTCGTTGGCGAGGAAGAACCCGCCGACGTCCATCTGGCCGAATACATCGATCGCCGTATCCACCGCCAGGTCGGCGAAGCTGCCGACCGTGACTTCGGAGCTGGCGGTCGATACCAGCAGGATGACGGCTTCGTCCGCCAGCTGGATCATTACGTCGCCGCCGTCGGTCGCCAGCGTGAAGCTGCCGGCGGTTTCGTCGCGCGGTTCCTTGACGGTCCCTGAGAGCTGCTCGTCGTCATCCGCCATCACGAATACGAGCGCGGCGCGCAGCACGTCCGGATCTTCTGGGGCCGCCTTCGCGGGTTTGACGCCCTCTATCTCGAGGTTGGCACCGAGGACCACCGCGTCCGGCCCGAGCTCGCCGTCGGGCCCGAAGTATTTCGTGCCGTCCTGCAGTTCGACCGTGAACTGATTGCCTTCACCGTCGAGTAGCAGGAACGCCCCCTCGGACGGAACGCTGACTGCCTGGCCCTTGACCTGGATCGCGGTGCCGCCGATCTCGATGACGATGGCATCGAGTTCGACGTCGATGTCCATGCCGCCAAAGTCACTGTCGCTGTCCGAATCCCCGTCGTTGTCGGACAGGTCCGAATCGCTGTCGGAGTCGCTGTCGGCGTCGGAATCGCTGTCACCGTCACTGTCGCCGTCGGAATCCATGTCGGAGTCAGAGTCGGAGTCGCTGTCGACGTCGGAATCGCTGTCGCCGTCGTCGTCGCTCTCGTGACGGTAGCGGCCGATCACGACGACCTGGTCATCGACGGCCAGTTCGTCGAACGAGGTCTGCACGCCGTCCATGTCGAACAGGCTCGTCGTGTCGTCGGAGTTGACGACCAGGCACATCTCCGGGCTGTCCAGGCTGCAGAGACGGAAACTGCCGGCCGGGTCGGTGACGATCTCGGCGACGGTGCCTTCGATGCGCGCGAGCTTGTCGGGCAGGCCGCCGTCCATGATCTTCACTTTGACGACCGGGCGGAACTGGTACTTGCTGCTGTTGCCGGTCTGGACGATGTGGATCGACTTGTTCGCGTCCATGTCGATTTCGATCAGCGCAGTGCGCCCGGGGAAGATTGCGAATCCGTTCGAATCGAGCAGATCGATCTTGCCGTTCGCCGGCAGCGGCGGATAGATCTTCTCGCCGCTGTCCTTCAGCACCAGTTCGAGGTTGTCGATGTGCAGGCGAATCTTCGTGTAGACGCCGGCCGGCACCTCGCCGAAACCGATTGGTTCGTTAAAGTTGGTCAGGTCGAGCAGATTGATGCGCTTGAAGCCGTCGAACAGCGTGTGCTGCCCGTCGTCGCCCATCAGGATCGCCTGCGTGACGTCGAGGTTGATCTCGCTCATCGTGTCGGACGGCTTGTCCGTCAGCAGCAGGCCGACCGTGCCGACATTCGACGCCGGCGGGGGTGGTGGGGCAGCCGGTGGATCGGCCGGGGCGCCGCCACCGCCGCCACAGGCGGAGACAATTAGACTGAAGGCCAGGAGTAATGAAGGCATCCCGGCCCGCCAGGTTGTGCGTGTGTCGCTCATCGAAATTCTCCAACGCCGCCGATCTGGGCCGGCGTGTGTCGTTCTGGGTTGCTAGGCGGAGGACCTCTAACGCTATCACTGCGTCCATCGTTTGCAACTGTCGCCGGTCGGCGACAGTTAACATAAACGGTGAACGTGTATCGTTAGCGCCTGGGCTGCAGGTTCGCGCCGATGTCGTCGCCGCCGAGTTCCCATTCGCTCGAATCGCGCTGGCGATTCGGTCCGAACGAGTACACGAACAGGCTGACGCGCCCGCCTTCACACTTGTGCCGGATCCAGTACGGTGAATTCCAGGGATCGAGCAGGTAGGTGGCGCGTTCCTCCGCGCCTGTCGAGGCAGCCAGCCGGGCGAATTCGCCCGCTCGCAGGTAGGGCTGGCCGTATTCGACCATGAACGTGTAAAGGCGCTTATGTATACCGCAGCGCGTATGGAGCCGCGGGCCGGAGAAGTCGCTTGCGAGCGCGGCGATTTCGCGGCGTGCTGCAGCCAGCCGGTCGGCATCGCGAGTGCCGATACCGTCGAGTGCGCCGGTCGTGACGATGCCGAGACCGGCGACCGCGAGCGCTGCCGCTGCCGCTCGTCCCGCCGTCAGCCTGGCCGGCGACGCCCGGTCGAGCAGCGCCGCATAGAGGAACGCGAGACCCATCGCGCACTCGACCCACTCCCCGGTCAGGTCGGCCGGGTACCAGGCATAGATCACTGCCGCGGTGGCGAAGGTCGGCACGAGGGCCGGCGGCGGCGTGACGATGCGCAGCCGATCGGCCCACGCCCGTACCGTTCGCGGAGCGGAGGCGAGCGGCGCGAGGACACCGTAGCCCGCGAGGATCAGCAGCATCAGCGTGCGGCGCAGGCCGCCGTCGACGATATTGTGCAGGTTGAATTCCTGCTGGTAGTTGCGTTCGAGAAAGAACTCCGGCGCGCGATAGCCGAGGACCCGCTGTCCCCAGGATATTTCCTCGAGCGCGACCAGCAGGCAGAAGGCCGCGAGCCCGACGTGAAACCACGGGATCCCGCCGCGCCGTCGCCTGTCGGCCAGCGCGTTGTGCGCATTGAAACCTGCCGCGAGGAGGAATGCCCAGAATGTCGCCCACTCGAGCGGCTCGTCTTCCTGCGCATTCAGGTAATAGGCGTCGGGATCGATGCCGAACAACGCGGCGCCGACTGCGAAGACGAGGATGACGCAGACATTGGCAACGAGCGCGGCCGGCATGCGGAAATATTACATCCTGCCGACGCTCGTGCCTCGTTTGCCTCAAAAAATCGGGCCCGCGAGGGGCCCGATGATCCTGTTGCCTCGAGTCGCCTGCCGGCCGTCAGGCTGCGGTGAGCCGCTGCAGCGCCTCGATCCGCTCCGGGATGGGCGGGTGGCTCAGGAAGAGCCGCATCAGGCCGCTGCGCCGTCCGCCGGCGATGCCGAAGGCCTCGAGCGATTCCGGGAGCTGCGCCGGCTGGCCGCGCTCGAGCCGCGCGAGTGCGTTGATCATCGACTGGCGGCCGTTCAGTCGCGCGGACCCCGCATCGGCGCGGAACTCGCGCTGCCGGGATACCCACATGACGATGATGCTCGCGAGGATGCCGAGCAGCAGCTGGGATGCGATGACCGAGACGAGGTAGCCGACGCCGTAGCCTTCTTCGTTCTTCAGGATCACGCGGTCGACAATGTGTCCGACGATGCGCGACAGGAAGATGACGAAAGTGTTCAGGACGCCCTGCACCAGGGTCAGCGTGACCATGTCGCCGTTGGCGATGTGCGAAACCTCGTGCGCGAGCACGGCCTCGACCTCGTCCTGCTTCATGCCGCGCAGCAGGCCGGTGCTGACGGCGACGAGCGCGCTGTCGCGGCGTGCGCCGGTCGCGAAGGCATTCATGTCCGGCGAGTCGTACACGGCGACTTCCGGCATGCCGATGCCCGCCTGGTTGGCGAGCCGCTGGACGGTCGATACGAGCCAGGTCTCGGTCGAATTCGCGGGACTGGTGATGACACGAGCGCCCGTCGAGAACTTGGCCATCCACTTCGATATCGCGAGCGAAATGAACGAACCGCCGAAACCGAGCACGGCGGAAAATACCAGCAGTGCCTCATAGTTGATGCCCGCCCCGGACTCGTCGAGGATCCGGTCGACACCGAGCAGCCGCAGGACGACGCTCAGGACGAGGATTACCGCGAGGTTCGTCGCGACAAACAGCAAAACGCGCTTCAACATGGAACAGTCTCCTGGCAATAAATGTTGGATCAGACCTTTGGCGACAATAGTGATGGCGGCCGGCCGGAAATCAAGCCGCACTGCTGCTGAGACCGCCGGGGCCGGTTGCGGGTTCCAGCCTGCCCTCAGGCGACGCCGAGCAGGCGGCGGGCGGCATCGAGAACCAGCCGCCAGTCCGAGGCGTCCGGGTCGATCAGCTCGAAATGGCCGGACTCCGGTGCGTCAATGAGTTCCAGCGGGGCGCCGGCGGCCAGCGCGGCCTCGACGTAGCGCAGGCCGATCGGACGCCAGAAGGTATCGTAGCGGCCGACTATGACGACCTGTGGCGTCGACACCGGTATGCGCCGCATGCCGGAACCGGCAGCGTAGCGCTCGGGGAACTCACGTGGGGAGCCGCCCATCAGCCGGTCGACCACACGGTCGTACGCCCCGGTCGCCTGCAGGTACTCGAGGTCCGGTGCCGGGGCCAGCGCGAGTACGCCGCGTGGCCGGATACTGTCGCGCTGTCGCATCTCGCCCGGCCTGTCGGCGAACCACAGGGCCAGGTGGCCGCCGGCCGAGTGGCCCGCCGTTATGACGCGGCCAGGGTCGAGCGGGAAACGGCGGGCAAGCTCGACGACGAAGTCACCGGCCGCCGCGACGTCCTCGAAGGTGCCGGGCCAGCCGCCCCCGGGATTGCCGACGCGCCGGTACTCGATCGTCCAGGTCGCGATGCCGGCTGTCGCAAATCCCTGCGCGAGTTTGCGAACATGCGCGAGGTCGTACTCGGCGAGCCACACGCCGCCGTGGACGAGGACGATCAGGGGGAAGGGTCCGTCGCCGTCCGGCAGTCGGAGTTCGCCGAACTGCAGCGGGTCGTCCCCGTAAGGAATAACGTGATCCGCAGGTGGTGACGGGAAGCGGGCCAGGTCGGCGGCCGTCATGATGCCGGCCGGTGTTGTGACGTCGTTCACCTGGATCCCCGGAGTTTCCTGCCGCGGCATTCTAGCAGCGCGGCGGCCCGGGCGCTGCGGCCGGCCGGTCGGGGCGGGCGAAAAAAACCGGCTCTGACCCTTGAGTAAATCAGGCGTCGGGTCAGAGCCGTGGGAGAACCAGGACGAGCGGCGTCCGTGCCGCTCGTTACACTTGCCGCTTGCTCAGTTGGACGCGACCCGTTCGGTCATGGAGCTGGGTGGCGTCTCGCTGACAACGGCCGTGTCCGCGTCGATGTACAGGTAATGCTTTTCATTCATTACGTGGCGGTTGTTGTTGTTCAGGGCGATCTGGACTACCCAGGTATCGCCCTCCCGCGTGATGCTTCGAATCCTCGCGGCGCCCGGGCCCATGCCGCTGGAGAAGCCGCGCTCGGTCAGAAAGCCACGGGCCAGCCGCTTGGCGCGATGCGCCGATACCTGCTCGGTGACCACGATGTTGTCGTAGCCGGTATCGACCTGGACGGCGTCCTGGTCGTCGGCCTGGGCCATTGCCGGCAGCGCGAGGAACGTCGCGGCGGCCAGTATCTTCGCGGTGGTGGCAACCAATCGCGCGCCGGCAGCATCATAAACAGACGGGGAAAATTTCATGGCGGTACTCCTTGTCAAAGCCTCTCGGGGGTGCACTTCAGTCTTCCGTCGACCTGTTGCCAGAGTAGGCAGGAGCCGCCTGGGAGTCCTTTGAGGGTCCTGAGATTTGTCTGAAAAAGTGCGGATATTTTTCGGAGAACCGGGGTCAGAGCCTGATACGCGACCGAAAGCAGGCAATGGCGCGGGCAGAACGGGGGCGTAGTGGCCGTATCTTCAGTTGCAACTGAAAGCTTTCGTGTCGGGAACTGGCTGGTCGAGCCGACGCTCGGGCGGATCAGTTCGAGCAGCGAGTCCGTCAGCCTGCGACCCCGTGAGATGGATCTCCTCGTCTACCTGGCAACGCAGCAGGGCGCGGTGGTTACGGCCGATGACCTGATCGAGCACGTGTGGGCGGGCGTAAGCGTCACCAACGACTCGCTGTACTTCTCGATCAGCCAGCTCCGCAAAGCGCTGGACCGGGAAGACGGCGGAGCCAGCCACATCGAGACCATCCCGAAGCGCGGCTACCGGCTGACGAGACCCGTCGAGGGCATCGGCGGAGATGCGCCCGAGGCGAAGGATTCCACTGCAGCGCCGGACCGGCCGCCGGCAGCGACTGTGCGCCAGTTCCGGATCCCGGCCTTACTGTGGCCCGTGGCCGCACTCGCCGTGATCGTCACCGTCGCACTCGCCTGGATGCAGCGCGATCCAGGTCCAATCGTGATTCCACCCCGGTCGGTCGCGCCGCCGAACGCCGTTGCGGTGATGCCGTTCATCGACCTGGTACCGGGCACCGACTACACCTATTTTTCCGACGGCATCACTACCGAAACTATCAACCGCCTGGCGCGCGTCCGCGGCCTGCAGGTCGTCGCGCGGACCTCGGTCGAGAAATACAAGGACACGGAACTCGACATCATCCAGATCGGCCGCGAACTCGGCGTCGGCACGGTACTCGAGGGCAGCGTGCGCAAGGAGGGCGACCGGGTCCGCATCTCGGTGCAGCTTATCGACGCAGTCACCGGCTTCCAGGTCTGGTCCGACACCTACGAGCGCGAACTGTCCAGCGTATTCGAAATCCAGAACGATATAAGCCGGCATATCGCCGACTCGCTGCAACTGACGCTGAACAGCGTGCTCGCCGACACGGACGGGACGGAACCCCAGCCTGCGGTGAATTCGGGCGCCATCGAGGCATACCTGCTCGGGCTCGAGGCATTCCGCACCGGCAGCTTCGAGGCACTGGCCGAGGCGGTGGGCCGCTTCGAGGAAGCGCTTCGCCTCGATCCCGCATTCAAGCCCGCGCGGGTCGCGCTGGCCGACACGAAGCTCATGCTGCTCAACACCGGCGCAAGCTACGACCGGACGCTGATCGACGAGGCAGAGTCGCTGGTCCGTGACGTGCTGACGGCAAGTCCCGACGATGCGGCTGCGCATCGGGTACTGGCGCTCGTACACCAGTGGCGCGCTGACTGGGTCGAGGCCGAAACGGAACTGAACCGGGCGCTCGAGCTCGCGCCCAGCGACTCGCAGGCGATGGTACAGCTCGCCGACATAAAGTCCGTCCTGGGCGAATTCGACACGGCACTGCAACTGCTCGGCCGCGCCGTGCGCTTCGATCCTTTCGGCAGCGGTGCGCTGATGAAGTTCGGGAATGCGCAGCAACGGGTCGGGCTATTCGCCGGGGCGCGCGAATCCTTCGAGCGAGCCAGGCAGTCGAATCCGTCCAACCCGAACAATGCGTGGATGCTCGGCAAGCTGCAGGTAGAAGATCTCGGCGAACTGGCCGAAGGGCTGAACAGCTTCCTGCACTCGGCGGAGACCGATCCCAAAGACTACGAGATCGCTGCCTACGTCGGCATGACCTACCTGTCGCTGGACATGCTGGACGCGGCGGAGCCCTGGCGGCGGCGCGCCGTGGAGCTCGGGCCGGATACGGTGACGACGCAGGCGCTGGAGGTGGCCTACCTTGCACAGGCCGGCAACGAGGCCCACGCAGCGGCGCTGGCGCAGCAAGCGATTGCCGAGAGGTCCATGCGCTTCGGAGCGCACAGCATGATCACCGGATCGATGATCATCATCGCGGTCAATCACCTGATCGAGAACGGGCAGGCTGACGAAGCGGTGCAGCTCCTCGAAAAAACGGCCAGGAGAGCCGCCGATAACGGCGAGTCAGATAACCCCGATTTCGATGCGCGGCTGAGCGAGGAGTTCCTGCTCGCCTTCGCCGATATTCCACGGCGGCGGCTGGTCGCGCTTGCCGCCGCGTACCGTGCCGCCGGGCGCCAGGACCTGGCTGCGCAGGCCTTGCAGAAGGCCGTCGTGGGTCGGCTGGGCTCGCTGGCAGCCTACCGCGAAAACATGCGTAACGAAGACTACCTGGTCGAGGCGGAGGCGCGAGCCGTCGAGGGCGATGCGGACGGCGCGCTGGAAATGCTGGAAGCCGCTGTCGATGCCAATCTTTACTTCAACTGGCAGATACGCCTCACGCGGAACTACGCGTTTCGCGCCCTGCGCGCGGATCCACGCTTCGTCAGCCTGCTGGAACGCGTTCGCCTGAAGGTCGAGGCCGAAAAGGCGATGGTGACGCAGCCGGTGACGCTCATTACGACCGCGTTGCGCTGAGCTCGAAGCTTCGGGTCAATCCGCTGATTCGCCGCATTCCCCGAGCAGCCCGGCTGCCTGCAGTTCTTCGATGAAGCCGAAGGTTTCGCGCTCCTCAATCCGGTCCGGGTACAAAACGCCGTCGAGGTGATCGTATTCGTGCTGGAAGACGCGCGCGTGAAATCCGTCGACGTCGCGCTCGACGAGCATGCCCAGCGCGTCGTAGCCGCGGTACCGAATCTGCCGGTAGCGCGGCACCCGGCCCCGCATTCCCGGAACGCTGAGACATCCTTCCCAGTCGGACTCCATCGTGTCGTCGAGTATCTCCCACGCAGGGTTGACGAGGACCGTCTTCGGCACAGGTCCCGCATCGGGATAGCGCGGGTTGTGCTCGACGCCGAAGATCATCACCCGCAGCGGCACGCCGATCTGGATCGCGGCGAGCCCGGCGCCGTCGTACGCAGCCATCGTGTCCTCCATGTCGGCGATCAGCGCGTGCAGCTCGGGACTATCGAAGACCTCGACAGGCTCGGCTATCTGCCGCAGCACGGGATGTCCCATGCGCAGGACCCTCCTTGCAGTCATCGCGGCGGCCCTTCCTCGTCCGGCCCGGCATCATCCTCGGCGAGTCCGGCGCGCAGTTCGTCGAGGCGCATGCGATAACCCTCGGCGTCCCCGAAGTCTGCGAACGCGGCGTAGCGGCGATGCGGATTCATCACTTTGCGCGCATGTTTGATAGGGCACCAGTAAAGCTCGGTTCGTGATGCAATCTCGGCCGTATAAGAAATCAGTCCGCCCACGTAGCCGCAGTAGACGCAATTCAGTTTCTCCGCCAGGTTCAGGTAGGGCAGCTGGTGCCGGTCGACGACGATGTACTCGGAGCGGGCTACCTTCGCAATTCGGTAGAGGGGAAAACAGATGCCCTGGTAGACGGAAACGAAAAGGTCGAGGAATGCGAACGGCACGATCATCATGTAGATGAACGGAGCCGACACGACATTGCGAACTTCGCTCTTTCTGAGCCAGGTGAAGATGCTGGTCTTCAGTTCGTGATGAATCTTCCGGAGGTTCTCGTCGAAGCGGATTTTCGAGCCATCGAAACGATAGCGAAGCCTGACCTGCTGTTCCTGCAGGGCGATTGCGAGTTCGTCTTCGAGACGGGTAATCTCGGTGAGTATCTGTCGGATGCGATCGTGCATGCTGCCCTGCCATGGGGAGTGGTTGGTGCATTGTAGACCCCGGCGAGCGTGTCCGCGTGCCGGGTGAGGCGCGAATCTGCTAAGTTTCCCGGGGTGGCTCAGTGGGAACGGTGATGCAGGCAGCGGTGCGGGATATGCGGCGCGTTCCGGGATCGATTCCGACCAGCCCGGACGCTGGTGATGGGGCTCGGCGTGCCTGATGCGAGCTGCTGCGGCGGCATCGAGGCAGGCGGAACCCGGTTCGTTTGCGCGACCGGCACGGGGGCAGACGACCTGCGCGCGTTGGTCGAGTTTCCGACCGGGCGTCCGGCAGAAACGATCGCCAGGGCCATCGGGTTTTTCAATGATGCCCGGGACCAGGGCGCCGACCTGCAGGCCCTCGGTGTCGGTTCCTTCGGGCCGCTCGAACTCGATCCGGCGCGATCTGACTACGGGCACATAAGCACGACGCCGAAGCCCGGCTGGCAGGATGTCGACCTGGTCGGCCAGCTCTCCCGCGGTACCGGCCTGCCCGTGCGCATCGATACGGACGTCAATGCCGCAGCGCGCGCAGAGCGGCTCTGGGGCGCCGCCCGCGGTCTCGACCACTTTTTATATGTGACGGTCGGCACCGGAATCGGTGTCGGCGCCTGGATCGGCGGGCGCCCGTTGCACGGAGTGCGGCACCCGGAGATGGGCCACATGCTGTTGCCGCCCGACCCCGAAGAGCCAGCCGGTTTCGGAGGCATCTGTCCCTACCACGGCGGTTGCGCGGAAGGCCTGGCCTCCGGTGCCGCGCTGGTCGCGCGCTGGGGCAGGCGGCTCGAGGAACTCCCGGAAGCCCATCCGGCCTGGCGCATCGAGGCCGCTTACCTGGGCACGTTTCTCGCGGCCCTGGCGCTTACGCTGCAGCCGGAGCGCATCGTCATCGGCGGCGGCGTCATGAACCCAGCCCTGCTCGCACGGGTCAGGGACACGCTCCGGGCCCGGCTGGCTGGTTACCAGCGTGCGCTGGCCGCACCCGAGGCAGTCGAGGATTTTCTCGTACTGCCCGGCCTCGGCGGCCGTGCCGGCGTGCTGGGCGCGATTGCGATGGTTGCCGTACCCGACGCCCGAGGATGACGGTCGCAGGAAAACCGCCGCCGCGATATCGACCCGGATACAGAGCGCCTCCCTTGCATCCCCGGCCTGCGCGCGGCCAGGTTGCTCTGCAGCGCTCCGCTAACGCCGCTCGGGTGGCACGGATTCGCCGAGACGTCGGTAATACGTGGAGACCGGCACCCGATGCCGGTCCGGGATGGTTTCGACCGACTCGGAACGCAGCGTGCCCTGCTTCGATCGCGCCGCGCTCGCCAGCCTCAGCTCGAGTTGTTCGACGAGTTCGAGTACCCGGCGAACCTCCCGCTCGAGTAATTCCTCGTTGCCGCTGAAATCGGCAGAGCGGACTTCGCTCGCCAGTCGCCGGAGTTCGTCAATGTCCTGTGACGGTATCCCGTCCGCCCGGAGGCGGCGGAACATCTCGAGGACGGCGTCGGACACGCCCTCGGCGCGGCGCCCCAGGTCCACCCCCTGCTCGAGGTCCGCTACTCGCGCGCCGGTCGGCTGCTGCAGGTCGTCGCGCCCGCGCCTGGCCGCAGCGCCTGTGTCCATGCCGCCCTGCGCGAATTCGTCGAGTGCACGCCGGAGCTCACGCGTCTCGGCCAGCGTTCGCTGCAGGCGGTCGGGTTCGCCGGCGGCCCGCATGCCCTCACCTCCCTCGGCCAGCGACGAGGCACGCTGCAGCGAATTGCGGAAGTCGCGCAGGGCCTCGGTGATCGCGCTCTCGCTACCGGAAACGTACACGGCTTCGCCCTGCTCGATGTAGGCGGCCGACACGGCGAGTCGTGCCTCGACCTCGGTATCCCGCAGCCTTTCCAGCGAGCGGTCGAGTTCGCTCGCGGCGGCGGGCGCAGCGTCCTTTAGTTGACTGGCCGTACTCTTGACGTCCTGTCCGAGCGACTGCAACTCGGACTGCAACTGGCGCTTCGCCTCCGCCATCTCGAATTCCTCGCGAAACGACATGCCGCTGTCGAGCAGCGTCTCGTCGTCGTCGGAGCCGACCGCGCTCCGCACCGCTTCCTGCAGCCGCTCGTCGAGTCCGGCCTGGCGCCCGTACAGGTCGTCGGCACGCCGGGCGAGGTCGCTGAGCGCTGCGCGCATCAGGCGCTCCTGGCCCGCCGCCGCGCTGTCGCGCGCCGACTCGAGCTGGCGTTGCGCCTCCGATGCCGCCTGTTCCAGGCTCGCCGGGTCGCCGCTGCCCTGCATAGCCTCGTCCGCGTCGCGCATCGCTCGAAGCGCGCTGTCGAGCCGCCGCTCGAGTTCCGCCGCTTCCCGACGGCCCGCCTCGCCCTGTGCGCCGGACTGCGAGCCCCCGGCGGCCGACGCTGCCGCGGACTCGCTCTGCTGCCGCATGCGCTCCAGCCGATCGCGCAGTTCCTCGACGTCGCGGCGCAGCATCTCCTGCTGCCAGCGCTCTGCCGCCGTCGGCGCCATGCCCTGGTTCAGGTTGCGCGCGAGCTGTTCCTGTCGCTGCGCGAGGCGTTCCAGTTCGTCGCGCAGTTCGTCCAGCTGCCCGGCGGCCGGCTCCGACGAGGCGCGGCTGCCGGTCTCGTACTGGTTCTTCTCGAGATCCATTTCGAGAGCGAACATGTCGGACAGATCGCGCCCGGCCTGTCCGCCGCCGCCGCGGTTGTTCATCTGCATCGACACGCTGATGTCGGTGAACACGGCCTCGGCGCGCAGCAGGTGCTTGAGGGCATCCTGCTGCGGCTGCAGCGCCTGCTCGAGTTCGATTTCTGCAAGCCGCTCGGCAGCGGGCACCATGCTGGCTGCGGCGAGGTTCAGATGTTCGACGAAAGTCGCGATCTGCTCGTCGGTTGCCGCGAGCTGCCGTGCATGGGTCCTCGCGGCGAGCGTTTCAGCCTGCTCCCTGAGCGTGTTCTGCAGGCGGGACAGCAGGGCGGCATTGTTCGGGACATAGGTAGCATCGCCGCGCTTGCCATCTTTTTGCTCGCGAATGAGGTTCCAGGTCGAGACGATGATCTCGCGCTGCCGGGCCGAAATCTCGTCCTGCCGCGATCCGCCGCCCTGCTGGCCGCCACCGGCCTGCTGCGACTGGGAGTAACGCCGGTCGAAGGGCTGCACCTCGACGAAAAAGATGTCCGTGCTGGCGCTCGATTCCCGGTCGGTCGCTTCCGCGTAGTAGGCCACCAGGTCACCCGGCACCAGCGGAGTCGCCTCGCCTATCGACTCGAGAAAAAATACGTGCTTCGCGTCGAGCTCGGGCTGGCCGGCCTGCAGTTCGACGGATCGCCATTCGCCGGCGTTCACGGCGTACTTGAGGCGCAGGCTCTCCACGCCGTAGTCGTCGTTCGCGACGATCCCGGCGGTGACTTCCTCTATCGGGCTTGCATTCCAGTCGCGCCCGGGGCGCTCGAAGCGCAGCTCGGGCGGCTGGTCCGCGAGCACGGTCACGAAGTAGTCGTCGCTCAGCCGGATGCGCTCGCCGCCCATCGTTGCCGCGATGAAATACTCGCCGTCGCGTTCGACCACGAAGCTGGCACGCCCGGTATCGCCGTCGATGTCCAGCGGTCGTTCGACACCGTCGACGACGAGGGCCGCGGGCGGCAGCGCGCGATCGCCGCGCACCTGCACCTCGACCCGGGTGCCGGCGATGGAGCGAACGTCCCCGCCAGGGTCCCGCGTCTCCGGCTCACGCCGCGTCCAGTCCGGGAAATGCAGCGTCGTCACGAGGTTCTCGAGGCGGGGCAGGTCGACGACGCTCACCTCGTAGGTCGGGCTGCGCACGTCCGCTGCGGACACGTAATACCGCATCGGTTCGCGCACGGAATAGAACGTGAACTCGAACGCACCGGCGGCGCCAGCCATCTCGACGCGCTGCCAATCGCCGCCGTCGAAACTCGCGTGCACCCACGCGCGCCCCGGCTCGAAGCCCCGGGGCTCGGCGCGAACCCGCAGGCTGCCTCCGATCCGGATACCTTCGTCGCCCGGCGAGACGACGATACTCTGTGGTGGCAGCAGCCCGGCAATGGCCCACCCCGCCCACAGGTGACGCACGCCCCAGGCGTAATTGCCGGGGCCCGCGGCAGCGAGAAGGAGCAGCGCGACGGCCGCCAGCACGGCGGCCGCCACCGGCGGCGCGAAAGCCCGCGACGGCACGCGCAATTCGGGCGCGTTGTCGCGTGCGATGCCGAGGGTGTCCTCCGCAAGCAGCTCGCCGAGCGGGTTACGGGAACCGCCGAGTCCCAGCCAGGTTTCGATACGGCCGGAGAAGGCCGGGGCGTGTGCCTCGATCTCCCGGCCGCCGCCATTCGCCAGGCGCCTTTTCGGCAGGACAACCAGGCCGAGTGCCAGCGCGGCGATGGTGACCAGCAGGACCAGTCGCGCGACGCCAACCAGGGCAGGCGGAAACCCGCTCCTTATCGCCAGCGTGACGGCGACCAGCGTGATCAATAACGAGGCGATACTGATCGCCGCGGCGCCGCGCGCGACGGCGAGCCGGCCGAGCCGGCGTCTGAAGCCGTCCAGGTAGGTGTCGAGTTCGCGCTCGCTGCGGCCGGCGACGTTCATCCCGATACCCCCATGCGGCTTGCCAGGTGGTGATTCGCGAGCATCGACTCGGCGATCGCGACCAACAGAAGAGCCAGCAGCAGCGAGGGCCAGAGCTCGAGCCGCGTGGGACCGGCGAACGTCGGCCCGTCGGTCGCGGCCGCGATCGCGGTGTGCGTCGAGTCACGCCAGAGTTCCAGCGCTTCCTGGTCGATCGGGTCGAGATCGGACTCGCGCGGGTCGACGTTCGCGGCGACCAGGAACACTTCGTCACCGGCGTAGACCTCGTAAATGCCGGGCGCCTCCAGCCGTACCGGGCGAGGCCGCAGCGTCGCCTCGAGCGCCAGCAGCGTAGATCCGTCCGGCGCCACGATCTGTCCTCCGCCGGCGCCGGGTAACAGCGAATCGCCCGCGACCAGGTTTGTCATGCGAGTCGCTCGGCCCTCGAGGTGATTGGCTGCCTCGAGTACCAGGCCGACGAATACCGGATGCACGGGAAGGTCGCTGGCCCTGTTGTCGAGCGCGTCGAGCACGGTGAGCAGCAGGCCCGAACCGATGCGCTGCTCGATGATATATGGCGAGTCGTCGTCGAGTCGGACGAGCACGCGGTCGTGCGGTGCGGTCTCGACGCGAAGGCGCTGGCCGACGTTGAGACGATGCCAGCCCTCGGTGCGCGCGAGCACCGGGTGGCGCGCATCGATGCCGCCGACCGAGAGGAACTCGTCGGGTCTCGATGCCAGCACCGCCGGGGCAATCCGCTGTCCGCCGATCGGCAGCGTGTCGAGAACGGCCCCGTCCGGCCCGCCGAATGCCAGCAGGTTGCCGCCGCCCGCGATGTACTCCCGCAGCGCCCCCTGCAGCCGGCTGTCGAGCTGCAGCAGGTCGTCGACGATTGCCCACCGGTAACGGCCGAGCACGCGGGAATCGAATTCCGCCAGCGGCATCGGCTTTACCTCGAAATTCTTCTCGCCACCGGACTCCAGCGCCGCCGACAGGTAGGTCGCCGCCAAACCGCCGGCGTTCGCGGTCAGCAGCGGTACGGGCGAGGGCGGGTCGTTGGCGATCACGGCGTGAAAACGATCGTCGATGTCCAGATCGTCATTCGCGGTGACCGTGACCAGTACGCGGTTCTCGCCTTCCAGCAACTCGATCGCGTCGAAGCTTGCGAGGTGCGGCCCGGAACCGGTGATGCTTCGAATGCCGCGGCTCTCGCCGTTGATAATCAGCTCGACGTCGGCGGTCCCGTCGGTCAGGCCCCAGGCATGTGCGCCGACCTCGACGCCGTGCGCTGCCCGACGCACGAACGCGACGGCCCAGTTGACCGGCAGGCCGGTACCGACCGGATGCGGTTCCAGGCGCGCGATCCCGGGGGGGATGGCGTCCGCGAACCGGGCCGGCATCGCGCTCGCCTGGAAGTCGCTGACGAGGTGCAGCGTTACCGGCTGCGGCAGCGAGGCGGCATGCAGGCCGATCTCACGTGCCAGCTGGCCCACGTCGAGGCGCAGCGGCAGCGGCTCGATGCCGTTCAAGGCCCGGCGGGCTACCGCTCGGTCCGCCGACGGCTCGTGCAAGAGCCGCAGCGGGCCGGCGGCGAGGGCAACCTGCAGCGCTACTCCGGCCGGCGCGCTGTCGACGATGCTCGCGACCTCTGCCAGCGCCTGCGAAAACACGCCCGACCGGCCCATCGAGGCCGATCCATCGACGACGACGAACGAGCTGCCGTTCTGGCCGGTGAGGCCCTGCCGGGGCGGTCGTTCGACGAACGGCTGCGCGAAGGCGAGGGCGACCAGCGCCAGCAGGGCAATCCGCAGGGCCAGCAATATCAGGTAACGCAGCCGCCGCCTGACGTGCACGCGCTGCTCGGTCGTCTCGAGCAGCATCGTCGAGCTGAACTTCTCGCGCTCGGCGCTTTGCGTCCGCAGCCTGTGCAGCCAGAGGGGCAGCGCCAGGGTCAGCGAGGCGGCGAGAAACCAGGGTGCGAGCAGGCCCATCGCTATTTCCGCCTTTGCCGGAACAATAGATACTTCCGCAGCGCTCCGTCCAGGCTGTCACCCGTGTTGACGAGCACGTGATCGGCGCCACTGGCGGCAGCGGCTGTTGCGATACTGTCGATGTGCGCGCGCAGTTTGCGGGGATATTCGTCCGCGAGGAACTCGGGCGTGACCTCGACGGCAGCGCCGGTCTCCGCATCTTCGAGCAGCACATTGCTGCGATACCCCGGCGCCATTTCAGCCGGGTCGAGCACCTGGAAGAGCACGATGTCCTGGCCTTGCCAGGCAAGCGGGCGCACGCTCTCGAGCAGGCGCCCCGTGTCGCACCAGAAGTCCGATACCAGTGCGACCAGCCCCCGGCGCGACACGTGCCGGCGAAACTGCTCGAACGGCCGTTCGAAGCTCGTGCCGGTGCCCGGTGTGACGCGGTCGATGCTGTGCAGCACCGCCTGCAGCCTTCCGGCCTTCGACGATGCCGGCTGGAAGTCACGGATGTCCTCGTCGAAAATCATGCAGCCCACCGCGTCGTGCTGCCGGTTTGCGAGATAGGCGAGGCTTGCCGCCAGGAACTGCGCGTAGCGCAGCTTGCTGACCGGCGTTCCCCCGAAATCCATCGACGCGCTGACGTCAAGCAGGATCATGAGGTGCGAATTCGTTTCGCCCAGGAAACGCTTTATATAAGTGCGCTCCGTGCGCGCGTAAACGTTCCAGTCTATGAAGCGCGGGTCGTCCCCTTCGGCGTAGGCGCGATACTCGGCGAATTCCTGGCTGAAACCGAAGAGGGGTGAGCGGTGCAGTCCCACCAGGAAGCCCTCGACCACGGAGCGAGCCACGAGGTCGAGATTCTTCAGGCTCGCCAGCACCTCGGGCTGGAGGAGTCCCCGCGGTGCAGACTGACCTGGGAGACGTTCGCTCACTCGATTCAGCCTCCGAAGGTCTCCAGCGTTTCGCGGAGGACATCGTCGACCGTCCTGCCCTCCGATTCCGCGAAATAATTGCACAGCACGCGATGGCGCAGCACCGGCAGCGCCATTGCCCGCACGTCCTCGATGGTCACGTGGTAGCGGCCCTCGAGCATCGCGCGGGCCTTCGCCGCCAGGTTCAGGAACATCGTCGCACGCACGCTGGCTCCGAAGTTCACGAAGCGCCTTACGACCTCCGGCGCGCCGGGCTCCTGCGGCCGCGTCGCGCGGACCAGTTCGACGGCATAACGGTTGACGGACTCGGCCACCGGTACCTGCCGAACCAGCCACTGAAAACGCAGGATTTCCGCGGCGGTCGTCCGCGGCGATGCCGAAGGCATGTCGACCCGCGACGTGAAACGCTCGACGACAGCGAGTTCTTCCTCCGGGCTGAGATAGTCGAGCAACACGTTGAACAGGAACCGGTCGAGTTGCGCTTCCGGCAACGGGTACGTGCCCTCGAGTTCGATCGGGTTTTGCGTAGCGAGCACCAGGAACGGCGGTTCGAGCATGCGTATCTCGCCGCGGACCGTGACGGATTTTTCCTGCATCGCCTCGAGCAAGGCGGCCTGCGTCTTCGGTGGCGTCCGGTTGATTTCGTCAGCCAGAAGTACGTTCGTGAACACGGGTCCCGGCACGAAGCGCCAGTTCCGATGGCCGCTCACGGGGTCTTCCTCGATGATGTCGGTGCCGGTCACGTCGGTCGGCATGAGGTCGGGCGTGAACTGGATGCGCTTGAAAGTCAGGCCGAGCGCGTCCGCCAGGGTCCTGACGAGCAGAGTCTTGGCGGTGCCCGGCATGCCGGTGATGAGGCAGTGCCCGCCTACCAGCAAAGTGACGAGCAGGTGCTCGATGACGTCCTGCTGGCCGATGATGACCTTGCCGATTTCCTCGCGCAGCCCCGCCGTGGTTGCGCGAAACCGCCCGACCAGCTCCCTGACCTCGCCCGACTCGAAAGCGCCCGCCTCATTGCCTGTCATTCGCGCACATCCTCTGTTCGTTCATTGGTCCTGCCCGGCCCGCGTTAGTTCAAGCAGCAGCCGCTGCGCCGGTCGATAACCGGGCGCTATATCGAGCGCGGCAAGAAGGTACTGCTTCGACTGCTCGATGTTACCGCTCCTGCTGTGCGCGCGTGCGAGCCGGAAATAGGCATCGGCCCGATCGTGCGGCTCCAGCGCCAGGAGAATCCCGTATTCCCGCAGCGCCTCCGCCGGGCGCCCGGCTTCGAGCAGAAGGTCGCCGAGTGCGCCGTGCAGCTCGTCGTCCAGCGGCTGCACGAGCGCCACGGTGTTCAGCACGTCGATGGCGGTCGCGTGTTCGGCACCGGCAACCAGGCGCTCCGCCAGATCCTTGAGTGCCGCCGGGTCGTAGCCGCCGCGCGACCAGTAGTCCCGCAATGCGGCGAGCGCCGCGTCGGGCTGGCCGAGTTCGTCCCGCGCCCTGGCCAGCGCAAGCCAGGGGCTGTCGGGCTCGACGTAGGCCGGGTGTTCGGCGAGCAGCTCGTCCGCCAGTTCCGCCGCTCGTTTCCATGAGCCGCTGTCGACGAGACGGCCGAGTTCGGCGTGCGATCGGCGCCAGCTCTCGAGGCCCGCGAGGAACGCCCCGAACTCGGTCTCGACGTAGCTCTGGAACTCCCGGTCGAACTTGGGTGCATCGAGGCCGAGCGCGCGGCCGATCGCCTCGCTCGTGTCGAGACCCTCGCGATAGGCGAGCAGCATCTCGCCTAGCTTTGCGTGGCCGTAGCGCTCGTCGATGTAGCGGCACACGAGCCCGGCCTGCATGTAGGACACGATCACCTGGTCGGGGTAGGTCGGCCGGAGGAATCCCTGGTCGAGCGTTGCGATCGGCAGGAAGCGGTCCTCCTTACTCGCGGACTAGACCGACAGCGGGATATGCACGCCCGGCTGCGGCCCGCTGCGCCACTCCTCCAGCACCGAAACGCCCTCGCTGAACCAGCGTGGAACCAGGTGCCCGGTCGCCTCCAGCGTGAAGACGTGCGCGAGCTCGTGCCACAGCGTCGTGCCCCACTGGAACTCGTCGGTTGAGCGCGCCGACGGTGAGTCCATCGCGATGACGTAGCCGAAGGTCGCGCCCAGTATGCCGAGGCCCGGCATGCCGGCGGTGCGGACGGCGAAGTCCTCGTGATCGGGGTACATCTCGATGAT
>JAOUIH010000222.1 GCA_029884165.1 Gammaproteobacteria bacterium | reverse complement strand
GTTGGTGCTGGGATCGTACTGGGGCGCGATCTCGACGACATCGCCCCCGACGATGTCCAGGTCCGCGCAGGCGCGCAGCAGCGCCTGCACCTCCCGCGGCGTCAGCCCGCCGACCTCCGGGGTGCCGGTGCCGGGTGTAAATGCCGGGTCGATGCCGTCGACATCGACGCTCACATATACGGGACCGTCACCCAGGGCCACGCGGGTCTTCTCGATAACCGCGGCCAGCCCCATTTCGGCGAACGTTTCCGCATGGATGACGGTCATGCCCGACTCATAGGAGAAATCCCACAGGTATTCGGCACTCCCGCGTATGCCGATCTGGACGGTGCGCTCCGGGTCGAGGACGCCGTCGAGCACGGCGTGCCGGAACGGGGCACCGTGCTGGAACTTTGCGCCCTCGTACGGCCCGGACGTGTCGCAGTGGGCGTCGATATGGATACAGCCGACCGGCCCGTTTCGGCCGACCGCCTTCAGGATCGGGTGAGTGATCGAGTGATCGCCGCCGACGCTCAGCGGCCGGATGCCGGCATCGACGACCTTGTGATAGAACGCCTCGATGTCCTCGATGCAGGTATCCAGCCGGAACCGGCTGCGAAACGGGACGTCTCCGACATCGGCGCAACGCCGGTTACGGAACGGCAGCACGTCCAGGGCATGATTGTAAGGCCCGACTCTCTCGATACCGCGGACCGCTCGCGGCCCGAAACGGGCCCCCGAGCGGTTCGTCACGCCGAGGTCCATTGGCACCCCGATCAGGGCGATATCGATGCCGTCGAGCGTCTCCGAATACGGTGCATCCAGCAGGGTCGGCAAGCCGCCATACGGCAGGCGCCGCACGCCGTCCGGGCTGAACTGGTACTCCGCGACTTTCCGAAACTTGTCGCTGTATACCTGGTTACCTTCGCCGCCATAGCGCCGGCGCAGCTCGGCGAGCTTTTTCCTGTCCATCGCATACCCGGGGATGGCAAAACATGGCATCTAGATACCAGAAGGCGCCCCTGGGCGCCATCCTGGCCAAGGTGACGTCGAGAGCCACTCGGGATAAGCGTAGAATCGGGTCCCGTACCACAATCTTTGGATATGGAAGTTCACGCCGGCCATGCGAAAATTGCGCACCGGCCCGCTGCCGTCTGGCCCAAGGAACAAGAATCGGATGAGCATGAAATCCCGACTGCACATACCACGCCCGACCGCCCGCCCCGGAGAGAAACCCGACTTCAGCTACCTGGAGCTGACCCCGGCTGGCAAGGTCGACAAGCCACCCATCGACGCGCGTACGCGGGACATCGAAAACCTGAGCGTGGACCTGGTCCGGGTACTCGACGACGATCACAAGGCCAAGGGACCCTGGAATCCGAACATCGATCCCCGCGACCTGCAGATCGCCCTTCGGTGGATGATGCTCACGCGGGTTTTCGACGAGCGCATGTGGCAGATCCAGCGCCAGGGGCGCATATCCTTCTACATGCAGTCGTTGGGCGAGGAAGCCGTCTCCATAGCGCAAGGCATGGCGTTGCGCCCCGGCGATATGTGCTTTCCGTCGTACCGGAACCAGGGCCTGTTCCTGTATCGCGGCACCCGCCTCGTCGACATGATGTGCCAGTGCCTGTCGAACACGCGCGACATGTGTAAGGGTCGCCAGCTCCCGATCATGTACCACAACCGCAGCGCCAACATCTTTTCGATCTCCGGCAACCTGGCAACCCAGTACCCCCATGCGGCCGGGTGGGCCATGGCCGCGGCGATCAAGGGCGAGGATCACGTTGCAGCGTCCTGGGTCGGCGACGGCAGCACGGCGGAGGCCGATTTTCATTACGCGCTCATGTTTGCTGCGGTCTACCAGGCTCCCGTCATTCTCAACGTCGTCAACAACCAGTGGGCGATATCGACATTCCAGGGATTCGCAGGCGGCGAGCGGCGTCCGTTTGCCGCGCGAGGCATCGGTCTCGGCGTCCCCGGCATCCGGGTGGACGGCAACGACCTGCTGGCCGTATACGCCGTCACGCTGTGGGCCGCGGATCGCGCGCGCCGCGGCGGAGGCCCGACGCTCATCGAACTGGTGACCTATCGGGGCGGCGCACATTCGACGAGCGACGACCCGACCAAGTATCGCCCGAAGGACGAGTGGTCATCCTTCCCGCTCGGCGACCCGATCGAGCGCCTGAAACAGCACCTGATCGCGGAAGGCCGCTGGACGGAGGCCGAACACGAGAAACTGACCAAGGAACTGAAGGAAGAGGTCATGGCCGCGTGGAAGGAGTCGCAGCGCTACGGCACGATGACCGAGGCACCGTTCCTCGATCCGGCGACGATGTTCGACGACGTCTACGCCGAGACGCCGCCCCACCTCGAGCTGCAGCGTCGGCAGATGCTGGACCTGGAGGGCTGAAGCCATGGCGCAGATGAACATGATCGAGGCCATTCGCTCAGCCCTCGACGTCATGATGGAGCGGAACCCGAACGTCGTCATACTCGGCGAGGACGTCGGTTATTTCGGTGGCGTCTTTCGCTGTACCGACGGGCTGCAGCGCAAGTACGGGGAGCATCGGGTCATTGACGCGCCCATCGCCGAGGGCGGCATCATTGGCGCCGCAATCGGTATGGGCGTCAACGGGTTGCGACCGGTTGCCGAGATCCAGTTCGCGGACTACATCTACCCGGGATTCGACCAGGTAGCGAGCGAACTCGCGCGGCTGCGTTATCGTTCGGGCGGTGACTTTTTCTCGCCGGTCACGATCCGCACGCCATGCGGTGGCGGCATTCGTGGCGGGCAGACGCATTCCCAGAGCCCGGAAGCCATATTCACGCACGTCAGCGGCATCACGACGGTGCTACCCTCGAATCCGTACGACGCCAAGGGACTGCTCATCAGCGCCATCGAGTCCGACGATCCCGTGGTTTTCTTCGAGCCGAAGCGAATCTACAACGGGCCCTTCGACGGCGATCCGAACAAGCCGGCCGTGCCGTGGACGACGCATCCCAAGGGCGAAGTCCCCGAAGGCCATTACACCGTGCCGCTGTGCAAGGCGGACATTGCAAAGTCCGGCGAGGAGTTAACAATCGTCACCTACGGCACGCTGGTCCATGTCGCCCTGGCAGCCGCCAGGCTCGCGGACGTGGACGCCGAAGTCATCGACGTCCGAACTCTCTCGCCGCTGGATATCCCAACGATCGCGGAATCGGTCCGCAAGACCGGGCGCTGCCTCATCGCCCACGAAGCGACGCGCTTCAACGGATACGGCGCAGAACTGGCGGCGACCGTGCAGGAAGAGTGCTTCTATCACCTCGAGGCGCCGATCGGGCGGGTCGCCGGCTGGGATAC
>JAOUIH010000221.1 GCA_029884165.1 Gammaproteobacteria bacterium | reverse complement strand
CCTGGCCGAGGGCGAGGAAGCATTACTGGTGCGCTCCCAGGGACGGATCGAAACTCTAGACGACGTTCGGGCCATCGTCGTGGCTGTTCGCGACGGGCGTTCAATTACGGTGGGCGAACTGGCAGACGTTCGGTTCGGCGCGGTGACACGCTACGGAGCCGTGACGCAAAACGGCGATGGCGAAGTCGTGCAGGGCCTCGTACTCGGGCTGCGCGGCGCCAATGCGCGGGAGGTTGTCGCCGGTGTTCGGGCGAAACTCGACGAGATTGCCAGCGCACTGCCGGAAGGCGTGCACATCAGTATTTTCTATGATCGGGGAAAGCTGGTGCAGGAAGCCGTCGGGACCGTGTCGCGTGCCCTTGCGGAAGCCATCGTCCTGGTCATGATCCTGTTGCTGCTGTTCCTGGGTGACATCCGGGCTGCGCTCACCGTCGCGCTCGTGTTACCGCTCGCTGCCCTTGTGACCTTCATCATGATGCGGCAGTTCGGCATGTCGGCGAACCTGATGAGTCTCGGCGGCCTGGCGATCGCCATCGGCATGCTCGTCGATGCCGCGGTCGTCGTGGTCGAAAATATAATCACGCAGCTGAGCGATACGGACCGGGCCAGCCGACTTCCTCGCCTGCACCTGATCTACCGCGCGGTCCGCGAAGTCTCCGTGCCGGTCGCGTCCGGAATCGGCATCATCATTATCGTCTTCCTGCCGCTGATGACCCTGCAGGGCCTGGAGGGAAAGCTGTTTACGCCGGTCGCACTGACGATCGTCTTCGCGCTGTCGGGTTCGCTGGTCCTGTCCCTGACCGTGATACCGGTGCTGTCGTCCTACCTGTTGCGCAAGGTATCGCATACCGAACCCTGGCTGCCGCGCACACTCCGGCAGCTGTACGAGCCCGCGCTGCGCTGGAGCCTCACCCATGCACGCTGGATGATCGGCAGTGCCATTGGCGCGCTGGCGCTGACCGCCGTCGTCTACCTTTTCATAGGCAAGACCTTCATGCCGACGATGGACGAAGGCGACATCATCGTGCAACTGGAGAAGCTGCCTTCGATTACGCTGGAGCAGTCGGTCGACCTGGATATTCGCGTCGAACGGGCAATCCTCGCCGAGGTGCCGGAAGTGACCCGACTGACGGCGCGCGTCGGTTCCGACGAAATCGGCATGGATCCCATGGGCCTCAACGAGACGGACATGTTCATGGTGCTGCGGCCGCGCTCGGACTGGCGAATGCGGTCCAAGGAGGATCTCATGGACGCCATCAGGCAGGTCCTGGACCGATTCCCGGGCCTCGCCTACGGATTCACGCAACCCATCGAGATGCGCGTCTCCGAGATGCTGACGGGCGTTCGCGGCGACGTCGCCGTCAAGCTGTTTGGCCCCGACCTTGATTTGCTGAATGCAAAGGCGGCGGAGATCGCTGCAGTGCTCAGGCGGGTCGCCGGTGCCCAGGACGTCTTCGCCAGTCAGAACGAAGGTGTCCAGTACCTGCAACTGGACATCGATCGCAGCGCGGCGGGACGGCTCGGCCTGAGCGGCGACGAATTGCAGCGCATGTTGCGCGCACAGCTGGAGGGAGTCTCAATCGGAGTCGTGCGCGAGGGCATACGGCGGACTCCCCTCCTGGTTCGGGCCGGCGCCAGCGTGCAATCGTCGCCGGTCACATTCGCCAACCTGCCGGTCGTACTTGCGGACGGCTCCAGTGTCTCCCTGTCAACGATCGCAGACATCAGGCGAGTCGAGGGCGTCGTCACCGTAGGGCGCGAGCGCGGCCAGCGTTTCTCGGTAATACGGAGCAACGTCAGCGGCCGGGACCTCGTCGGTTTCGTCGAAGATGCGCAAGCAGCGGTGACGTCCGACGTGGATCTTCCGCCGGGCTACTACCTCGAGTGGGGTGGACAGTTCGAGAATCAGCAGCGCGCTGCCGCCCGGCTGGCGATCGTCGTCCCGGTATCGATCGGGCTCATCTTCCTGATCCTGTTCTCGACGTTCCGCTCGGTTCGGCAGGCACTGCTGGTGCTTACCAATATTCCCTTCGCCTTGATCGGGGGCGTCCTCGGCCTCTGGCTAACCGGCGAATTCCTGTCGGTGCCTGCATCCGTCGGCTTCATTGCGCTGCTCGGCATCGCGGTACTGAACGGTGTCGTGCTGGTCTCCTATTTCAACCAGCTGCGGGATCGAGGCCTGAGCCTCGAACAGGCGGTGATCGAGGGATCGACGCGACGTCTCCGGCCGGTCCTGATGACCGCCAGCATCGCAGCGTTCGGACTGGTGCCCCTCCTTTTCGCCAGCGGACCCGGATCCGAGATTCAGCGACCGCTGGCGATCGTCATGATCGGCGGGTTGATCACCGCGACGCTGCTGACCCTGATAATCCTGCCCATCCTGTACCGCCGCTACGGCTCCGCCGAGGTTACGTTATGAATGCTCCGGTACCCCGCTCGCTGGTCATACTCAATACGACGCCGAGCCTCGAGGAACTGGTCATCGACTGGCTGCTGGGCCGCGAGGGCGACAAGGGCTTCTCGAGCTTCCCGGTGCACGGCCACAGCGCACGCCACGACGGACTGAGCGCAGCCGAGCAGGTGAGCGGTCGGCGGGGTCGGATCCAGTTCGAAATCCACATGCCGGCCGACCAGGTCGCCGACTTCCTGCAGGAGGCCGCCGGGCGCTTCGGCACGGCGGATGTCCACTGCATCGTGCTGCCGGTCGCCGCGGCCGGGAAGCTCGCCGCACTGGCCCGGCCGGCGTGCTGAACCACCCCGCCCGCCTCCCGGCCGCAGGGAACCGCCATGCGTAGGTCTACGTATATTTGAATATTCGAATATTTCGATATACTATGCGCCGCGCGATGCCATTCCACCCGATCCAAGACCCGGACCTGGCCATGAACAAATCGAAACTCCTGCTTGCCCTCTCCCTGCTCGCCACCGCAGTCCCGGGCGCCGCCGAAACGCTGGCCGAGGCCTGGACCGCTGCCGTCGCCTCGCATCGCCAGATCGCGGCCGCCTCCGCCAACCGCGACGCGGCCGGATTCGAGCTCGACGAGGCGCGCGGCGCGCGCCTCCCGCAGCTCGGCCTTGCGAGCGCTTACACGCAGTTCGACACCGCGCCAGGCTTCGCCATCGGCCCGCTCAGCACCGGCCCCGTCTTCGCTGGCGACGACTACCTGAGCGCGGGAGCCCAGCTGAGCCTGCCGCTCTATTCCGGCGGCGCCATCCGCTCCGGCGTCGAAGCCGCGGAGTTCGGCGCGAAGGCCGCCGAGGGCCATCTCGGCACCGTCATCCAGGACATCAAGCTCGGCGTAGCCGAGCACTATGTCGCGGTGCTGCGTGCCGAAAGCTCGGTCGACGTCGCGGAGTCTT
>JAOUIH010000088.1 GCA_029884165.1 Gammaproteobacteria bacterium | reverse complement strand
TGACCGCGATCGATACAAGACCCCATGCGCCGGATCCGGAGGTGGTGATCGCATCGGATGCCCCTGCGCTGCATGCAGGCCTCGACGTGATCGGGCGCTTGACCGACGGCAAGGTACATGTTTGCAGCCAAGCAGGCTCGGAACTACGTATCCGGGAGACCGATCAACGGCGGCACGCCCATTTTGACGGACCACATCCTGCCGGGCTGCCCGGCACCCACATCCATTTCCTGCATCCCGTCGGTCACGATTGCAGCGTCTGGCATATCGGCTACCAGGACGTGATCGCGATCGGCCGGCTTTTCCTGACGGGTCGCCAGGACTTCAGCAGGGTCGTTGCGCTGTCGGGCCCGCCGCTTCGGCGACCGCGGCTCGTCCGGACCCGCATCGGCGCATCGCTGCAGGACCTTGCGGGGCCCGCCGATGGCTGCCGCATCGTCTCCGGCTCCGTCCTCGACGGGAGGATGGCGAGCGGTAACCTGGCCTTCCTCGGTCGGTATCACCTGCAGGCGAGCCTCATTCCGCAAGCGCGCGACCGGCGCCTGCTCGGCTGGCTGCGCCGCGGCGATGCGACGACCACTGCGCGACGGGGCGAGCCTTGCGCCATGATTCCGTGCGAGGCCTTCGACGCAGTCATGCCGCTCGACTTGCTTCCAGGCCCGCTGCTGAAGAGCCTGCTGGTAGGCGACGCTCGCGAAGCGGCCCGTCTGGGCTGTCTCGAACTGGACGAGGAAGACCTCGCGCTGGTCGGCTGGTCCTGTCCGGCCAAGATCGACTATGCGGCGGCTCTGCGCTCGACCCTCGATGCCATCTGGAAGGAACGATGATGGGTCTGCGTCGGCTTCTCGATGACCTGCAGCCTTTCTTCCAAACCCGTCCGGCATGGCGACCGTTCCGACCGCTGTTCGAGTCCGTCGAGCGGTTCCTGTACTCGTCGTCCGCCCAGACGACCTCGGCACCGCACGTTCGTCACCACGGCAACGCTCAACGGCTGGACTGGCTCTATGTCCTGGCCAGCCTGCCCGCCGCATTTGCCGGGCTTCGGCTGGTCGGGCACTCGCAGGGTCTCGCCCTGTTCGTGCCTTTGCTGGCCGTCGCAGTCCTTACGGCGGTCGCCTGGGAGTGGATCTTTGCGCTTGTGCGGGGGCGCCGCTACGGGCATGGCGTCTTTCTGAGCGCCTGGCTGTTTGCGCTGGTCGCACCGGCATCGCTGCCCTTGTACCAGGCCGCGCTCGCCATGTCCTTCGGCTTCGTTTTCGGCCGGGCCGTGTTCGGCGGTGCGGGCCGCAACATCGTCAATCCCGCCGTGCTCGCGCTCGTGTTCCTGTACGTCGCGTTCCCTGCGTCCGGCCACACCGCTGGTGGTACCGTGCTGGAGCATGCCAGGAACGGCGGGCTGGACGCACTGCATGCCGCCGGTATCGACTGGTGGGCAGCGTTCCTTACCGACCCGTCCGCCGGGATCGGGCCCGCCTCGACGGCGGCAGCCCTGCTTGGCGCTGCCCTGCTGCTGGCGGCACGTGCGGCATCCTGGCGCATCATGCTGGGCGCGGCGCTCGGGCTCGCTGCCGCCGCAATCGCAGCGCGAGCCCTGGCGGCCGATATCAGCCCGGTTTATGCGCTCCCCTGGCACTGGCATCTGGTCGCCGGCGGCTACGTCTTCGCCGTCGCGTTTTTTGCAACGGATGCCGCCTGCGCGCCGGTGACGAATGCGGGGCGCTGGATATACGGGCTCCTGATTGGCGCACTTACGCTGATGATACGGGCCGGCGAATCCGACGGATTCTCCGCGGCGGCTTTTGCCTTGCTGTTTGCCAGCATCATCGCGCCGCTGGCGGATTTCGTCGCTATCGAGCAGAACGTTCGGCGGCGACGCAAGCGCACGGGGAGTGCCGGCGCATGAACAACGACAGCCCGCTTAAAGCCGCACTCGTCGCCGTCGGCGTGGCATTCGTGTGTTCCGTAATGGTTTCGACCACCCGGGTCCTGCTCGTCCCGTCGGACGCCGGAGCGGTCGATATTGCGAAGGCACGCCACGTCCTCGTCGCCGGCGGCCTCTCCCCGTCAGCCGGCTCGTACGACGACAATGAAGTCCTGGTGCGGTTCAGGGAACTCCGCCCGGTGCTCGTCGACCTGGAGACAGGGATCGAGGTCGATGCGCCCGATGCCGCCAGCTACGACCAGAGAGCTGCGGCGATCGATCCAGAGCAAAGCGTAGCGATCCCTAAGGATCGTGATCTGGCGCAACTGGGGCGTCGCGCAAAGTACGCACTCGCCTACCTGCTGCCGCCCCACAACGGCTCCGGTGGCGTCGTTTTGCCGGTGCACGGCAAGGGCATGTGGTCGACGATCTATGGATACGTGGGACTCGGACCCGACCTCAATACGATCCATGGCGTCAGTTTCTACGAGCAGGCCGAGACGCCTGGAGTCGGTGATCGATTCCTGGAGCCGACCTGGCTCGCAAGCTGGCGCGGCAAGTCGATTTACGGCGAAGACGGGACCCTGCGCTTCGAGGTTGCGCTGCCGCAAGCAGGGGGCTCGCCCGCAGGCCACAGGGTCGACGCAATCAGTGGCGCGACAGTGACGTCCGAACGTATCGGCGCGATGATTGGCTACTGGCTCGGCCCCGATTGTTTCGGGCCCTATCTCGAGCGCCTGCGCGACCGGGGTTCACGGCCATGAGAAAGCGCGACATCCTGCTGCGTCCGCTGGTCGACGAGAACCCGATTACACTGCAGATACTCGGGATCTGCTCGGCGCTCGCAATCAGCAATACCGTCCTCACGGCACTGACGATGAGTGCCGCGTTGACGTCGGTGCTGGTGTTCTCGAACCTGACCATCAGCCTGCTGCGGCGGCAGCTACCGTCGAGCGTACGCCTGATCGTGCAGGTCACGATCGTGGCGTCCGCCGTGATTATCGTCGACGAGATTCTGCGCGCCTACGCGCCCGAGATGTCACGCGCTCTTACGGTCTACGTCGGCCTGATCATAACGAATTGCATAGTACTCGGCCGTGCGGAGGCCTTCGCGATGAGCCACCGCGTCGGCGAAAGCATCCTCGACGCGATTGGCAACGGGCTCGGTTACAGCGCCATCCTCGTCGCCGTTGCCGTCGTTCGCGAACTGCTCGGTGCCGGCAGCCTGCTGGGCATCCCGATACTGCCGCTGGCCGGCGCCGGCGGCTGGTTCAGGCCGGTCGCGTTGATGCTGGTGCCCGCGAGTGCTTTTTTCATCATCGCGCTCATTATCTGGGCGGTCCGCAGCCGCCGCAAGCAACAGGTAGAGGCCGCCGACTTCCGGCCGTGCGACCTGCAGGAACGCACCCGATGAACGAGCTGCTGGCGATCTTCATACGCTCGGTTTTCATGGAGAACCTCGCGCTCGCCTATTTCCTCGGCATGTGCACATTCCTTGCCGTCTCAAAGCAGGTGCGTACGGCCATCGGCCTTGGAGCGGCCATGATCGTCGTACTGACGATCACGGTTCCGGCCAATAATCTCATCTACAGTCATCTGCTGCGACCCGGAGCCCTCGGCTGGGCCGGTCTCGGCCATCTGGATCTAAGCTATCTCGGGCTGATCAGCTACATCGGCGTTATCGCGGCCATCGTGCAGATCCTGGAAATGCTGCTCGATCGTTATTTCCCCGCGCTTTACAACGCCCTCGGCATTTACCTACCGCTCCTGACCGTCAACTGCGCGATCCTGGGAGCGTCACTGTTCATGGTGCAAAGAAACTACGGGTTCGCCGAAAGCGTAACCTTCGGTGCCGGCGTCGGGACCGGCTGGGCGCTGGCCGTCATCGCCCTCGCCGGACTGCGGGAAAAGCTGCGCTACTCGGACGTACCGGAGGGCCTGCGCGGGCTCGGGATTACTTTCATCGTGGCGGGCATCATGTCCCTGGCCTTCATGGGCATTGCGGGGATCGAGTTGTGACCCGTGCATGCAAGGAAACCTTCCGCGGCGGAGAGCCATGCAGGAAATCCTGACAGGCGTCACGGTATTCACCGCTGTCGTTGCTCTGCTGACGGCGGTAATCCTGCTTGCACGTCGGCGCATCCTGCCAACGGGCGAAGCCACGCTGACCATCAACGACAAGCGCCAGTTCTCGGCGCCGGTCGGTCGCCGGCTCCTCACGGTTCTCGCCGAAAACGGCCTGTTCCTGCCGTCAGCCTGCGGCGGTCGCGGGACCTGCGGGCAGTGCAGGATTACCATGGCATTCCCCGCGCCGCCGCTCCTGCCGACGGAGGCCACCCACATCCGGCGCAGCGAGGCAGCCGCAGGGATCCGCCTCGCCTGCCAGCAGGTTCTGCGCAGGGACGTTGCACTGCGGCTCCCCGAGAGCATGCTGGGAGCCACGCGTTGGGTGTGCACGCTCAGGTCCACGCGAAACGTGTCGACCTTCATCCGTGAGCTGATCCTCGAGCTGCCGCCTGGCGCGCGTATCGATTTCGCGGCCGGCAGCTACGTGCTCATCGAGTGTCCGCCGCACGAGCTCTGTTTCCGGGACTTCGAGATCGCCGCCGAATACCGGCACGAGTGGCAGCGCTTCGGGTTGTTCGACCTCGTGTCGAAAGTCCCTGAACCCGTTACTCGCGCCTACTCCATGGCGAACTGTCCCTTGGAAAGCGACCAGGTGCGCCTTAACGTGCGCATCGCGACGCCGCCGCCGCAGGCCCCGGACGCGCCGCCCGGACGCGTGTCTTCGTGGCTGTTCGGCCTGCGCCCGGGTGACCTGGTCTCCGTAACCGGTCCGTTCGGAGATTTCCTGGCGCGGGACACGGACGCCGAGATGGTATTCATCGGCGGCGGAGCGGGCATGGCGCCAATGCGGTCCCACATACTGGACCAGCTGCAACGCCTGCAATCGACGCGTCGTATCAGTTTCTGGTACGGCGCTCGTAACCTCAAGGAAGCCTACTACGTCGACGAATTCGATGCCCTTGCCCGGCAGCACGCCAATTTCAGCTGGTATCTCGCACTTTCCGACCCACCGAAGGACGGATCCTGGCAGGGGCTGTGCGGTTTCATACACGAGGTCGCCTACGAGAATTACCTGAAGGACCACCCGGCGCCCGAAGATTGCGAATACTATCTGTGCGGCCCGCCGGTGATGATCGACGCAGTCAAGCGCATGCTATACGACCTCGGAGTCGATGGTGACCGGGTTTTTTACGACGATTTCGGCAGCTGATCGCAAGGGAGGCGCCGTGGAATATTTCGTTGCAGGTTTCGTAGCTTTCATTCTCGCCGCTGCCGGAGTAGGGCTCGGCGTATTGTTTAACCGGTTGCCGCCACAGAGAAGCTGCAGCCAGCTCTCCGTGAATGGCCAGTGCGAGAATTGCTCGTGCAGAGGAAAAGACAATGCTTGAATCGTGCAGAGTTCGTGACTTCATGACGAGCAACCTCGTCAAGCTCGACCCCGACATGGAAATAACACACGCCGTTCACAAGCTCGTCAAGCACGACATTGCCGGGGCCCCGGTGGTCGACAAGGAGGGTCGCCTGGTCGGCATGTTGACGGAAAAGGACTGCATGAAGATCGCGCTCGACGTCGGCTACTACGGCGAGTATGGCGGCAAGGTAGCAGCGTTCATGAGCACGGAGGTTGAAACGATCGACCCGGACGAAGGTATCGTCGAGGCCGCGAAACGCTTCCTGCAGAAGCGTTACCACCGCTACCCCGTGGTGCGCGACGGCCGCCTCGTCGGCCAGATCAGCCGCCGCGACGTGCTCCGTGCACTGGATAGTATCTGGTAAGCGCGAAACTCGGCTTGATTCAGCCCTGCGGAATACGCTCGAGCCTGAAGTCCGACAGGATTTCGAGGTCGATTCCCTCGAGGATTTCGGTTGCCGCCAGTCGGCCGATCAGCGGAGCAAGCGTAATCCCGCTGTGCATCACCGCAAAATACAGGCCGGGCACCGACCGGGCGCGCCCCAGGACCGGGAGGCCGTCCGCGGGCATCGGGCGCCAGCCTACCCCTGCATGCTCGACGCGAGCCGCTGCCAGCGCCGGCACGTGCTGTTTTGCCAGGTCGACTATGCGCGTCGCGTGCGCCATCGTGAGCTCTGCTGACGGAAATTCATTCGGACGGCCGACGAGTAATGCGCGATGCTCGTCGGTCTGCGGAGAACCCGCTTTCTCGCCGAGAACGACACGACCATCATCGCGTTGGTGCACGTGCACGTCGGGTCCGTAGAGCACCTTGTGAACGATCCGATCCATCGGTTCCGTCGTCACTATGACGCCGGGTGTGGATTGCTGGGGCAGCCTTAGTCCCGCCATTTCCGCGATCACGCTGGTACCGACGCCGGCGGCAACGACCACGACATCGGCTTCCCGGGTGTCATCCTCAGTCGCGACGCGGAACGGCCCGGAACCGCTCGAGATACCAGTGACCCGGGCAGGCGCGACGCCCTTCGCTCCCTGCCGCAGCGCCGCGTCGTAAAGGATTCGGGTAGCTTTTCCAGGGTCCAGTGCTCCGTCGTGTTCGGCATACGCAAGTGTCGAGATGCCGCTCAGGACGAGAGCCGGCTCGATGCTTCTGAGTTCTTCCCCATTGACCACGCGTATCGCAGATCCACGTCCCTGCATCCGGCGCACGTGCTCGACGAGGCCGGATGGGGATCCATCGTGCCATTCCAGGCTGCCGCCCCAGCGGACCGGCCAGTCCAGTTCCTGTGCGATCCGGCGGTGCTCACCCAAGGCGTATGCGCGCAGCAGGTGATAGCTGTGCGGCTGCCCGCCGTCGCCGCCGTTCAGCCAGGCGAAACTGTTGCCCGAAGCCTGCGCGGCGGGTCCTCTCGCTTCCAGGATCGTCACATCACAACCGCGCCTGGCGAGGTGCCAGGCGACGGACGAGCCGATGATGCCGGCGCCGATCACTATTACGCGCCGGGGCGTCGATGCGACAGCAGTTCGCGCGTCAAGACTGCGGGGCAGCAGCCCGGTCGCGGCTGCGGCTGCGACGGCCCCAAGAAACGACCTGCGATCCATTTTCCGAGTACTCCTGTTCAGATGCTGGCGAGATACCAGAGATAATCGAGGTCCGGTACCCGAGATCGATACTCTGCGGCCTCCAGGCGCCGGCATCGGAGGTAAGTATCGCTGAAGTTGCCGCCGAGATAGTCGCGAAGGAGCCCACCGCGCTCGAAGCCGTCCAACGCACCCTCCCAATTGACCGCCCGGCCGTCATCGCCTTCCAGGATCTGCCCCTCGCGCACCATCGCTGGCGGTTCGACGCGCTGCGTGATCCCGTGATGCACGGCGGCGAGTACGGCCGCGGTGACCAGGTAAGGATTGCTGTCGGCGCCAGCCGGTCGATACTCCAGGCGAACGTTGGCGTCGTCCGAAGGAGGAATGCGCAGCGCGACGCGCCGGTGGTTGACACCCCAGGCCTGCTCGACGGACAGAAAACTGGATGGCCCGAGGCGCCGGTAGGAGTTCGCGTTTGGAGCCAGGATGGCCATCGTCTGGGGAATCGCCCGCAGCAGGCCGCCGACCGCGTGGCGCAACGCGGGCGCATAGGCGTCGGGCCGGCTGGCCGGCGGACGCCCGGCAAACACGTTGCGACCTTCGGCGTCGATGAGCGACATATGGACATGCATGCCGCTGCCGTCCAGGTCGGCGAACGGCTTGGCCATGAACGTGGCCGCCATCCCGTTTTTCCTCGCGACCCCGCGAATGAGTCGTCGCAACAGGATGGCGTGATCGCAGGCCAGCTCGGCATTCGCCACGTGATTGAGGTTGATCTCGAACTGGCCAGGCGATCCCTCGGACATCGTGCTGCCGATCGGAATCCGCTGCGCGGCGCACGCAGTCTCCACGTCGGCCAGAAAATGTTCGAGCTCCTGGAGGTCGTCGAGCCCATGTAGTCTCGGTGAATCCTGCAACAGGTGCGTGCCCGGGATCCGGGTTCGCAGCGGCGCCGGCCGACCTGCCTCGCTGTCGTCGAGCAGGTAGAACTCCAGCTCGAGCGCAATGACCGGCCGCAGTCCGATTTCAGCATAACGCTCGAGCACGCGCTGCAGGACGTACCGGCTATCGTAGTGACAGGGCGTAGTTTCTTCTACGAACATTTGCGCAAGACACTGGCCAGTCGGCCGGCCCGACCAGGGCACTGGCGCGAAGGACCCGGGCACCGGCCGGCAGGGGAAATCGGGGTCGCCGTCCTTCAGCCCTGTCTCCAGACCCTCCGGCAGTACGCCGCGGCTGTCGAGCAGCATCGTGCTGGCAGACATGTAGGCGCCGGACTCCACTATCCCATGCATGTCATGCCGCGTGGCCCGAACTCCCCGCAACATGCCGTTGATATCCGGCAACAGGACTTCGAAACCCGTGGTCTGCGGGTACTCCGCGAGAAACCGGTCAAGTTCGGATTCGATGCCCTTGGGCACAGCGATCAACTCCTTGCAGTGGTTGCCGGATGCGAGGAGTTCATTCGACGCCCGCTATGCGCAGGGGCCCGCAGCCCTCGGCCAGACGGGAGAGTATAGACCGAGGATTGGCATGTCGGGAGATCCTGCTGACTTTGGACTATTGCCTGTTCGATGCCCGGGACCGCGTCCTGACGATAACGGACGGTTTGCGAATAAGTCTGTTTTTGAATATCGGCCTCGACATCTGCAACCGTTCCGGCTCGGAATGCATCTATATCACCAGGAGCGTGCGCGATTAACGTGTGAGCTCCTCAACTGATAGGTGTCGCACCGGCCGCTGCCACGGCCCCAAATACGTTCGTTTACAAGGAGAGATCATGAACAAGGCAATCGTTAGGAAGGTATTCGTTTCCGGAAGCATGGCCCTGTTACTGTCGCAAGCGGTCGCAGCGCTGGCATCAAATCCGGCTGGAACGCCTGAGCCGGTAAGCATCAGAGTTTCCGTTGCGGATCTCAATCTCCAGTCGGCAGAGGGCGTCGATACGCTGTACTGGCGTCTGAAATCGGCGGCGAACACCGCCTGCGGCTCCATGACATTGCGCGAGGCCGGCTCGCTTCGGCAGGCGAGTCTCAACAAGCAATGTTACGAGGACCTGCTGGACAAGGCCGTCAAGGAAGCGAACAACAAACTTCTCGACGAAATCCACGCAGGCTGAGCGGCTCGCCGGCCGGTCGGGAGGACGGCGTTGAGGCCAACTCACGCCTGCCGCCCGGGCGGCCGGTCATCTTTGCGCCGATTGGTGCTATCGGTCGAAGCAGGGCCGTACGGCTGACTCGTCGTGAGTATGGCCAGGCGGTTCGAGCGAATCAAGATCGCGTCGTATCCGTAGTGCTTCGCCGGCCGGTCCAGGGCGAACAACAGTGCGTGACGAGGACCTGGCCTGTCGAGCCGACTGCTGTCCGGCGCACGCGACCCGGCAGGCTCGAGCAGGCAGTTGCCTTGTGACGCCACGGACGTCGACCGCAAACGGGCCAGCCATGGCCTCCGCGCCGCGATCGACAGGCTTGGCCAGGCGTCAGCCCAGGAAGGAGTCACGCTCATCCCCGAGCCGTCCCAGCCTGCCTTTTGGCAATCCTGGCATAACCGCTGTTATATGGATCCGTTCCGTCGTCCTCGTCGTCGACAGCTTCCGGCTCGCTCGCCAGGCTGAGCACCATCAACTTGCGAGTCAGCTGGCTATCGTCCAGATCCAGCGTGGAAACCTTGTTTGACTCCGTCATCCTGCTGTCCTCCGCCGCCGAAGATCGGGATTACTCCGGCAGTCTTGCGGCCCATTTTGTCGGGCCACTCCGGCGTTGCATGCCGCCAGCGAATACGTTAGCGAATGGCGGCCATTCGCGAGCCGATAAAAAAGCGAGTCCCAACCTGATCGTTGGTACGAGCCCGGTAGAATTGTGATGCAGTTACGCTTTCCGGCGTCGCCGGCATCGGCCGGATATGTCAAATCAGACGCACGCCCGGAGAGTCAGAAAAGGCTCGAGACGACAGTCGGCAGGACCGGACGCCGCAGCTGTGAGGTGCGGAGGGCCCATGGAGTGTCAGTGTCGGCAGGGCGCCCGGATTGCCGTGGCCTATTGCAGGTCCTTGAGCAGCTCGCGCGCAATTATGAGCTTCTGCACCTCTGTCGCACCCTCGTAGATACGCAGCGCCCGAATGTCGCGATACAGCCGCTCGACGACCTCGCCGGTCTCGACGCCGCGACCACCGAACATCTGCAGCGCCCGGTCGATTACCCGCTGTGCCGACTCGGTTGCCGCCGACTTGGCCATTGCCGCTTCGCGCGTGATGGTGCAACCATTGTCGCGCAACCAGGCCGCGCGGTAGGTGAGCAGACGCGCTGCGTCCATCTCGGTCGCCATGTCGGCGAGCGCGGCCTGAGTCAGCTGGAAGTCGGCGAGCTTCTTCCCGAACATCGCCCGTCCGGCGGCGTGCCGCAGCGCCTCGTCAAGCGCTCGCTGGCCGAAACCCAGCGCCGCGGCAGCAACCGATGTGCGGAACACGTCGAGCGTTCGCATCGCGATGCGGAAGCCTTCGCCCTCCTCGCCCAGGCGCTGTGCCGCATTTACGCGGCATGATTCGAATCGAAGGGCCGCGAGAGGATGCGGCGAGATCGTATCGATACGCCGCGCCACGCTCAGCCCCTCGGTATCCGCATCCACGACGAATGCGCTGATGCCGCGCGAGGATGTGGTTCCGTCCGGCCGCTTCTCGCCAGGCTCGGTACGGACGAACACGCAATAGAAATCGGCGATTCCGCCATTCGATATCCACGTTTTCGTCCCATCGATCACGTAGTGGTCGCCGTCCCGCGTCGCGCTGCACTGCATCGCGGCGACGTCGGATCCGGCTTCCGGCTCTGATAGCGCGAAGGCCGCTATCTTCCTGCCCGTTGCCACGTGTGGCAGATACTGTTGCCGCAACGCGTCGGATCCGGCCAGCGATATCGCACCGCTTCCCAGCCCCTGCATTGCGAAGGCGAAGTCCGCCAGCGCATGATGCCAGGCCAGGTGCTCACGGATCATGGCGATGGCACGAACATCGAACTCCGGCAGAGCCCCGCCATCCTCCGCGCGCACGCAGTAGCCTGTGAGACCCGCGTCTCCGAGCTGGCGCACGATCGACCGGCAGGCCGCATCAAGTGCGTCGGTGCCGCGCGGCTCATCGGGCACGTCCAGGCGGTTGCCGGAAAATTCGACCAGCTTCTGAAACAGATCGCGGTGCTGGGCGCCGAAAAATGGCCAGTCGATGAAGGACCGCGAACTCATTTCCTGTCTCCGGTTGCCGACCACATCACCTCCTTCACATGACCTCCCCGCCCGCGATGACGATGCTCTGCCCGGTTATGCTTTCGGTTCCCGGTTCGCAAAGCCAGCGTACCGTATGTGCGACTTCCGCCGGATCGACCAGCTTTCCCTGCGGATTCAGGGCGGTGAGGGAGGCCACAGCTTCGCTTTCCGACCGACCGGTCTTGGACTGGATGTTCTCGACCGTTGCGCGCAGCATCTCCGTATTCGTATAACCGGGACATACCGCATTGACGGTGATTCCCTGCCTGGCCGTCTCCAGCGCCAGCGCCCGGGTCAGCCCGATGAGACCGTGCTTCGCGGCGCAATAGGCTGTTACGTAGGCGTACCCGACCAGGCCAGCCGTGCTCGAAACGTTGACGATGCGTCCGAATCCTTCCGAGAGCATATCCGGCAGCGCAGCTCTCGCGCACAGGTAAGAGCCGGTGAGGTTTACCGCAAGCATCGCGTCCCATAAGGCCGCGTCCGTCTTCCGAAAAGGGGCACTCCCGGACTGTCCGGCATTGTTCACCAGTATGTGCACGGGGCCGAGCGCCTCATGAGCCTCGTGTATGGCCGTGGACACCTGGTCGTCGTTCGTGACATCGCATACGGCGACATGGACCCGGCCGCCCGACGGCAGCAGTCCGGCCGTTTCATCGAGCATCCTCCGCGTGCGCCCCAACAGGGTCACGTTCGCACCGGCGGCGGCGAGCGACCGCACAATGGCGGCCCCGATACCCCGGCCCGCACCGGTGACAACGGCGTGGCGACCCTGCAGCGGACTACCGGACATCAGTTACCTTCGAACTTGGGGCGCTGCTTGCTGACGAACGCCAGGTAAGCTCGCTCATAGTCCCTGGTCTGCATGCAGATAGCCTGGGCCTGTGCCTCGGCCTCGATCGAATCGTCGATTCCCATGCTCCATTCCTGGTGTATGCAGCGCTTGGTCATCGCGTGCGCAAAAGTCGGGCCTTCGGCCAGGGACGCCGCCAGCGACTGCGCCTCTGTCACCACGGCTCCCGGCTCGCAGACCCGGTTATAAAAGCCCCAGCGCTCGGCCTCGGCACCGTCCATGGCGCGGCCGGTGTAAAGCAGTTCGGCCGCGCGGCCGGCGCCTATGATCCGCGGCAGCATGTTGCAGGCCCCCATGTCGGCGCCGGCGAGTCCGACCCGCACGAACAGGAATGCGACCTTGCTGCGCGCCGTCCCGTAGCGCAGGTCCGACGCCATGGCGAGAATCGCTCCGGCGCCGGCGCAAATGCCGTCGATTGCAGAAACGATAGGCTGCGGGCAGGCCCTCATGGCCTTGACGAGGTCACCGGTCATTCGCGTAAACGCGAGCAGTCCGGGCATATCGTCTTTGCGCTGCATCTCGACCAGCGGCCCGATAATCTCGTGGACGTCGCCGCCCGAGCAGAAATTTTCGCCCGCGCCGTTGATGACGATCGCCTTGATGCCGTCGGCGTACGTAAGGTTCCTGAATGTATCGCGCAGCTCTGCGTAGGACTCGAAGGTCAATGGATTCTTGCGCTCAGGCCGGTTCAGCGTGATCGTCGCGACCTGGCCTTCGACCTGCCACAGAAAATGCTCCGGCTTGAATTTGGCAAAGTCCAGTTGGGCCGGATTGAAGCGCTGCGCGGTATTGCTCATGGTCGAATCCTCATTCAGTTACATTTTCAGCCGGCCAGGGTCAGCCCGCCGCTGACGCTCAGTATCTGGCCAGTCACGTACCGGGAGTTGTCGCCGGCGAAAAACAGGATCGCATCCGCGATTTCCTGCGGCGCTGCGAAACGGCGGAATGGTATGGCCTTGATAAAAGCCTCGCGCAGCTTTTCAGATCGAGTCGCGAGCATTGGCGTGTCGGTCGGCCCCGGGCACACGCAGTTGACGTTTATCGAGTAGCGCGCTACCTCACGCGCAAGCGACTTCGTGAACGCGATGACCCCGCCCTTCGCCGCCGCGTAGACCGTCTCGCCGCCGCTGCCCACCCGGCCCGCATCACTTGCTATGTTGACTATCTTGCCGCGATTCGCGGCAATCATCGGCGTCAACAGCGCCTGGGTGAGGTGAACAGGGCCGCCGAGATTAATGGCTATGACCCGGTCCATGAACTCCGGGGAGTTCTCGATGTAGGGCTGGATGTCCCCCCACCCGGCCCCGTTTACGAGGATGTCGACGCGCGGATGGCGCTTGAGGACTTCGGCCGCGGATCGGCGAGTCGACGCGGGATCGGCAAGATCCATTTCCACCGCTTCGACTTTAAGGCCGCCGTCCGCAGCCTCCCGAACCAGATCCCTCGCTCGTTTCTGGTCCACATCGGCACAGACGACCGTTGCACCCTCTCCGGCCAGCGCCAGAACGGTAGCTTTGCCGATACCGGAGGCGCCCCCGGTAACCAGCGCGATTTGCCCGTCGAGTCTCTCATCTCTTCCTCG
>JAOUIH010000220.1 GCA_029884165.1 Gammaproteobacteria bacterium | reverse complement strand
CCTGATCACGATGGCGCATCGCAGCACGTACTTCCTGCAAAGCACGATGGCCTATCCGAATCACATGATCGAAGGCTTCGTCCAGGGGCTGATGTCGAGGCGCCCGGCGCTCTTCAATCTCTATACCTCCTGCCAGCCGGAACACGGCATCGGCGATGATATGGGCCATCACCAGGCCAAGCTCGCGGTGGAGTCGCGCGCCTACCCGCTGTTCCGCTACAACCCCGACCGCGGCCGGACGGCGGCAGAATGCTTCGACCTCGAGGGCAACCCCGCGATCGACCGGGACTGGCCCGTCACCCGCATCAAGTACCAGGAGCGCGGACGCGAAAAAGAAATGGAGTTGCCGACGACTTTCGTCGATTTCGCGGTAACCGAGACCCGCTTCCGCAAGCATTTCCGCAAGGTACCGCGCGATGCATGGAACGAGAGCCAGGTTCTCGTGAGCGACTACCTCGAGCTGGACCCGGACGAGCGGGAGGGCAAGGTGCCCTATGTCTGGGCGCTGGATGCGAAGCAGCAACTCAGCCGGGTACTGGTCGCCGAACCGATGATCAAGTCGGCCGAGGAACGGCGGGACTTCTGGATCATGCTACGCGCTCTCGCCGGGGCCGAGGAAGGCGAGACTGCCGGAGATGCGGAACTCGAATCCCGCATACGGCAGGAGGTTGTCCAGAAGATCACGAGCGGCCTGATGGGCCTCGTCAGCGGCGGACAGGATCTCGACCTCGCGGCGGTCCTCAGCGCCGGCAGCGGGGCCGCTCCCGCGGCGGCTGCCCCGGGGACAGCTGCAACGGTCGAGGCCATGGCCGCAGGAGCCCCGGCTGCAAAGGCTCCCGCGCCGGCTGCGGTCGGCGAGTACATGGCGCCCTGGATCGACACCGAAGAGTGTACTGCCTGTGACGAATGCATCGTGATCAACCCGCAGATCTTCGAATACAACGCTGACAAGAAAGCCATCATCAAGAACGCGGACGGTGGCCCCTATCGCGACCTGGTGAAGGCAGCCGAGAAATGCACGGCGCAGGTCATACACCCGGGGCTGCCCCGCGATCGCAGCGCAAAAGACACGGAAAAATGGATAAAGCGCGGACAGAAATTCAATTGACGCCCGGCGTGCCGGGCGGATGCGCCTGATGCTCGGGCTCGGGCAACGAGGCACGTTCCGGCACGGCGTGCACCCGCCGGAGCACAAGGACGAGACCAGCGGTCTCGCTATCCGGCGTTTCCCGTTCGCGCCGGTGCTCATAGTGCCGCTGAGCCAGCACCTCGGTAAGCCCGCGAAACCCGTCGTCCGCGAAGGCCAGGAAGTCATCCGCGGCCAGACGATCGCCGAACCCGACGGCTTCGTGTCTGTCGCGATGCACGCGCCGGTTTCGGGCATCGTTCGGCGCATCGCGCTCGCGCCAAGCATCAGCGGCACGATGCTCAGAAGCGTCTACCTCGAGCCGTTTCCGGCTTCGTCGCAGGAAGTTGCGGACGGCATACCCTGCGACGTCGATACCGCGACACCGGAGGAAATCGTGCACGCCATCCAGCGCGCCGGCGTCGTGGGCCTGGGCGGCGCAGCGTTTCCGACGCACGTGAAGATCCGCGCACCGGAAGGCAAGTATCTCGACACACTCATTATTAACGGTGTCGAGTGCGAGCCCTACCTGACCACAGATCACCGCGTCATGCTCGAGCAGACGGCCGACGTTTTCATGGGTATCCGATACCTGCTGAAGGCAAGCGGCGCGAAGGAGGCCATCGTTGCGATCGAGGCGAACAAGCCCGACGCGGTGCGGAAACTGGCCGAGCACCGTCCGCTCGACCTTCCGGTCAGCGTACGCGTCTGCCCCGTCAAGTATCCCCAGGGCGCCGAGAAAATGGTCATCAAGGCACTGCTGGATCGTGAGATACCGTCGGGCGGGCTGCCGGTCGACGTGCACGCGATCTGCGTCAACGTCGCTACTACCGCAGAGATTGGCCGCCTGCTCCCGCGCGGCCGCGGCATACAGGAGCGAGTGATCACGATTGGCGGGCCCGGCGTGGTGCGCAAGGGCAATTACCGGATCCCTATCGGCACGACGGTCCGGTTTGCCCTGCAGGAGGCCGGTACCGCGACGAACCTGTCCCGGGTGTTCCTGGGCGGTCCGATGATGGGTCCGGCGGTGTCGAATCTGGATATCCCGATCACCAAGGGTACATCGGGCATCACGGCGTTCACGACGGACGAGACCGGCGAAAGCACCGGGCACAAGAAGGTCTACCCTTGTATTCATTGCGCGCGCTGTGTCGAGGCCTGTCCGCTGTTCCTCAATCCTTCGCACCTGGGGCTGCTTGCCAAGAACGAGCAGTACGCGCAAATGGCCGAGGAATACAACCTCATGGACTGCTTCGAGTGTGGCAGCTGCTCGTATGTCTGCCCGTCGCACATCCCGCTCGTGCAGTATTTTCGCCTGGCCAAGAAGATGGTGCGCAAACTGGACGTGCAGAAATGAGCGGCACGAAGCGGATTCTGGAGATCGGCTCCTCGCCTCATGTATCGAGCGGCGCCAGCGTCGACGTCATCATGCGCAACGTCGTCCTCGCCCTCCTGCCGGTTTGTGCGTTCGCCGTCTATGCATTCGGGCTGGCCTCGTTGCTGGTTCTCGCAACGGCGACACTGAGCTGCGTCGCAACCGAGCAACTCATGTGCCGCGTGACGCGGCAGCCGAGCACGGTCGGCGACTGGTCGATCACGATTACCGGCCTGCTCTACGGCCTGACGCTGCCGCCCGACCTGCCCCTCTGGATGGTCGTCGTCGGCGGCGTTTTCGCGGTCGCGATCGGCAAGTTCCTGTTCGGCGGCCTCGGTAGCAACGCTTTCAACCCGGCGCTGGTTGGCCGGGCGTTCCTGCAGGCCGCGTTTCCCCAGGCGATGACGCACTGGGCCCTCCCCTTCGACGTCGATCGATACACGACGCTGCCCGGCTCGACGCTGGCCTGGCCCTTCGCGGAACCGACTTACGACGCGGTGACCACGGCGACCCCTCTCGCGCAAATGAAGTTCGACCGGGTCCAGGCGGCTAGCGGCGACCTGCTCCTCGGACTCACATCCGGCTCGGCGGGAGAGACCTGCGCGCTGCTGATACTGCTCGGCGGCGCGTATCTCGTCGCACGCCGAATGATGAACTGGCGCATTCCAGCGTCGATCTTTGCAACGGTTGCGCTGATCACCTGGGCGTTCAACTTCTACGATCCCGCCCGATACCCGGAGCCGGCATTCATGCTGTTCGCCGGCGGCCTGATGCTCGGCGCCGTGTTCATGGCGACGGATATGGTCGCCTCGCCCATCACGAACGCCGGCTGCTGGTTGTACGGCCTGCTGATCGGGGTGCTCGTCGTCGTCATCCGCTTCTGGGGCGGCATGCCGGAGGGCGTCATGTACGCGATCCTGCTC
>JAOUIH010000087.1 GCA_029884165.1 Gammaproteobacteria bacterium | reverse complement strand
CCCGACCCGCGTGCTGGTCCTCGCCGGCGGCAGCGATTACTGGTCCAACGGCATACACCTGAACCGCATCGAGGCGGCAGCCAGCCCGGCCGACGAGTCCTGGGCAAACATCAACGCGATGGATGATCTCGCCGAGGCGCTGATCCGCAGCACCGGCAAGCTGACCGTCGCAGCGGTCGGAGAGAACGCCGGCGCGGGCGGTGTTTTCCTCGCCCGGGCTACCGATCGCGTCTGGTTGCGCGACGGCGTCGTACTGTCGCCGCACTACAAGGACATGGGCAACCTGTACGGCTCAGAGTTCTGGACCTACCTGTTGCCGCGCGCCGCCGGCGCCGGGAATGCCAGTCGCATTGCCGAGCAGCGCCTGCCGATGGGAGCCGCCGAGGCCTGCTCGCTCGGGCTGGCCGACGCGCGCTTCGGGCTTTCCCGCGCAGCCTTCCTCGATGCAGTAGTCATGGAGGCCGCCGCCCTGGCCGACAGTCCCGATTACCACGACACGCTCGCTGCGAAGCGCGCTCGCCTCGCCCGCGACGAGGCGTCCAAGCCACTTGCCGAGTACCGGCGCGAAGAGCTCGAGCGCATGCGAGTCAACTTCTACGGCTTCGACCCGAGCTACCACGTCGCCCGCTACAACTTCGTCAGGAAGATTCCCAAGTCACGTACGCCGGTCACCCTGGCACAGCACCGGAGGGACCGCGCGTTACCGAGGAGACGCGCCTCATGAATGACCATCCCATGGTACTCGTCGTTGACGAACTGCCCGCCGAACTGGACGCGCTGCGCGCCGCGCTGGAGCCGGATTTCCGCGTGCGCACGGCCCACGCCGCGGCCGATGCGCGCAGGATCCTCGCTGAGGAATGGGTCCACGTACTGGTGTGCGACGAGCAGGGCTCGGGCGCCGAGCTTCTCGCAGGCCTGCCGACGGAGTGGCCCGATATCGTGTCGATCTCGCTGACGACGAACGGTACCGGGGAGCACAGCGGCGACACGCTCCGGCTGCAAAAGCCGTGGGAGCCCGACACGCTCGTGCAGGCTGTGCAGAATGGCGCCCGCATGTACAAGCTCCAGCGCGAAAACGAGCTGCTTGCGCTGGAACTCAAGATGTCGCGGCGAAACGGCAGAGCGCGGCGGCGAAGCGGCTCTGCCGAAGTGCTGCATGACGACGGCATCGTACGCGGCAGGCAAAGTCCGATGAACGACGTATGCCTGAATCTCGCCCAGGTCGCCCCCTACGACGTGTCGGTCCTGCTGACCGGCGAGTCCGGCACCGGCAAGGAATTGGCCGCGCGCGCGCTGCACTCGCGCAGCCTGCGCTGGAACAAGCCGTTCGTCGTCGAGAACTGCGGCGCGCTGCCGGACGACCTGCTGGAAAGCGAGCTGTTTGGTCACAAGAAGGGTGCATTCACGGGTGCGGTCAACGATCACGTCGGCCTGTTCAGCCGGGCCGACGGCGGTACGGTGTTCCTCGACGAGATTGGCGAAGTGTCGCCGGCGTTCCAGGTCAAGCTGCTGCGCGTCCTGCAGGACGGCGAAGTGCGGCCGGTAGGCGGCAACGCGACGCACAGCGTCGACGTTCGCATTGTCGCCGCGACCAATCGCGATCTAGGGGACGAGGTGCGGGCGGGCCGGTTCCGGGACGACCTTTACTACAGGCTGGCGACCGTCGTCGTCGAACTGCCGCCGCTGCGCAAGCGGCGTGATGACATTCCGCTGCTGGTCGAGTTCCTGTTCGAGCAGGGCGAGAAGAAGCTGGGCAAGAAGGTGCCGGGCATTACCGAGGAAACCATCGACTGCCTCTGCCGCTACCACTGGCCGGGCAATGTGCGCGAACTGCAGAACGAGATCCGCCGCATGCTCGTGATGGCACCGGCAGGCGAACCCGTGTCCGCGGACCTCCTCGCCCCGCATATCCTGCGAGCGGCAGATCCTTGCGATGCGTGCGAGTCGATACCGGAGATCGCCGACAGCGGCACGCTGAAGGACCGCGTCGCGTCACTCGAGGCCCGCGTGCTGCGCGAAACGCTGATCCGCCATCACTGGAACAAGAGCCGGGCCGCGCGGGAGCTAGGCCTGTCCCGTGTCGGCCTGCGCAACAAGCTCGAGCGCTACGGCCTCGCGCGGACACCGCACGCCGACGAACTGCGGGTATCACGCCAGGAATACGTCAGATGATTATCGCAGCCGACACTTTTCAAAAGGCCACCGGAATCACGGGCGCTACGATCAGGGTCCGCGGCCAGGTGCAGGGCGTCGGATTCCGGCCGACCGTCTGGCGCCTCGCGCAGGATTGCCGGCTGTCGGGCGAAGTACTTAACGACGGCGAGGGCGTGCTGATCCGGGTCGGCGGCGACGCCGAAAGCATCCAGCGCTTCGTCCTGCGCATACGTGCCGAAGCGCCGCCGCTGGCACGCATCGAAGCGCTCGAAATGCTGCAGGGCGAGTGGGCCGACGCGGAACCCGGCTTCCGGATCGGCAGGAGCCGTGGCGGGGAGGTGCGCACCGGCGTCCTGCCCGACGCTGCCACCTGCGCGGACTGTCTCGCGGACGTAACGGACCCGAAGAACCGGCGCTACCGGTATGCGTTCACGAACTGCACGCACTGCGGGCCACGACTGTCGATCATCCGGTCAGTACCCTACGACCGGGCAGCTACGTCGATGGCCGGGTTCGACATGTGCCCGGCTTGCCGCGCCGAGTACGAAGATCCCGCCGACCGCCGCTTCCACGCGCAGCCCAACTGTTGCCCGGACTGCGGCCCGCGGCTCTGGCTCGAGGACCGCTCGGGCGACCAGGTCGACATCGCGCCCTGGCCGGACGCCATCGGAGCCGCCGCGGAACTGCTGCGCCGCGGCTCGATCGTTGCAGTAAAGGGCATCGGCGGCTTCCATCTCGCCTGTGACGCGACCAACCAGGACGCCGTCCGGCGCCTGCGGCGGAACAAGCATCGCTACGACAAGCCGTTCGCACTGATGGCCCGCGACCCGGACGTGATCGGCCGTTACGCGGCCGTCGCCTCGGCCGACGAGGAATTGCTGCGCTCGCCGGCGGCACCGATCGTACTGCTCGACAGGCGCAGCGACGGCCTCGCGGTGGCGCCGGCCGTCGCCCCGAACCAGGCCAGCCTCGGTTTCATGCTCCCCTACACGCCGCTGCATCACCTGCTGCTCGCGAGTTTCGAGCGGCCGCTCGTGCTCACCTCGGGAAACCGCAGCGACGAGCCGCAATGCACGAGCAACGAGGACGCGCGCGAGCGCCTTGGCGACATCGCCGACTACTGGCTGCTGCACGATCGCGATATCGTCAACCGCCTCGACGATTCCGTGGTCGCCCACGTGCAGGATTCGACGCTCACGCTGCGTCGCGCGCGCGGCTACGCGCCGGACCCGCTGGCGCTCCCCGCAGGCTTCGGCGATGCGCCGCCGGTACTGGCCATGGGCGCCGAACTGAAAAACACGTTCTGCCTGCTGGCGCATGGCCAGGCGGTACTGTCGGCCCATATCGGCGATCTCGAGGACGCGCGCGTACACGAGGACTATCGCCGCGCGCTGGATCTTAATACCGCGCTGCACGATTTCGTGCCCGGCATCGTCGCAGTGGACCTCCACCCGGACTACTTCTCGACGCGCCTCGGGCAGGAACTGGCCGAGGACCCGGCCGTCAGGCTGGTCGGAGTGCAGCATCATCACGCCCACATCGCGGCCTGCATGGCCGAGCACGGAGTGCCGCCCGGCCGCCGCGTGATCGGCGTAGCTCTCGACGGACTGGGCCTCGGCGACGACGGTGAATTATGGGGCGGCGAGTTCCTGCTCGCGGCCTACGACCGGTTCGAGCGGCTCGCAAGGTTTGCGCCGCGGCCGCTGATCGGCGGCGCGCGAGCCATGCGGGAGCCCTGGCGCAACACCTACGCGCAGCTCCACGGCGAACTCGGATTCGAGCGGGTACTCGGCCAGTGGCCCCAGCTCGACATAGTGAAATGGCTGACCGCCAAGCCGCTGACCAATATCGATCACATGCTGGCCAGGGGCGTGAATTGCCCGGCCGCGTCGAGCGCTGGCCGCCTGTTCGATGCCGTCGCCGGCGCGATCGGAATCTGCCGCGCGCAGACGACCTACGAAGGCCAGGCCGCGATCGAGCTCGAGACGATCGCCCGCGGCGTCGCCTGCAACCGGGGCTACGGCTGGGAGCTCACCGAAGGCACATTGCCGGAACTGCGCTGGACCGCGATGTGGCACGAGTTGCTCGACGACCTCGCGCGCGGCGTAACTGCCGCCAGGATTTCGGCGCGTTTCCACCGCGGCGTCGCCGAAGCGGTCTCCGCGACGGCGGCCCGGCTCGCCGACGCAAACCGCTGCGACACGATTGTGCTGTCGGGCGGCGTGTTCCAGAACCGCTTGCTGCTCCAGGCGGCAAGGTCCCTGCTCGAAGCCCGGGGTCTCCACGTGCTGGCCCCCGCCAGGCTGCCCGCCAACGATGGCGGCTTGTCGCTCGGCCAGGCCGTCGTCGCCGCCGCGCGGTCTGAGCTGCCGGAGGCCGCGGCATGACCGCCGTACTGATCCTCGGCTTCCTGATCGGCCTGCAGCATGCGATGGAAGCCGACCATGTCAGCGCGGTCGCCGCGCTGGCCTGCCGGCTGCACTCGACCAGCGGCATGATCCGGCAGGGCGTTTACTGGGGCATCGGTCACAGCCTGACGCTGCTCGCTTTTGCCGGGGTCGTGTTCCTGTTCGGCCAGGCGATCCCCGGCTACGCGGCCGGCTGGCTCGAGACGGCGGTGGCGGTGATGCTCGTGTTTCTCGGAGCGGACGTGCTCCTGCGCCTCAGGCGCGACAAGCTGCACCTGCACGTGCACCGGCACGAGGGCGGCGTGCAGCATGTGCACGTGCACGGCCACGACGACACGGTACCGCACGAATCCGATCACGACCACGAGCATGCCGACGTGCCCTGGCGCACGCTGCTGGTCGGCATGATGCACGGGCTCGCAGGCTCTGCGGCGCTGCTCGTGCTGCTCGTCGGCGCGGCGCAGTCCCTGCCCCTGGGAATCGCCTACATTGCGTTGTTCGGCGCAGGCTCCATCGTCGGAATGGTCGCGCTGTCCGCGGCCATCGCCGTGCCACTGAAGTATTCGGGACACAGCCTTGCACGAATGCGTGGGCTCGTACACGGCCTCGTCGGCTGCGTGACGATCCTGGTCGGCCTGCTGATGATTATCGAGCACGGCCGGGTCTGATCCGGTCCGGACGGACCCGGCCCGGACGCCTACCAGCTGCGAACCCGGCCGGTATCCATGTGCACGAAGTCGGACGACTGGTAGTAGCCGACGCCGCCTCGCCGCAGCGCCAGCGCCTGGTCCCGCAGGCTGCGCGTATCGACGCCTTCGAGCCGGACGTCTATTGCCTTGCCGTGCGTGTGCTGGCTGTTCTTCGCAACGCCACTGGCGCTGCTTCGGCCACGCAGCATCTCGTTGGTTTGTGGCGAGCGATACGCCGAGATCACCTCGTAGGTCGCGTCGCCGTCCAGCCCTTCGCGAACGTCCCAGATCAGGTCGAGCAGCCCGGGATCGATGCGGACAATGTCGCCGGTACGGAAGTCGGACAGGAAGTTATTGATCTGCTGCAGCGCACCGGGCAGGTACTCGCCGTTTTCCGCGTAGACGACCTCGAGGCTCTTGCCCGTATGGGTGTGATAAAAAGACAGTTTCCTGGCGTCGCTTGCGATCGTGCCGCCCGCCGGCGCGAGGATCGCGGCCAGGGCCAGAGTCGAGGCCACCAGGCCGGGAACCAGCCGAGATCGTCCTTTCATGCGTTTTGAGTTCATAAAAATCAATAACTTGTTCACGAACACCCCGAAAGTTTCGAAACTATACCAAGCCACAGACAGCCGACGTAAGCCGGGGTTCACACTCTGTCCGGAAAAACTCGGCATCGCGGCGGCCCTGCTCGGGCTGCTGGCGGCCTCGCCGCTGCCCGCCCGGGTCGACCCGGACACCGAGACCGACGCGCTGCGCGAGTCGATACGTGTCGAAATCGAACTGCTGCGCGAACCCGAAGTCCTGAGCACGGGCAGCGTCGAGATCGCGGCGGCGGATCTCATCGCCGAGGTTTACGAGCGCCGAGGCTTTGCGCCGGCGTGGACGGAATCGCGCAGGATCGATTCGCTGCTGGCCGCGGTCCACGCGTCCTTCGACGACGGGCTGGACCCCGACGATTACCATCGTTCGCGGATCGAGGAAGCGCTTGCCGCACGAGCAGCGGGCAATGCACCGTCGGCGAAAGAGCTCGCAGTATTCGACCTGATGCTGACGGACAGCCTGGTGCGGCTCGGCTACCACGAGCGCTACGGCAAGGTGAACCCCGAAAGGCTCGACCCGGTCTGGAACTTCGGCCGTCCGTTGCGCGGCTCCGACGCGGCGGCAGTCGTCGAGGGCGTCCTTGCGGCGGACGACGTCGGCAGCGCGCTACGACAGCTCTTCCCGCGCGGCCCGGTCTACGCGCGGCTCCGGGACCAGCTGCGCATCCACCGCGAAATCGCCGCGGCCGGAGGCTGGCCGACGGTTCCGGACGGTCCGACACTGCGGCCCGGCACGCGTGATGACCGGCTGCAGGAGCTGGCCAGCAGGCTGGCCGCGAGCGGAGATCTCGGTGTTTCCTGGCAGCCCGCCGACATTACGGTCTACGATGAGACGCTGCAGGCGGCGGTGCGCCATTTCCAGGAGCGCCACGGCCTCGATACTGACGCGATCGTCGGCAAGAGGACGCTCGAGGCGCTGAACGTGCCCGTAGAGCGTCGCATCGACCAGATCCGGCTCAGCCTCGAACGGGCGCGCTGGGTAGCGCACAACCTGGAGCCGGACTTCGTGCTGGTGAACGTCGCCGGCTTCGTCGCCTACCTGGTCCGCGACGGTGAGCTGGCCTGGTCCACCCGGGTCGTCGTCGGCAGGACGGTCACAAAGACGCCGCTGTTTCGCGCGACGATGAAGTACGTCGTCTTCAATCCCGACTGGACCGTGCCCTGGAGCATCGCCACCAAGGAAATCCTGCCCGCAATCCGGAATGACCCGGCATACCTGGCCCGGAATCACTACGAGATCAGGAATCGCGACGGCAATGCCGTCGACCCGCTGACGGTCGACTGGTCGACGATCACGGAGCGCAACTTTCCGTTTACGGTCGTCCAGTTGCCGGGCCCCTGGAACGCGCTGGGCCGGGTCAAGTTCATGTTCCCGAACGAGCACGCCATCTACCTGCACGACACGCCGAGTCGCTCGCTGTTCGATCGCGCCGAGCGCGCCTTCAGCCACGGCTGCATCCGGGTCCAGGAACCACTGGATTTCGCCGAGCGCCTGCTCGGCCGGGACGGCTGGACCCGCGAACGCATCGACGCACAGATCGCAAGCGGCGATACGAAGACGGTACTCCTGTCGGAAACGCTGCCCGTGCTGCTGCTGTACTGGACAGCCGAGGTCGATCCCGACGGTCACATCCATTTCTATAATGACGTCTACGAGCGCGACGCTGCCGTCCTCGATGCACTGGAAGCGCCTTTCCACCTCGATTTGCCAGGCAGCTGAACGGATCGAGGTCAACCGATCGGCCCGCACGGGCCGGCAGCCCGGCACGGCACTAATCCACCGGGGCCGGGTCCAAAGCCGCGTATGAGCAGGTCCCTCAAGGCGCCGCTGCTGTCGGCCCTGGTGTTTCCGGGCCTTGGCCACCTCGTGCTCAGGCACTATTTCCGAGCGGCCGTCCTGATTGTCGTCGCGCTGGGCGCACTCGAGGTATACGGCAGCGTTACGGTCGATCGCGCGATGGGTGTCCTCGACCAGGTCTACAGCGGCGAGATCTCTGCAGACCCCGCATCGATTTCCGCGGCCGTGACAGCCGCGTCGAGCGGTCCCGACGAGACCAGGGCCGACATTGCGTTGCTCGTCATGGCCGCCTGCTGGCTGGCAGGAATCGTGGACTCGTACCGCCTGTCGCCGCCGCGCGACCTGCAGTGATCTGAGCGGAATCGGTCCGCAGCAACTCTGCTTGGACGCCGGTCGGATTTGACCGAGAATGGGCCGCTGCGCTGGCCTGTCCTCGAACCGAGTCCCCGGGAGTTCCCCTTGTACAAACTGATCCTGATCTTCGTTTCCCTTCTAGTCGTCGCCTGCGGTCGCGAAGAGCCCGCCCCGGAACCGGCCGCGCCGCCGCCTGGGACGGCGGCAGGTCTCGAGGCCCCGGATTTCAAGGTCATCGCCGACCGCTTCGCCGACGTCCAGGTTCTGCGCTACCAGGTGCCGGGATTCGAGGAGCTGTCGCTCGGCGAAAAGAAGCTCGCCTATTACCTGAGCGAGGCCGCGCTCGCCGGCCGCGACATCATCTGGGACCAGAACTACCGGCATAACCTGCGCATCAGGAAGGTCCTGGCCGCGGTGGTTGAGACCTACAGCGGAGATCGCAGTGGCGCCGATTACGCAGCCTTCCTCGAGTACGCGAAGCGCGTCTGGTTTTCCAATGGCATCCATCACCATTACTCGAACGACAAGTTCGTGCCGGGATTCACCCGCGACGACTTTGCACGCCTGCTCCGGGGCTCCGATCGCACTCGCCTGCCGCTCGACGACGGGCAGGAAGTAGACGGTCTCATCGCGACACTGACGCCGGTGCTGTTCGATCCCGAAATCGCGGCCAAGAAGGTCAACCTGGATCCGGACGTGGACCAGGTCGTCAATTCCGCGGTCAACTTCTACCGGGACGTCAGCCAGGCCGAGGTCGAGGCGTTTTACGCGGGGCGCGTCGATCCGATGGACCCGCGGCCGATTTCATGGGGCCTGAATTCGCAGCTCGCACGGGTCGACGGCGAACTTGTCGAACGCGTCTGGAAGTCCGGCGGCATGTACGGTGCGGCGATCGATCGCATCGTGCACTGGCTCGAACAGGCCGGCACGGTGGCGGAGTCCGCCGGTCAGAAAGCCTGGCTCGATGCGCTGGTTCGATATTACCGGAGCGGCGAACTGGCGGATTTCGACACCTACAGCATTGCCTGGGTCGAGGACACCGACTCACGGATCGACACGATCAACGGCTTCATCGAGGTATACAACGACCCGCTGGGCTACCGGGGATCTTACGAGGGAGTCGTCTCGCTGCGGGACATGGAAGCGACGAAGCGAATCGCCATGCTCGGGGCGAATGCGCAATGGTTCGAGGACCAGTCCCCGATCCTGCCCGAACACCGGAAGGAGAATGTCGTCGGGATCTCGGCCAAGGTGATAACCGTCATCAGCGAGGCCGGCGACTCCGCGCCGTCCACGCCCATCGGCATCAACCTGCCGAACGCGAACTGGATACGGCAGGAGCACGGCTCCAAGTCCGTGACGCTCGGCAACATCATCGACGCCTACAACGCGGCTTCTGATGCCAGCGGCCTGCACGAGGAGTTCATGCTCACCGAAGAGGAGGCGGCCCGGCACGCCGAGCACGGCAGCCTGTCCTATGTGCTTGACGTGGACCTGCACGAGGTCATCGGGCACGCGTCCGGCAAACTCAATCCCGGCGTCGGCACGCCGAAGGAAACGCTGAAGAGCTACGCCTCGACGCTCGAGGAGGCGCGCGCCGACCTGGTGTCGCTGTATTACATTACCGACCCGAAGCTCGTCGAACTCGGGCTCGTGCCGTCGGACGAGGTCGGCAAGGCGGCCTACGACAGCAACATCCGCAACGGGCTCATGCTGCAGCTTCGGCGGATCGAGCCGGGCGACAATATCGAGGAAGCCCACATGCGAAACCGCCAGCTCATTGCGGGGTGGGCCTACGAGAAGGGTCTCGAGAACGGGGTCATCGAGAGGGTAGAGAAAGACGGCAAGTCCTATTTCGTGATCCGCGATTACGAGGGTCTGCGTACGCTTTTCGGCGACCTGCTGCGGGAGATCCAGCGCATCAAGTCGGAAGGCGACTACGAGGCCGCCCGGAACCTGGTCGAAACCTATGGCGTCAAAGTCGACCAGGCGCTGCACCGCGAGGTGCTGGAGCGGGTCGCACCGCTCGACATCGCGGCCTACTCCGGCTTCATCCAGCCCCGGCTCGTTCCGGTCACCGAGGGCGGCGAAATCGTCGATATCCGGATCGAGTACCCGGACGACTTCGTCGCTCAGATGCTGGAATACGAGCGCAGGTACAGCTACCTGCCGGTCGTCAACTGAGCCCGGTGGCGGCGCGCCCGGGGCCGCCGCCTCCCCTCCCGGCGTCCGACGCCCGGCCGTCAAAAAGCCCGGCGCGCTTTTTTTAAATACGGTAGGATCGCTGCCCGGCCGGGGCCCCGCGTTGCGTTTCGCCCCCGCCGGAACCAGTGCCGGCCCGGCCGGTGCAAGGCATAGAAATGTCGTCCATAGCAGTAGTCGGCGCGCTGGCCGCTGCCGACGCCCGGCTCGCCGGGCACCAGGGGATCGAGGTGTTCGGCATCCCCGCGGCCTTCATCCTGTTCGCACTGACGCTGCTCGGCGTCGCGATTTTCCATTACCACACGCTGCGCGTCGCGCTGATCGGTCTCGTCGCGATCACGCTGTACAAGCTGGCGTTCAGCAGCTTCGACGGTGTGACCGGCCTGACCGGCCTGCTGCATCATCTCGGGCACGAATGGGTGGTGCTGTCGAACCTGTTCGGGCTGCTGGTCGGCTTTGCGTTGCTCGCGAATCACTTCGAGAGGAGTCACATTCCGCTGTATCTGCCCGCCATCCTGCCGGACGACTGGCGTGGCGGCCTGATGCTGCTCGTGATGGTCTTCTGCATGTCGACCTTCCTCGACAACATTGCCGCAGCGATCATCGGCGGCACGATCGCCGCCACCGTATTTCGTTCGCGCGTCCACCTCGGTTACCTGGCCGCTATCGTCGCCGCATCGAACGCCGGGGGCGCCGGCAGCGTGGTCGGCGACACGACGACGACGATGATGTGGATAGACGGCGTGTCGCCGCTGGAGGTCGCCAGCGCTTTCGTGCCGGCCGTCGTAGCGCTGTTTGTCTTCGGTGTTCCGGCGGCCCTGCAGCAGCAACGGGTCTCGCCGATCATCAAGGATCCCCCGAAGGACCTGCAGCTCGACTGGTCGCGGGCAGTCATCGTCATCATCGTGATCGCGACGGTGATAGCGACCAATGTCCTCGTCAACAGCCGGTTTCACGAGGTCGCCGACAGCTTTCCGTTCCTGGCCGCCGCCGTCTGGGTGGCGCTGCTGTTGACCGCCCTGTGGCGTGCGCCGGACTGGCAGCTGTTGCCGAACGCGGCGATGGGAAGCCTGTTCCTGATCGCGCTCGTGACCTGCGCGTCGATGATGCCGGTCGAATCGCTGCCGGACCCGTCCTGGCAGACGACAGCCGGTATCGGCGCCGTATCTGCCGTGTTCGACAACATCCCGCTGACCAAGCTGGCGCTCGAGCAGGGCGGCTACGACTGGGGCGCGCTCGCCTTCGCGGTGGGCTACGGCGGCTCGATGCTGTGGTTCGGCTCGTCCGCCGGCGTCGCGCTGTCGACGCAGTTCCCGCAGGCGCGCTCGGTCGTATTGTGGCTGCGCTACGGCTGGCACGTGCCGCTCGGCTACGTCGCCGGCTTCGCGGCCTACCTGCTGATCGTCGGCTGGAAGCCCACGGCGGGCTGACCTGGCCTGGTCGGCTTGCCGGTCACACATGCGCACCCGAACTTCATTCATTCACGTCTAGTCGGTCATCGTTGGCGGAGGTACTTCCTTGGGCAACGTCTCGGTCGAAAGGCAAACCCAACGCTGGGGCACGCGTCTTGGCCTTATCCTGGCCGTCGCGGGCTCTGCGGTCGGCCTCGGCAATTTCCTGCGCTTTCCCGGCAACGCCGCCGAAAACGGCGGCGGCGCGTTCCTGATCCCTTACTTCATCGCGTTCCTGCTGCTGGGCATTCCGATCGGCTGGGCCGAGTGGACGATGGGACGTTACGGCGGCCGGCGCGGACTGCACTCCGCGCCGGCCATCATCGGGCTCTGGGGCAAGGGCGCAACCGCGCGCTACCTGGGCTCGCTGGGCGTACTGGTTCCGCTGGTCGTCTACTTCTACTACGTCATGATCGAGTCCTGGTGCCTGTCCTATTTCTGGGGTTATGCGACCGGGGGCATCGGCGTCGACGAGTCGCTCCCGGTTGCCGCGCAGGTCGCCGCATCGCAGGCGCATTTTGCGGAAACCACGGGCGCCAATTTCAACGGTCTGCTCGCTGCCGGCGGACTGCACTCGTCGGTCATCTTCTGGCTCATCACGTTCGCGCTGAATGCCTGGTTCCTGTACCGCGGATTGTCGCGTGGCATCGAAACCTTCTGCCGCTGGGCCATCCCGGCCATGGCAGTCTGCGCGCTGATCGTGCTGGTCCGCGTGCTCACGCTCGGGACGCCGGACCCCGCGCTGCCGGACCAGAATGTCGCGGCCGGCCTGAACTTCATGTGGAACCCGGACTACGCTGCACTGGGCAATTTCCAGACCTGGCTCGTCGCGGCAGGCCAGATCTTCTTCAGCCTTTCGGTCGGCTTCGGCGTAATCATCAATTACTCCTCGTATCTTCAGAAGGATGACGACATCGTCCTGACCAGCCTGACCGCATCGGCGACCAACGAGTTCTTCGAAGTAGCGCTCGGCGGCATGATCACGTTGACGGCAGCGGTAACCTTCCTCGGGCTCGCGGCCACGCAGGCGAACACCGGCGGAACCTTCTCCACCGGTTTCGCAGCACTTCCCGTCGTCTTCGCGCGAATGCCGGCAGGCGATTTCTTCGGCGCCGTCTGGTTCATGATGCTGTTCCTCGCTGCGATCACCAGTTCGCTGTCGATGCTGCAGCCTGCGAAGGCCTTTTTCCAGGAAGCCCTGGGGCTCACCCACCGCGGTGCGACGCTCCTGGTCGCCGGGATCTGCATTGCCGGCAACCTGTTCGTCCTGTGGTTCTCCAAGGGACTGGTCGCGATGGATACGCTCGATTTCTGGGTGGGTAATTTCGTCATCTTCATCGTCGCCGGCATACAGATCGTTTGTTTCAGCTGGGTCTTCGGTGTCGACCAAGGCCTCGACGAGATGCGCCGCGGCGCGGAGCTGCGGATCCCGCGCTGGTTCCGCTTCCTGCTCAAGTACGTGGCGCCGGCCTACCTGCTCGTCATCTTCGTCGGCTTCTGCTGGAACAACATTCCGCAATACTTCCGGTCCGCGGTCGCCAGCGGAGATCCGGCCGTGCTGTATGCCTGGCTGGTCATCCTCGGATCGATCGCGTTGTTGCTGACCGTCACGGCCATCGGTACGCGGCGCTGGCGCGCCGCCGGGCTGGACATCGACGGCAAAGGGGCGGCAATTCGCCCGCCGGGAAAGGGAGCGCTCACATGACGCTGGCGGCCATGCTGTTCATGGGAATCTCGGTAAGCGCGGTCGTCGCGCTGACGGCCTGGTGTTACTACCGCGTCCTGTTCGTGTCCCGCCGCGGCGCCGGGCGCGACGAGAACTGAGGCGACGGCGCCCGGGGAAGCCCCGGGCGCCGCGGTCGATCAGGTAGATGAGGCTTTGAAGATGCTGGCGATCGATGCGTCCAGCATCGCGTTGAATTCCTTGTCGGTCTGCTGCGCGGTCAGGCCTTCGGACAGGGCACGCGAAAAGCTCGCGACCATGCCTTTCTGGCGGGCCAGTCGCTTGTTCGCCTCGTCGCGGGAGTAACCGCCGGACAGCGCAACGACTTTCAGCACATTCCTGTGCACGATGCAGTCGGCGTACAGGTTATCCTTCTCG
>JAOUIH010000016.1 GCA_029884165.1 Gammaproteobacteria bacterium | reverse complement strand
CCGCGGATCGTCCCGTCGTGGTCGACGCCGACGGGCTCAACCTGCTGGCCGCAGCCCCTGGCCGCCGCACCGACTGGGTGCTGACCCCGCATCCTGGCGAGGCTGCCCGCTTGCTCGGCTGCACGGCGGCGGATATCCAGGCCGATCGTATCGGCGCACTGGCGCGCCTGGTGGATGCTTATGGCGGAACAGGCGTCCTCAAGGGCGCTGGTACGCTGGTGTCCTCGGCCGACGGGCCGGCATGGTTCTGCACGGCCGGGAACCCCGGCATGGCGGCTGCCGGCATGGGTGACGTGCTGACCGGGATCATAGCCGCATTGAGGGCGCAGGGCTTGCCGGCGGAGCGCGCGGCGGCCGTTGGCGTCGAAGTGCATGCCAGGGCCGGCGACCGGGCGGCAAGCCGGGGCGAACGGGGTACTCTCGCCGGCGACCTGATGGAACCGCTGCGGGAACTCGTCAATCCGTGAGCCGGTCGATCGAACTGGCCGACCCCGGCGCCACGGACGCGCTCGGCCACGCCCTCGCGTCGGCATTGCCGGGTGACGTCGGCGGCTGGGTCGTGCTGCTGTCCGGCGAACTCGGCGCCGGAAAGAGCGCGCTGGCGCGGGCGATGATCAGGGCGTTAGGCCACGCGGGACCGGTGCCGAGTCCGACCTATACGCTCGTAGAGCCTTACGCCCTGGCTCGGGGTACTGTCTATCACGTTGACTTGTATAGGGTTTCTGATCCGGGCGAACTCGAATTCCTGGGCTGGTCCGATCTGCGCGACGGACTGATGCTGATCGAGTGGCCGGAGCGGGCACCCGAACTCGCCGCATACGCCGATCTCAAGGTACTGCTCCGGTACGCGGGCGAGGGCCGGCGGGCCGAGCTCATCGGCCTGTCCGATCGTGGGCGACGCCTGGCGGACGCGGTGGCAACGGCCATCGCCGGTACCGTAAGCTCTTAAGTAAGTCCTGTATCCTCCTAATATTGAAAGAAAATCATTTGGCTTTTTCTGCCAGATTCGTATACTCACCGGACATAATCGTTGCCGCTGATTACGGATACCGCATGCGCCGGGCGCTACGCCAAGTTGCCATACTGCTCTGCCTGCTGGCGCCACTGGCCCAGGCCGCGACGACGGTCGAGAATGTGCGGGTTTGGTCCGAGAGCGGCCGGACCCGCGTCGTTCTCGACCTGAGTTCGCCGTCCGAGCACAGCATTTTCACGCTGCGGGGGCCGGACCGGCTCGTCGTCGACCTGAAAGACGGCCGTCTTGCCGACCAGCTGGGCAACATGCCGGCGGGGACGGGCGCCATACGCGCCATCCGCACGGGAGTCAGGGCTAACGGGCAGCTGCGTTTCGTGCTCGACCTCAGTGAGCCCGTTCGTTCCCGGAGCTTCACGGCGGGCCCGAACGACAGTTACGGGGACCGGCTGGTCATCGACCTGTACGGTGAGGGCAATATCAAGACCGTCAAGCGGGCTTCCGAAGAGTACGTGTCCGGCCGCGACATCGTCATCGCGATCGACCCTGGCCATGGTGGGCACGATCCCGGCGCGATCGGACGCGGCAAGACGAAGGAAAAGGACATAGCGCTGGCGGTGAGCAAGCTGCTGGCGGGCAGAATCGACCAGGAACCCGGCATGAAGGCGGTGCTGGTCCGGAGCGGCGACCAGTACGTCGACCATCGCGAGCGCATGGAAATCGCGCGGCGCAACAAGGCCGACCTGTTCGTGTCGATCCACGCCGACGCGGTCGACGATCAGCGGGCGCGCGGCGCATCCGTGTATGCGTTGTCGCTGAAGGGCGCAAGCGACGAAGCCGCGCGACGCCTGGCCCAGCGCGAAAACGCCGCAAGCCGGGTCGGGGGCGTCTCGCTGGCAGACAAGGACGAGGTCCTTGCCTCTGTTCTGCTCGACCTGTCGCAGAATGCGGCGATTGGTGCCAGCCTCGAGGTTGGTGACCACGTGATCGACCAGTTGGCGAGTGTCGGCACGGTGCACCGCCGCCAGGTCCAGCAGGCGGGCTTCCTGGTGCTGAAGTCGCCGGACGTACCGTCGATACTCGTGGAAACGGCCTTCATCTCGAATCCGTCAGAAGAAAAGAAGCTAAAAGACCGGAATCACCAGTCAAAACTCGCGGATGCGATCCTGGCCGGGATCCGTCATTACTTCTATACGAACCCGCCGCCCGACACGCAAGTCGCCATGAACCTGAAACGTCAGCCGGCCGAACCGGTCAAGCACGTCATTGCGCGCGGCGACACCCTGAGCGAGATTGCAGAACGATACAAGGTCAGCATGTCGGCCATTCGTGCCGCGAACAAGCTGTCCGGCAACCAGATCCGCGTCGGACAGACATTGCAGATTCCGGTCTACTCCGGCACCTGATGGGCTGAACCCGGCGCGAGGCCGGAGCACTACACTTTCGGCCGTCCATTTGGAACAATCGCGGGTTTCCCCTGCCGCGCCGCCGTGTCATGCCGATACAGAAGCTTCCCGGTCACCTCGTGAACCAGATCGCCGCCGGCGAGGTTGTCGAGCGCCCGGCATCGGTCGTGAAGGAGCTCGTCGAAAACAGCCTTGATGCCGGCGCGCGTGCGATTTCCGTCGACATCCATGCCGGCGGTTCGAAGCTGATCCGGGTCCGGGACGATGGCGCCGGCATCCCGGCAGACGAAATCCGCCTGGCCCTGGACCGGCATGCGACGAGCAAGATCGCGAGCCTGGAGGACCTGGAGGCGGTCGTGTCGCTGGGTTTTCGCGGCGAGGCCCTGCCGAGTATCGCGTCGGTATCCCGGCTGAGTCTCTGCGCGCGCACGGCTGCGGCCGAGAACGGGTGGCAGGCCGAAGCGGACAACGGCGTGATCGGTGATTTGCGGCCGGTGGCGCACCCGGCCGGCTGCACGGTGGAAGTACGCGACCTGTTCTACAACACGCCGGCGCGGCGGAAATTCCTGCGTGCCGAGAAGACCGAGTTCGGGCACATCGACCGCTGGCTGCGGCGCCTCGCGCTGGCTCGCCCGGATGTCGCGTTTTCGGTCACGCACAACGGCCGCAGTGTTCTCGATCTGCGTGCGGCCGGCGATTCCGATTCCAGGCTGAAAAGACTTGCCAGGATCTGCGGCGCAGATTTCGCCGCGCAGGCCGTGCACCTCGAACGCGCCGAGGCGGGCATCGCCGTGACCGGCTGGATCGCGCTGCCGACATACAACCGCAGCCAGCCTGACCTGCAGTACTGGTTCGTCAACGGCCGAAGCATTACGGACAAGACGCTTTCGCATGCGGTCCGGCACGCCTACCGTGACGTACTCTTTCATGGGCGCTATCCCGCGTACGTGCTGTACCTGTCAATGGATCCCGCGACCGTCGATGCGAATGCACACCCGGCCAAACTGGAAGTTCGGTTTCGAGACGCCCGCCAGGTCCACGGTTTCGTGGCGCAGGCAGTCGAGGTGGCGCTTCGCGACACTCGTCCCGGGGCGCATGGAGCGACACCGGTATCGCGCCAGAGCCTGAATCGCGGCATCTTCCAGCAGGCACCGATCAGGCTCGACGTGCGGGAAGCACTTGCTGCCTACGCCACGCCTGCGGCGCCGGCGATGGAGGAGGCTGCCGAACCTGCCGCCGCGCCAGAATTCCCGCCTCTCGGGTTCGCGATCGCCCAGATCGGCGGCACCTACATCCTGGCCGAGAACAACCAGGGCCTCATCGTCGTCGATATGCACGCGGCCCACGAACGAATCTTGTACGAGAAGCTGAAGAAGTCCTACGACGAGGGCAGGGTAGTGAGCCAGCCCTTGCTGGTTCCGCTCAGCGTTACCGTTTCCGAGCGCGAGGCGGAACTCGCGGAGGATGCCCGGGAGCTGTTCGCCAGGGCCGGGCTTGCACTCGGCCGGGCTGGCCCGACCAGCCTGCTGCTTCGCGAAACGCCGGCGCTGCTCCGGCGCGTCGATGCCGAGACGCTGCTGCGCGACATACTTGCTGACCTGGTGGAATCCGGTAGCAGCGACCGGATCGAAACGATAATCAACGAGGTGCTTGCCACGATGGCGTGTCACAGTTCGGTGCGCGCTCATCGGGCAATGACCATTCCCGAGATGAACACGCTCTTGCGCGAGATGGAAGTCACGGACAGGGCGGATCAGTGCAATCATGGCCGCCCGACCTGGACCTCGATCACGCTGGCTGAACTGGACCGGCTGTTCCTGCGCGGCCAGTGAATCGGTGAAGAACGCTCCGGTTATCTGCCTGATGGGGCCGACGGCGACAGGCAAGACCGATCTTGCCGTCTGGCTCGCCGAACGTTTTCCGGTGGAAATCATCAGCGTCGACTCTGCGCTGGTCTATCGAGGGATGGACATCGGCACGGCGAAACCGGATGCCGCTACCCTGGCGAAGGCGCCGCATCGGCTGATCGATATCTGCGAGCCCGAGGAGACCTATTCCGCGGGCGCCTTCGTGCGGGATGCGGCAGAAAACATCGACGCCATCCGGAGATCGGGCCGCATTCCGCTGCTGGTCGGAGGCACGATGATGTACTTCCGGTCCCTGACCCGCGGCATCGCGGAGTTGCCGGAGGCCGACCCGGCGCTCCGTGCGGAGATCGACCGGGAGGCGGCGCAGCTTGGCTGGCCCGCATTGCACGCGGAACTGACTCGCGTAGACCCCGCCGCCGCCGCCCGGATCGAGCCCGGCGACCGCCAGCGCATCCAGCGGGCGCTCGAGGTATATCGGGGCAGTGGCCGGAGCCTCACGGCCTGGCAGACCGATCGCTCATCCGCTCCGGCCGGCTGCGAGTACCTCAAGATCGGACTGATCCCTGCCGATCGAGCAGCCTTGCACGCGCGGATCAATACCCGATTCGAGCGGATGCTGGAGAGCGGGTTCGTCGACGAGGTGCGGAGACTGCGGGCTCGGAGCGGATTGCATGCCGGTAGTCCGTCGATGCGTGCGGTCGGCTATCGCCAGGTCTGGAGTTACCTCGACGGCAACTGTGAATTGCACGAGGCGGCCCGCCGAGCCCAGGCTGCGACCCGGCAGCTGGCCAAGCGTCAGCTGACCTGGCTCCGGTCGGAGCAGGGGGTGCGGACGGTCGACCCGCTCGAAGCCGGAGTCGGGAACGCCATATCCCTTCAAATAGAACGAAAATTGAACGAATAGGCGCGCGATGGTCTCATAGGGCTGTGATAGACTTCGCTTGCTTTGGGCCGGCCACTGGATCGCTGCGGGACAGACTATGGGATCCGGTGTCCACATGCAGGACTATTAGAATAATAAGGAGACCCCAGATGGCTAAAGGGCAAACGTTGCAGGATCCTTTCCTGAACATACTCAGAAAGGAAAAGGTTCCTGTATCGATCTACCTTGTAAATGGAATCAAGCTGCAGGGTCAGGTCGATTCATTTGACCAGTTTGTTGTGCTGCTGAAAAACAGCGTCAGCCAAATGGTATACAAGCACGCTATTTCAACGATCGTGCCGGCGCGGAACGTGCGCCTGCCGTTGCCGGATGATGGACCTGGAGACTCAGACGGCTAAGAATTTCTGCATCCCGGAGGTCGTGATTGTTTGAACGACCGAAAACCGGCGAACGCGCAATCCTGATACATGCCGCTGCCGACCGGATACCGGATGATTCTGAACGCGATGAGTTCGCCGAGCTGGCAGTTTCGGCGGGCGCGGTCGTGCTTGGTCAAGTCGTTGCGGGGCGGCGCAAGCCGGATCCGAGATATTTCATCGGTCGCGGCAAGCTGGAGGAGCTGCGTTCGAGGATCGCAGAAACGGAGGCCGAACTCGTCATCAGCAGTGCCCCGCTCAGTCCCAGCCAGGAACGCAACCTGGAGCGCGAACTCAAGTGCAGGGTACTCGATCGCAGCGGGCTGATCCTCGACATATTTGCGCAGCGGGCGCGGAGTTTCGAAGGCAAGCTGCAAGTTGAACTCGCTCAGTTGAGGCATCTTTCTACTCGCCTCGTCCGTGGATGGACGCACCTTGAACGGCAGAAGGGCGGTATCGGACTGCGCGGCCCCGGTGAGACCCAGCTCGAATCAGATCGGAGGCTTGTTGGCAAACGTATTCGGCAGCTGAACGAGCGCCTGCTACAGGTCGACAGCCGTCGCGCAATGAATCGGCAGAACAGGGTTCGTGCCGACATCCCGACGGTGGCGCTGGTCGGCTATACGAACGCCGGGAAGTCGACTCTCTTCAATGCGCTCACGGGTGCCGGCGTGTATGTTCAGGACAAGCTCTTCGCGACACTCGACCCGACGATGCGGCGTATTCGCCTGCCGTCGGGAGGGCCTGCGATCTTGATCGACACTGTCGGCTTCGTGCGCGATTTGCCACACGAACTCGTGGCGGCATTTCGCGCGACATTACAGGAAACTCGTGAGGCCGACCTGATCCTGCATCTTATCGATGCCAGCGATTCCGGGCGCTGGCAGCGACTGAGGCAGGTCAATTCGGTCCTGAAACAGCTCGATGCGGATGGGGTTCCGCAGATAAGGGTGTACAATAAAATCGACAAGTTGGGCCGGTTACCGAAGATCACCAGGGACCGAGGCGGCGAGTGCCGTGCGGTATGGTTGTCGGCCGCAACCGGTGACGGCCTGCCCCTGTTGCTGCAGGCGATCGAAAGCCGCCTGCACCGAAAAATGGTACATGGCTGGATACGGCTTATGCCGAACCAGGGCCGGCAGCGCGCGATGTTGTTCGACCTCGGTGCGGTCAGCCGGGAAAATGCGTCCGACGATGGTGGATGGGAACTCGAGATCAACCTGGATGAGCGGGATTTTCAGCGCTTCCTGAAGCGCAGCAATCTCGATCGAAATGTCCTTGGCAGCGCACCGCCGCTGGCGGCGAGCGCGGCCACGAATAGCTGAACTTGGTAAAAGAAACGGAACGATGTCTTGGAATGATTCTGGAAATGGCAAGGATCCCTGGCGGCGGCCGGGAGACCAGCCGAACGACCTGGACCAGATCGTAAGGAACTGGCAGCGCAAGCTGATCGGAATAATCGGCGGTCGCGGCGGTCGAGGCAGCAGCGGTGGAAGCCCCGGTCCCGGCGGCTCGGGCGCCTGGACGCTCGTACTGCTTCTCCTTGTGGCCTGGGCATTCACCGGCCTATACAGGGTCGATGAAGCGGAGCGCGGCGTGGTGCAGCGCTTTGGCGCTTACACCGTGACGACGTTGCCCGGACTGCACTGGCATCTGCCTTACCCGATCGAATCCGTAGACATCGTCAATACCAATGCCGTCGACAAGTACAGCTACAGTACCGAGATTCTCACGGCTGACGAACAGTACGTCTTCGTCCAGATGGTCGTACAGTACCGACGCGAAGATCCTGTCAAGTACAGCTTCGAGGTTGCGGATCCGGACCTGACACTGCAGGACATCACAGAGAGCGCGCTCCGGGAGGTCGTCGGAACAAGTACGCTGGAAGTCCTGGTAACGGAGCGCCGCGACGAAATCGCACCGAGGACCCAGGTGATCCTGCAGGGAACACTGGACAGCTACAATGCCGGTTTCACTATAACGTCGATCGCACTCGAAAAGCTGGACTATCCTCAGGCGGTCCAGGAAGCGGTTGACGACACTCAGAGGGCCCGGAACGACAGCGACCGGTTCATACTGGAGGCCGAGAAATACGCCCAGGACCTGATCCCCCGTGCCCGCGGTAATGCCGCGAGGATCATCCAGGACGCAGAGGCGTATCGGGACCGGGTGATTGCCGAAGCCGAGGGTTCGGCCGCCCGGTTCCTGGCGTTATACGACGAATACAAGAAGGCACCACGGGTTACGCGGGACCGTCTGTATATCGATGCAATCGAGTCCGTTTACGGCAACGCCAATAAGGTAATCATCGATTCGGAGAGCAGCGGCAATCTCCTCTACCTGCCGCTGGACAGGTTGATCGAGCGGGATGACCAGCAGACCACGGTCGGGGGTGTCGAAGGCGTGACCGCGCCGGCGCCTGCGTCGGGAGTCACGTTGCAGGACGACGACCCAAGTCGCCGCACGAGGAGGACACGCCAGTGAGCAACCTGAGATTCAATGCGGTTGTGGTCGCAGGCCTGCTGCTGGTCGGTATCGGTCTGTCCGCATTCACGGTCAATCAGCGCGAACTCGCGATCAAGCTGCAGGTTGGCGAGGTCGTACGCGCCGAATATGAACCGGGATTACACTTCAAGATTCCGGTGTTCCAGACGGTTCGCAAATTTCCGAAGCGCATCCTGACGATCAGCGACCGGCCAGAACGAATTTTCACCGCAGAGCGCCTGGCGTTACAGGTCGACTTCTTCGTCAAGTGGCGAATTGTCGACTCGGTGCAGTTCTATACATCCACTGGCGGTGCGTTGCAGGTAGCCAATAATCGCCTGTCGGAAATCATCAAGAATGCGATAGTGACGGAGTTCGGCAAACGCTCGGTGCAGGAGGCGATCTCCGTCGAGCGCGTAGAACTCATGCGAGACATGCTGGAAACAGCCAAGGAGACGGCGCAGGGTCTCGGCGTAGAACTCGTCGATGTTCGCGTCAAGCAGGTCGAGTTTCCCGACGACGTGCGAAACTCCGTCTACCAGCAAATGCGCGAGGAACGGGCCCGGGTTGCCGCGGAACGACGCGCCCAGGGCGCGGAAATCGCAGAACAAAAGCGATCGGCCGCCGACAGGCAAAGGACGGTCATACTGGCGGACTCAAATCGCGAGGCCCAGATCATACGCGGCGAGGGCGATGCTCGTGCTGCGGAAATCTATGCGAACGCATACAGCCAGGACCCGGAGTTCTACGCGTTTTATCGAAGTATCGATGCATACAAGAACGCGGTCGGCAAGTCTGGTGACATACTCGTGCTCGATCCGAACAATGAGTTTTTCCGTTACCTGAATCGCTCGAGCGGCGGTCAGCAGCGGTAAGGATCCGTTATCAGCCGGTACGGGCGGCCGTAACACTTCGTGTTACGGCTTTTCCATGTCCGGGATATTCGGAAGGAAGTCGTATGTGGCAGGATATCTTGACGGCGGTTGCGCTGTATCTCGTACTTGAGGGGATGCTGCCGTTCATCAGCCCGGACGGGTTTCGCCGTGCCGTCATCCACATAGCGAGGCTTGGCGACAATAGCCTGAGAGTGGGGGGGCTGACCGCGATGGCGGCCGGCTTGCTATTGCTGTTTTTAGTCAGGGCATGAATCAACGGTCGGGAAGTTCGTATGGGTAGGAACGTTGTCGTCGTCGGCACCCAGTGGGGTGACGAGGGCAAAGGCAAGATAGTCGATCTGCTGACGGATCGGGCCGCCGCGGTCGCCAGGTTTCAGGGTGGCCACAATGCCGGGCACACCCTGGTCATTGGCGGCAAGAAAACCGTCTTGCACCTGATTCCGTCCGGCATCTTGCGCGAAGGCGTCCGTTGTCTGATCGGTAACGGGGTGGTCCTGTCTCTGGATGCCCTGATGGCCGAAGCGGAAGCGCTGATCAAGAATGGCGTGCCGGTCTACGAGCGGCTGAGCGTCAGTCCCGGCTGCCCGCTGATCCTGCCGTCGCACGTCGCATTGGACCTGGCTCGCGAAAAGGCCCGCGGTGCATCCGCGATCGGAACGACCGGACGCGGCATCGGGCCGGCCTACGAGGACAAGGTCTCACGTCGCGCACTCAAGGTCGCGGACCTGTTCGTACGCGAAAAATTCGCGGCCAAGCTCGGCGAAGTGCTCGACTATCACAATTTTCTCCTCAGGCATTACTTCAAGACGGATACCGTCGATTTCGGCAAGACGCTTGATCAGGCTATGCAAGCGGTCGAGACGATTGCGCCGATCACGGCAGACATTACGCGAGTGCTCAAGGATCTCAGCGATTCCGGAGAAAATGTGCTATTCGAGGGTGCGCAGGGCGCTTTCCTGGACATCGACCACGGTACCTATCCGTTCGTGACGTCGTCCAACACCGTGGCGGCAGCGGCGAGCACCGGCACCGGGGTCGGACCGCGCCAGCTCCATTACATCCTGGGAATCGTCAAGGCGTATACGACGCGGGTCGGCGCAGGCCCCTTTCCCACCGAACTGTTCGACAATCTCGGCGAGCACCTGGCAAGCGTCGGCGCAGAATTCGGGGCCACGACGGGCCGGCGGCGGCGCTGCGGCTGGTTCGACGCAGTTGCGCTCCGGAGGTCGATCATCCACAGCAGCGTGTCTGGATTGTGCGTCACCAAGCTGGACGTCCTGGACGGGCTCGAGACGATCCGCATCTGCGTAGGCTACGAAATCGACGGCAACCCGCTCGACGAGCCGCCGGTCATGGTGGATCGGCTGGCGGAGTGCAAGCCGGTTTACGAAGACATGCCCGGCTGGAGCGAATCAACAGTCGGCGTAACCAGTTACGACCAGCTGCCATCCAATGCTCGCAAGTACCTGGAACGCATCGGGGAGCTCGTCGGCGTGCCGCTGGACATCATATCCACCGGTCCCGACCGCGAACAGACCATCGTGCGGACCAACCCCTTCGACTGACCCGGGTCGCCAGCACCGCAAGCAAGACCAGTAGCGCGACCGGCGCCGTCGACCCGCCGCCGCTCCCGCCGCCAGCCGGCGGTATCGGCGGCTGAGGTGGTGGCGATGACACCGTGTCGTTGTCGCTGATGTTGATTCTCACGGTCGACAGCGTGCCGATGACAGCCCCGCCCTGTGGGTTGGTCAGGCTCAGCTCGAGGAACTCCGCGGATTCGGCGACCGTGTCGTCTATGAGCGCCAGGCGCAAGGACCTGGGATCTCCATCGCCGTCAGACCACGTAAGCGTTCCCGAGATGTCACCGTCGAAGTCGGTACCCTGCGCCGCGCTGCCGCCGGATACGGCATAGTCGATGCTCACCGAGCCGAGCGCCGTGCCGAGCCGGCGCACGATTATGGTCGCGGCACGGTCACGTTCGTTCTTGTCGATCGACGCGTCGAGAAACGCGATCTCGCCGGACTGGCCCGGGTCGCTCACGTAAATGCTGGCCGTATTCGTATTGCCGAGCGTTGCGCCGCCGGTCGGGTTGACCAGTTGCACCAGGAGACGCTCCATTCCTTCGGAGACGCCATCATTGATTATGCCGAGGTCGATTGCCTGGGCGGCACCGTCACCGTCTGCCCAGGTAAGCACCCCCGACTGGGTGACGTAGTCGGCGTCGTCGGCGCTGGCCCGCAGCACCTGGTAATCGATGCTGACTGCGCCGCTGGAGCCGAGCTCCCGGAATACAGGCAGGGACACGGTCTGGCCCTCGGTGGCGGCAAACGAGGGCTGACCGAAACCCAGGCGACCGGCGGGCACGTCCAGGCTTCGATCCCGGACAAGATACAGGCCGCTGTCGATGTCGCTGATCGCGATCGTCCCGCTATGAAAGTAGGGGTAGGTTCCCCATGCGCCTACAAAGGCGGCAGTGTCCGAAAACGGGTACGTATCCAGGTTACCGACCTCGGTGGGCCTGGCGGGGTCCGTGATGTCGAGCACGGTCAGGCCGCGACTGTAGTTCGACATGTAATAGCGATTGCCACGTACGAAACCGTTGTGATCTATGGCAGCGACGGTTCCTGTCCAGCCAGTCTCCTGCGTCGGCTCACGCAGGTCCTGCAGGGAGAAGGAACGCAGCGTCGTATTCAGGCCGGTTCGTTGTTCGTCCAGTTCGTCCTGTACGAACAGGTGCATGTTGTCCTCGGACTTCCAGCCGGAATGCACGTAGCCGCGATTAAGATACTGCGTTCGGCTCAGTCGCTGGGGATTCGATATGTCCGTTATGTCCCAGATATCGACCGTCGTTTCGTTGAAGTCGAACAGGACCTCGCAGTAAGAGCCCGAATTGACGCACTGTGTGTCTTTCCTGGCATCCGTGATGATCATGGATGCCGCGTCGTGCATGTAATCGGAACTCGTACCGGCGGGCATGCTCGCGAATGCAGGCGCGGCCGGGTTATCGAGCGTGTAGGCGCGGAATCGTCCTGCTCCGTTGTTCGAGCCGGCGACGATGATCGCCTGCGCGGAGGCGGCCAGCGGCAATCCTGTGCCGAAGTCCGTGTTGGTCGCAAAGACATTGTGGGCGGCCGTAAAGTCGCTGGTGTAGCCTGTCGTGTCGATCGAATTCGGCAGACCGGTCAGGTCGATGACGACCAGTCCGTCCGACGAGCCATTCGGCGCACCGTCCGTCGTTACATAGGCGTATGCGCGCCAGCGATCCGCCTGCCTGTCGAAAAACTGCGCTACCTTGATGTCCCGCCAGATCGCCATCCGGCCCAGGACAAACCCGATCTGCTCCGGGTTTTCCGGATCGCTCACGTCTACGACCGCCGTGCCCGCGTCGAGGCCGATGATCGCGTACTCCCGGTTACTGTTCAGGTCCACGAATCCCCAGACATCCGCAGCCGCCGAGGGCGCGCCGCTGAAGTCGCCGAAAGCCATGTGCGACAGCAGGTCGATGGACTGGCAGCCGAGCCCCGCAATCTGGCCATCCTGGCAAGGCGCCGCACCGGCTCCTTTTTGCAGCTTCTGGTGCAGGGCCAGCATTTCCTTCGTCACAGCGCCAGCGTCATCCCGCAGACCCTTGCGGTCTACGATCACGTCGAATCCCTTGAGGCCCAGCGCCTCCCGATATTCCGGCGGAGCGCCGATCAGTTGCGTTCTGCCGGAAATCGACTTGAAATCGTCGGCCTGGCGGAAGCCGCCCCGAACGTCGACCACACCGCTCAGCAAATGGAACAGGTCTTCCGGGTTGTTCACCACGAAACTGCCCTGGGCTACCCGGACCTGACCGCCCTTGCCAGCCCGAGTCAGCGCCTTCGACAGGGACCGGCAGGGGTTGGCCGGATCGAGACAATCGGCGTCGTCGGAGCCATCGGACGCGACATACAGTGGCTTCTCGAGGTCGCTGTGCGCTAGCGCCGGCGTCACTCCGGCAGCGAGCGCGATTGCAGCGGCAGTCGAAAATATCGGGATCCGGAAATCCATGGCTGAAGTCCTGCGGTGTCCTGGAGCACGGTAGCGCAAATCGCCGCGCGGTCAAGGGCATCGACCGCGATTTCGACCCACGCTGTGTTTGGTCATGGGACTGCTTCTCCCGCGCGTTGGTTCCCGAGGGCTGCCGGCGCCCCTGGAATTGGTACAATTCGCGGCCCGACCGGCCTTCAGCGGCGGCCGGCCCACGGCCCGGCAGACAGGCGCAACCAGGATTTCCGGTTGAGAAACATGCGGCGCAATCTGGTTTTCAAGGCAGGTCCCGGCGCGTACGACATGATCCGCGGCCACGGGTTCTCCGAAGAGATCATCGGAACCATCCTGGGTGCGTCGGGCGGCGCCAAGTGGCTGGTGTTGAGCCAGCTGGACCGCGTCCTCCTGCGGCGCGTCCTGCCCAAAATCCCGGGTTCCGTACACGTGCTCGGCTCGTCGATCGGCGCGTGGCGTTTTGCCTGCTTCGCGCAAAAAGATCCGATCGCCGCAATCGAGCGCTTCGAGGCCGCGTACCTGGAGCAGACCTACACCGAAAGGCCGGATGCTGCCGAAATATCGGCCCGCACCGCCGAAATCCTGGACACGATCCTGGGGTCGAGCGGCGCGAGCGACATGCTGGCACACCCCTCCATCCGGACTTCGATCATGACGGTCCGGGCAAGGCACCTGGTGGCCTCGGAATCCAGGGCTGTACTGGGCGCCGGACTGATGTTGGCGATGAGTGCAAACCTCGTGCACCGGCGAGCTCTCGGCGCCTTTTTCGATCGCGGGCTTTTCTACGATGCGCGTGAAGTCCCGCCATTTTTCGGAATGGACGACTTCCCGATTCACCGTGTGCCATTGGCAGCAAGCAACGTGCGGGATGCGATCATTGCGTCGGGCGCCATACCGATGGTATTGCAGGGCGTGCGTGATATTCCGGGAGCGCCGCGCGGCATGTATCGCGACGGCGGTGTCATCGATTATCACCTCGACATACAGGCAGCGCCGGCCGGTCGAATTGCTCTTTTTCCGCATTTCTTTGAATGGCTAAAGCCCGGCTGGTTCGATCGGCAGCTGTCCTGGAGGCGCCATCGGCCGTCGAGCATCGACAGGGTTGTCCTCGTTTGCCCGTCTCCGGATTTCATTGCACGGCTGCCCGATTCGAAGGTGCCGGATCGGACCGATTTCGAGCGGATGCCGGAATTCCGACGGGTTCGGATATGGCGCGAGGTCGTGAACGCATGTATCGAACTGGCAGAGGAATTGAATGACGTCCTGGACACCGGCCAGCTGCCGGCGCGCCTCGAACGGTTGTGATACGCTTTCGGCCGTTCCACGAGTGCGGCCAGAACGAATAAGAATGACTTTTGAAAGGGGAATCAATGGCTGAGACCATTACGGCACCTGGGCGCAGGGCGTATCCGGAACTGACCTGGCATGCCGTAATCGTCGGGTGGTTGCTCGGCGTGGTCATCGCCATCTCGATAGGCTACGCGGCCCTGATACTGGGGTTCTCGATCGAGGGCTCCGAGCTTGCCGCGATCCTTGGCTTCGGGATACTGCGGGGCATGCTCCGTCGCAAGAGCATCATCGAGAACAACATCGTCCAGACCATCGCGAGTGGCGTGAACGGCGCCTCCTCCGGAATGATGTTTTCGGTCCCGGCCATTTTCATCCTCGGGTACGGGGATCGATTCGATCCGGTCCTGCTGACCTTCGGCTGCGTCGCGGGCGCGTTTATGGGTATAGCGTTCATCGTTCCGCTCAGGCGCCATATGATCGATTACGAGCGGCTGACCTTCCCTGGCGGTGTCGCGGTCGCAACGATCCTCAAGTCGCCTGGTGCCGGTATCCACAAAGCGGTGCTTCTGCTGGGCGCGGCTGCGGTCAGCGCCGCCGTGCACCTTGTATCAAAGCTGAGCGGTGTCGAGAACCTGGGGATCGGCAGCCTGATCGGTATGCCGGATTACATGAACGGCATCTGGTACTTGTCCCTGATGACGATTGGCGTGGGTTTCATTGCCGGTCGTGGCGGTGTTGCCTTCATCATCGGCGGTTTCGTCGCCTACTGGTTCCTGTCGCCAATGCTGGCGGTTACGGACGGATTTCCGCTCGATTCTGCCGGAGCGCTGGTCAGCGACCCGAATCAACTGCGGGTCCTGCTGTACAGGCCGCTCGGCATCGGCATGCTAATAGGAGGCGCAATCACGGGAGTATTGCTGGCCCTGCCGCTGATCCTGAGCACCGTGCGCTCGATGCAGAACGCTGCCAAAATGGGTGGTCATCGCGCAGCCGATGAAATGCCGATCCGGCTCCTCTATCTTGCGATCATCGGTGCTGCGGTTCTTCTCGGCTTCATAGCGATTACGTCTGTCGATTCCGTCGGTATCGCGCGTGGCGTCGGGATGGCGCTGCTCGGGACGCTCTGGATCTGGATGTCGGGCATCATCCTGTCGGAAGCCATAGGGCGCACGAACTGGTCGCCGCTCTCCGGCATGACCTTGATCGGAGTGACTCTCCTGATCATTTTGACGGCAGGGATGGAGCGCGGCGACTCGATCGTCGCGGCGATCACGGTGGGTGCCGCAACCTGTGTTGCGATGTCGCAGGCGACGGACCTGATGCTGGATCTGAAAACGGGGTACCTGGTCGGTGCGACACCTCGCATGCAGCAGTTCGGCCAGTTCATCGGTGCATGGCTGGGGCCATTCGTGATCATCGGGCTGATTTTCGTGCTTCACGAGGCCATGACGCTCGGCAGCACCGCGCTGCCGGCACCGCAAGGACAGGCACTCGCCAGCATGGTGGAAGGCATCATGGGCGGCAACGTACCGGTCGAAAAGTACATTGCCGGGGCGGCACTCGGGGGCATCCTGTCGGCACTGGTCGGCGGTCTGGGGATCACGGTCGGACTGGGATTTTACCTGCCTTTCAATATCGTGCTGACCTATGCACTGGGCACGCTGTGCCGCGAGATCGCGGACCGCAAGGTCGGCAAATCCTGGAGCGAGAGCGTTGGCATACCGATCGCCGCGGGCCTGATCGTCGGCGAGGCACTGGTCGGTGTCGGCCATGCTATTCATTTCGTTGTAACGTCGTAGCGGGGCTCGGAATGAACAGGATTGGGATCGTAATGCTGGTCTGCGGCTTCCTCCTCGGTGCCTACGCAACCGCCCTGGATGTCGAAGCGACCAACTGGGCCCTGTTCCTGCCCGGGGCGGCCGTCGCGCTGAGCGGAGTCGTGCTGTCGAAACGGCATGAGCGGGGCGAGGCCAAGGCGGCGCACGTCCTTACAGCGAACAGGGCAGAACTGGGCGGCGCGCTGGACCGAATCGTCGGGAACCTGGATCGATTGATCGATGAGCGCCAGCAGCTCCCCACCGGCGAATTGCTGCACCGAATTGACAAGGATCTCCGCGACGACTTGCGGCGTTTTGCCGATGCGCGCGAGAGCATGGTTCACCTTTACGGCATCCAGGCTTATGCCGACATCATGAGCGATTTCGCGTCCGGCGAACGTTATGTCAACCGCGTATGGTCGGCGTCAGCCGACGGCTATGGCGAAGAGGCCTCGGACTATCTCGCAAGGGCCGCCGCCGAGTTCCGCCATGCGCGCGACCAGCTGGCCAGCGCGGAAAGCGGCGCTTCCGCTTGATGCATTCTGTTACAAGCCACTGAAAATTAAAAACAAAGTCAAATAAGCGACTGGCTTGACCCGCCCGGATTTCGTGTATAGTTGGGCGGTGCAAACGCTGACATCTCAGGATCAATCGGGCGATACGGACGAGCCCGCGCCGCGTGCGCCGTCCTGGCTGTTGACCTTCCTGGAGGTGCCGCGGGCGCTTTCGGAGGCAACCGGGCTACTGCCGGCTCGTTCGTTGCTTCGTAACCTGCCCGCCGGTGATGGCCACGCGGTATTGACGCTACCGGGCTTCCTTGCGTCTGATCGTTCCATGCGCATCGTGCGGTCCTATCTGCAGACATGGGGCTACCGGGCATACCCCTGGGAACTCGGTCGCAATCTCGGGCCGTCGCGTCATCGGGACATCGAGCACCTGCTGGATACGCGACTGCACCAGGTCTTCGACGAAAACGGCGGCAAGGTGAGTCTCGTGGGCTGGAGTCTCGGTGGATTGCTCGCCCGCGAACTTGCGCGCCGGAATCCTAAACTCGTGCGTTCGGTCATCACTCTGGGCAGTCCGATCGGCGATCCCCGTGCGACCAATGCCTGGCGCCTCTTCGAGGCAGTTTCCGGCATCAGCGTCGACGAGGCTCAGATCCGTGAACGTATCCGGCAGCTCAGGAAACCTTTGCGCGGCATACCGATGACGGCGATCTACAGCCGGTCGGACGCGGTGGTATCTGCCGATATTGCCCGGATGCCGCCCGGCAGGCTGGTCGAGAGCATAGGTATCGTGGCGAGCCATTTCGGCATGGGATTCAACCCTGCCGTCCTGTTCGCAATTGCGGACCGGCTGAGGCAGCATCCGACGGATTGGCAGCCATTCGAAATAAGCGGGCTACGCAATTTGTTTTATCATTGAGGTCGCACGCCGGCCCGAGATGTCTTCAGCGGAAAGGCGACGAACAGCAGGACGAATCCGATGCAGCAGCTTTCCGGCCTGGACTCTTCATTCCTGTACCTGGAGACAGGTACGACTCCGATGCACATCGGCTCGCTGTCGATTTACGACCAGAGCACGGCGCCCGGCGGCCACGTTACCTTCAAGGATATTCTGAATTTCTTCCAGCAACGGCTGCACAAGGCCCGGGCATTCCGGCAGCGCGTCGTGCGTGTCCCGCTCAGTCTCGATCACCCTTACTGGATCGAGGACCCCGACTTCGATCTCGAGTTTCACGTTCGCCACATCGCACTGCCAAAACCGGGTGACTGGCGCCAGCTCTGTATCCAGACAGCGCGATTGCACGCTCGCCCGCTGGATCGCAACCGGCCGCTGTGGGAGGCCTATGTCATAGAAGGCCTGGACAACGTCGATGGCGTGCCGAAAGGCAGTTTTGCCCTTGTCACCAAGATTCATCACGCGGCGATCGACGGAATCTCGGGTGCGGCGATTACCGAGGCGATTCATGACCTGACGCCAGACGCAGAGGTTGACGAGCCGACCCAGCCCTGGGTCCCGGAACGACTGCCGACGGGGATCGAACTCCTGACGAAGAGCGCTATCCGGACGGTAAATGCTCCCGCGAAATTCGGCCGGCTGCTCTACCGCTCTGCGCCTGCATTTGGCCGGGTGGTCGGCGGCCTGGCGACGGGTCAGCTGCGCATGCCGTTCACGGTGCCGCGCACTCGCTTCAATGGGCACGTATCGCCTCACCGCGTATTTACCGGCAGCAGCTTCAGCCTTGACGAAGTCAAGGCTATAAAAGACTCGCAGCCTGGTACGACCGTGAACGATGTCGTGGTGACGGTTTGCAGCGGTGCAATGCGACGCTACCTGGATGCGAAGCACGAGCTGCCGCAGGACTCGATGGTGGCGATGATCCCCATGTCGGTCCGCGCGGACGAGCAGCGCAAGGCGGCCGGAAACCTGGTAACGGCGATGAGCCTCAGGATCAGGTCGGATATCGCCGATCCGCTGGAGCGACTCTTGGCCGTCAATCAGGAAGGGTTGCTGGCCAAGAAACTGACACACACGATGGGGCCGAACCTGGCCGCCGATGCCGCTGAATTCCTGCCGTCGACCGTTTCGGGCCTGGTCGCGAGAATGTATGCCAATTCCGGCGTCGCCGACCGTATTCCCCCCTTGTTCAACACGGTCATTACAAACGTGCCCGGCCCGAACATGCCGTTGTACTCAATGGGATCGAGAATGGTATCGACCTACGGCCTCGGGCCGGTCGTGCACGGGCTCGGTCTGTTCCAGACAGTGCTCAGTTACAACAATTCGATCACGATCAGCGCTGTTGCAGACCGGGACATGATGCCCGACCCGGCTTTCTATAACGAGTGCCTCAGGGCGTCCTTCGACGAATTGAAAGCCGCTACGATCGATCTTGGCGCGGCATCCGCAGCCGATGCGCCGCCGAAAACAACCCGGCCCGCCGCTGCTCGCAAGAAGAAGCCCGCCGCACGCAAGGCAGCCACATCGCGGGGCGCATCCGCTGGCGCCTAGCGCAACACGGCGCGATCTTCCGCGCCAGTGTGATCCAGTTCACAGTTGTCGCTGATTCGGCGTGATGCAACGCTTGTTACGCGACCCTGATTTACAGGGCATATCCTATCTGTGAGGGTGTTCACGCGGCATTCAGCCTCAGGCTGATAGATTGAATTCGACGATGGCCGATTGTGCCAGGCTTCACGGATGGATTTGATCATGAATAGCAGGTTAGGAATCTTGCTGACACTGGCATCAGCACTTTTCATGTCAGGTTGTGCAACCATGAGTGCAGATGAGTGCCTGAGCAGTGACTGGCAGGCGATTGGATTCGAGGACGGATCGCGCGGCTACACGGCCGATCGGATTGGCTATCACCGGAAGGCCTGCGGCAAGCACGGCGTCGCCCCCGACCTGCAGGAATACCAGGCCGGGCGAGCGGAGGGCCTGCGGGAATTCTGCCAGCCGCAGCGTGGCTTCAACCTCGGCGCCGGTGGCGGCCAGTACAACGGCGTTTGCCCGGCCGAACTCGAAGGCGACTTCCTCGACGCTTTCCGTACGGGCGCCCAGTTGCATACGCTGCGTTCCAACGTCAACTCGGCGAATTACCAGATAAACGCCCGGGATAAAGAGATCAAGCAAATCAAAGAGGAAATGCGCGCCAAGGAAGTGGCGCTCATCTCCAAGGATACGCCTGTCGAGGAGCGCGTACTGATCCTCGCTGATCTGAAAGAACTGTCAGAGCGGACAGGGCAACTCGAACAGGAAATCGAACAGCTGGTTGCCGACAGGGCGGTTCATGAGGAACAGTTGGCCTCCTACGAGGCGCTGCTGGCAAGTTCCGGTTACTGATTCCGTTCGCCGAATGCACGAACGGACAGCCCCCGGTCGGCACCTGCCGCCGGGGGCTTCATTTTTTTGGGCTCAGAGATTCGCGAGATCCCGATGCTGCCGGTGTCGCTGTGCCCAGAAGTCTGCATTTTTTATCCCCAGGCCTTCCGGATCAAACGTGAATACCTCCCTGCCGGCCTTTCGCTGCGCTTCGTAGTCCTTGAGGGCTTTGAGCGCCGGCCTGGCCATCAGGAATATCAGCACAATGCCGATAATGTTAAGCCAGGCCATGACGCCTACGCCGATGTCGCCGAGTCCCCAGGCGACACTGGCCGTCTTGACGGAGCCGTAAAAAACGGAACCCATCATCACCAGCTTGAGAACGAACATGACGCCAGGAACAGGGATGGAGCGGCGTATGTAAGCGACGTTGGTCTCCGCTATGTAGTAGTACGCGAGTACGGTCGTGAATGCGAAAAAGAACAGGGCGATGGCGACGAACGGAGCGCCGATACCGGGAATTGTCGTCTCCAGTGCGTATTGCGTGAATGCCGGGCTATTGGCGTCCGCATTTGCGCTGATATTTTGAATGATAAAGCCGCCGCTTCTATCATGGACGTTGTAGGCGCCGGTTATCAGGATCATGAAGGCGGTTGCCGAGCATACGAATAGCGTGTCCACGTATACCGAGAAAGCCTGTACGAGGCCCTGCTGGGCAGGGTGCTCGACTTCGGATGCGGCCGCCGCATGTGGGCCCGTGCCCTGGCCGGCTTCGTTCGAATAGATACCGCGCTTTACGCCCCAGCCGATGGCAGCCCCTGCACCAGCCATTGGCGTAAATGCATCGTCAATGATCATGCCGATTATGTGGGGCAGTTCGGCGATATTCAGTATCACGATAACGCAGGCCATGAGCACGTAACCGATTGCCATGAACGGCACGACGACCTGTGTGAAATGCGCAATGCGCTTGACGCCGCCAAAGATGATGAACCCGAAGACGATGAGAACGCCCAGCGACGTGACGAGCTTGGTGGTGCTGATCGGACCGAGTACGGTTTCGACCATACCGTGCGTACCGAGAGCGACCTCGGCTGCATTGGTTATGCTGTTGGCCTGAACGCCTGGCAGCAGGACACCGGTAGCCAGGATCGTTGCAAGAGCGAAGATCCAGGCATACCACTTCTGACCCAGCGCTTTTTCGAAATAGTAGGCAGGTCCACCTCTGTACTGGCCGTCATTGACTTCCTTGTAGATCTGGCCCAGCGTCGATTCGATGTAGGCTGTCGAGGCGCCCAGGAATGCGACGACCCACATCCAGAACACGGCGCCGGGACCACCGAAACCGATGGCAGCCGCAACTCCGGCGATGTTGCCGGTGCCGACCCGGCCGGATAAGGAAACCGCGAGGGCCTGGAAGGACGAGATGCCCTGTTCCGAAGCTTTGCCGACCACAATCAGGCGCAGCATTTCCCGGAACAAGCGGACCTGGAGGAAGCGGGTCAGGATGGAGAACATCAGCCCCACGCCGAGCGCCAGGTAAACGAGGGCCGGGCTCCAGACGACGGTGTTCACGCTGTCTACGAATTCCTGCATGTCGATCCTTTACTGGCTGGGCACACGGGATCGCCGCATGGTACAGGAAAACGCTCGGCACACCATCAGCCGCCCGCCTGGTCGTCGGGAGACGCGCTTTGTCTCGCAACAACAGGCAGCGAGGAGAACGCCGCCCTGGACCGGGGCTCAGGAGCCGGTTTCTTCGCCGGGCTCGCTCGGCGCCAGGTCACCTGTATCGTCGGCTGGAATACTGGGTTCCGGTGGCGGTGCTGCATCTGCCGTGCAATCCCAGCCCCAGCCACGCAGCTGCCCGACGAACTCGGCCGCCTTGGTTTCGCAGAATCCTTCCACGCTGGACGCGCTCCAGAGAACCTGCCGTTCGCCGGGCGCCTCAGTGTCCTTGTAATAGTGAACTTCGCAGGGGACCGTTACGCCGGTTTCGTGAAACACCTCGACCCGGCGCTGTAGGTCGCCGAGGGAGCAGCGATACACCTGAGTATCCTGCGCATAGGAGGATCCGTTGACGAGAAGCAGAAAGCCGAGCGCTGCGGAAACTGGTCTCATGGCCCTATCCTCGAGTGGCAAGCGGACCTCGCCGAGTATAGCAAGGGTCGGCGCGGATAGGTGGCGAAGGCTCTGGGAGGGGAACGAATGTCAGGCAGTTTTCGTGCGCTTTTCTGATCGCGGGAGATGTACCCGGCCCCTCGACTTGCTGGAGCGGCGCTCGTTCAACTGTGCAATGACCCCGGCTACGTGTTCTTTCACGGCCTTAAGGCTGCCGCGCCTGTAGCCGACGATCTTGTTCGGGCCCAGGGCGATCCTGTAGCGATACCAGTCCTTGGCCGGCTCTTCGCCCGGCGGCGGCATGCGCTCGACCGAGATGAGCTTGTAGTCTTCCGTTTGGGCTGCATCGAATGACATCGGCATGATTTTTTCTCAAAAAGACTTAAAGGGAATGTCGACTCAACCGACCGCCAGGACTCGGACGGCAAAAGTCAGTGTCTGGCCCGCCAGTGGATGATTGAAGTCCAGCACCACGGATTCGCTTTTCACCTCGTGGACGCGAATCACTCCGTTGTATCCGTCGGCCCGAAGCTGTGTGCCGACCTGTCTCGCGGGCTCCGGGATCTGATCTATCGGCACTTCCCGGAATGCATCGTCCTTGACGAGCCCGTAAGCATCTTCAGGCTTCAGGGTTACCGAGGAAGTGTCGTCGATAGCGAGATCTGACAGGGCTTCCTCGAGCTTCAGCGTGTACTCGAAGCCTACAGTGTTGCCTGCATCGCTCATCGATCTGGTCTCCGCTTGTCTTGAATCAGTTGCGCCGGGGCGCCGCATATATTGTGAAGTCGCCCCGGAAACGGCTGGGTACAGCGGGGCTGAGTGGGTGCAACTTGCGTGCGAACTGCACGCGAATTCCCGCACCAGGGGCGCTCAGGTCAGTGCGAACGGACAAGGACAGGAATGCGCCAGATGAGCCACACCCTAACATGCCGATTGCGGGGCGCGCAATCCGGATCCGGTCATCGCCGGCCCGCGCTGAGGCTCGCTCATGCTTCCAGGACGGGCCTTTGCCGGCGGCGCGCCACACTCGGGCCGCGGCCGGCAGCAGCGCGCTGAGGATCGTCGCGGTATTCGGGAAACGATCCCAAAAACAATCAATTATACCGCGCCGACAGGCGATTGATCGCAGCGCCGCCGAAGGGCAGGGGGCTCCGAGCCATGAGCTCGCCAGGTGTTTCTCCAAGCGTGATCGATCTTGGGGGTGATTGAGGCATCACTGCTCAAATCGTGGCAAAGTGCGGGAGTTTGTTGCGTTTCTTGCTGCCCTGTCGTCCGGGCAGCCGGTCGAAGGAGTTTCACGTTGAACAGGAAACGAAGTCGGAGCCTTATGTCGACTGTGCAATCTTGCGTCGTAGTAACCGCAAGTGCGCTGATTCCGTCCTGGGCGATCGCTCAGGACGACGGTCTGCGGCTCTTCCAGTCAAGCGACGTACATAAGATCAGGGATGTAAGCGATACCGCGATCTCGCCAGACGGCGACTGGGTTGCCTACTCGGTCAGGTCGACCGATGTCGATAAGGATCAGCGTCAGACGGATCTCTACATGGTCGACTGGAGCGGTGCGAGCCGGATTCAATTGACCCACACCGAGGACAGCAGCGAGGGCCATCCGAGGTTCAGTCCCGACGGAAAATACCTCGCATTCCTGGCGGCACGGGAGAGCGCCTCCGCCGACGGCGATGACGACCCGAAGAGCGTGAGCCAGGTCTGGCTGCTGAATCGTGCGGGAGGCGAGGCCGCACGACTGACCGAGTTGCCCGGCGGCGTTTCGGACTTCGAATGGTCACCCGATAGCGGGCGCCTGGTCATCGTTGCGCGAGATCCCGAGAAGAAAGACGATGCCGGGCAGGAAGACGACAAGAAGAAGAACGATACACCGGAGCCGATTGTCATCGACCGGTACCGGTTCAAGCGGGACGGCCTCGATCACCTTGCCCGGCGATACGAGCGGCTGTATCTGTTCGAACTTGCAGGGCGTGTAGCAACGCTCCTGACAGACGGGCCCTACGACAGCACGGATCCTGCCTGGTCGCCCGATGGACGCATGATTGCCTTCACGAGCAAGCGGCAGGGCGACCCGGATCGACACCAGAACTCGGACATTTACGTTGCCGCCGCCGAGGCAGGCGCGGAGGCGCGGCAATTGACCACCTGGGAGGGGCCGGACTCGAACCCGGTCTTCAGCCCCGACGGAAATCGTATCGCCTATCTGCGGGGCGGGCCCGCCAAATACTCCGGCTACGACCCGGATGACCTGGCAGTCATTCCGGTCACTGGCGGCGACCCACAGCTACCCGCCGGTGATCTCGACAGGAATGCCGCGTCCGTCAAGTGGTCGAGCGACGGCCGGACACTGTATTTCGTATTTGAAGATGATCGCGTGCGATCTGCTGCCAGTGTGCCGGCGCGCGGCGGCGCGGTCAGAAAGATTTTCCCGGGGAACGACACGGCCGGTGTCGTGAATTCGTTCGAGGTCGGTCCCCGTGGCCTCGTCGTTGCAGCATCCTTCGGGCAGCGGCCGACCGAAATCTACCGGGCTGCCGACGGCCGAATGCTAAGCGATCACAACGGCGAACTCGTTGGCAGCTTCGACTGGGGCAGCGTCGAGTCCTTCGATGCGGTCAGCGACGACGGCACCCGGGTTGGCGCAATGCTCGTGAAACCACCCGGTTTCCGCCAGGGCATCCGCTACCCGACGATTGCCTATGTCCACGGTGGACCGGTAGCACAGGATGGGTACGAGTTCGACCCGACCGCGCAGGTATTCGCGACGCGGGGCTATCTCGTCGTGATGCCCAATTACCGCGGCAGTTCCGGGCGGGGACGCGAATTTTCGAGGGCGATCTATGCCGATTGGGGTAATCTCGAAATTCGCGATATTCACGCCATCGTGGACAAACTGGTCGCAGAGGGGCTCGCAGATGCGGATCGGCTGGGCATTGGTGGCTGGAGCTACGGTGGCATCAACACGAATTACGCGATCGCCACGGACAATCGATTCGCCGCCGCCGTATCGGGTGCGGCAATTTCAAACATGATTACGGGATACGGCACCGACCAGTATATCTGGCAGTACGAAAATGAGCTGGGTCTGCCTTGGGAGTCGATCGAAACCTATCTGAAGATCTCGTATCCGTTCTTCCATGCTGACCGGATCAAGACGCCGACGCTGTTCATGTGCGGTGAGAAGGACTTCAACGTACCGCTGATCAACTCGGAGCAGATGTACCAGGCGCTGCGGAGCCTCGACATCCCGACGCAACTGGTCATCTATCCCGGCCAGAATCATGGACTGTCGAAGCCGAGCTATATTCAGGATCGGCTGGAGCGCATGCTGGAGTGGTTTGGTCGCTACCTGGATGCGGCCTGAACGGGCCCTGTACGGGTCCGAAAAACGACGACGGCCCCAGCAGGGGCCGTCTTAGTCGTTTGGTGCCGAGAAGAGGACTTGAACCTCCACGGGGTTACCCCCACTAGCACCTGAAGCTAGCGCGTCTACCAATTCCGCCATCTCGGCACAGCGAAACCGCGTACAATTGCCTTGCCGCGGGTCGCGCACTGTACTCAAATGTGCCTCGTTCTGTCAATCGGTGCGGGCCGCTCGACGGGAGCAAACTGGATTGGCCAAGAAACGAAAATCGACGTCGAAGAAAACCACACGAAAATCATACGAACACCCGGTTCCGGACCGTAACGCGATCCTGGAATTTCTCCGCGAGGCCGCTGCTCCGCGTTCCGAGCAGGAGCTTCAGGGCGCGTTCCAGCTGAAGTCGCAGAAAGGCCAGGAGCAGCTGTCCGAACGGCTGCAGGGCATGATCCGTGCCGGCCTGGTCCTGCGTAACCGGCAGGGGGAGTACCTGCTGGCCGAAAAGCTCGACCTGGTGCCCGGCGCCGTTATCGGGCACCCCGACGGTTATGCGTTCCTGCGGCCCGACGCAGGCGGCGACGACATCTACCTGTCGGCGCGGGACGCGCGTACCGTCATCGATGGGGATCGCGTCGTCGTTCGAATAACCGGCGACGACCGGCGTGGTCGGCCTGCCGGCCGTGTCGTTGAAATCCTGGAGCGCGGCACCGAGGAAGTCGCCGGCCAGTTCATCCGCGAGCGAGGCATCGGTCTCGTGATACCGGACAACCCCCGGATCGGTCACCGGATACTGGTGCCGAAAGACGAGGCCGGCGCGGCAAAGCCCGGGCAGTACGTCGTAGTACGCATACTCGATTATCCGACAGACCAGCAGCAGGCGACCGGGACTGTCGTACACGTCATCGGCGACCCTCACCAAAAGGGCATCGCGACCGATATCGCCATTCACGCACACGGGATTCCCGACGGCTGGCCTGCCGAGGTGGGCGCAGAGGCGCGTCGTTTCGGCAGGCGCGTACCGCCCGAGGCCCTGCGCGGGCGCGAGGATCTGCGGGACCTCGGACTCGTGACGATCGATGGCGAGGACGCCCGGGACTTCGATGACGCCGTGCATTGCTACCCGACGTCGAATGGCGGCTGGCGCCTCCTGGTCGCCATTGCGGATGTCGCCCATTACGTCGAGATCGGCTCGCCCATCGACAAGGAGGCTTTGCGGCGCGGCACGTCGGTATATTTCCCTGACCGCGTGGTGCCGATGTTGCCGGAGATCCTGTCGAACGGGTTATGTTCGCTGAATCCGAAAGTCGACAGGCTCTGCCTCGTTTGCGACATGCGGATCTCGAGCGAGGGCAAGGTCACCCGATCGCATTTTTTCGAGGCAGTCATGCGGTCGACGGAGCGACTGACGTACAACCAGGTCAATGCATTTCTCACCGGACAGCGGGATCACGGTATACCGTCGCGCGTTCATGACGTACTGCATGATCTGCACGGCCTTTACAAGGCATTGGCGCGAAATCGCGACAAGCGCGGCGCGCTCGAACTCGATATTCCGCAGACCAAGATTCGCCTCGGAGATGAGGGTGAGGTCGTCAGCATCGCCCAGGTTGAACGCAACGATGCCCATCGGCTGATCGAGGAGTGCATGATCGCCGCCAACGTCCAGGCTGCCAAGTTCCTGCGGCGGCACAGGATTCCGGGGCTGTACCGCGTCCACGCCAAGCCTGACCCGGAGCGCTTCGAAGAGCTGCGACAGTACCTGGTCAGTCTCGGCCTCAAGGTCGCGCATCCCCAGCACGTCCAGCCAAGGGACTTCAGGAAGATCGTCGACCAGGTGAGGGATCGGCCGGATAGCGCGGCGATCTCGATGTCGATGCTGCGGTCGCTCCCTCATGCGGAATACACGCCGGCCAACATCGGCCACTTCGGTCTCGCGCTCGACACCTATGCGCATTTCACGTCACCCATCCGGCGCTATCCGGACCTGTTGGTACACCGCGCCATTCGGCACATCCTGCGTGGCGAGACGCCGGCGCGGTACGAATACTCGGCGGACCGGATGGAGCGGCTCGGCTCAGTCTGTTCGGCGCACGAGCGCAGGGCCGAGGAGGCGACCCGGGAAGTCGAGGCGCTGCTGAAGTGCCAGTTCATGGAAGACAAGGTCGGCCGCGAATTCGACGGCGCAATTACTGGTGTCACAGGCTTCGGTGTTTTCGTTCAGCTGGATGAATGCGGTATTGATGGCCTGGTTCATGTATCGGCACTCGGCCACGATTACTACACGTTCGATTCGGCCACGATGAGTATGCGGGGTGAGAATACCGGCGGCACGTTTCGCATGGGCGACCGCCTGCGTGTCGTCGTGCAGCGCGTAGACCTGGAAACGCGCCGGATAGACTTCAGTCTCGCCGACCGGGCGGGCGTGCGCCGCGATCGCTTCCGCCGCCCCGAACGCGGGCGGCGTCGGTGAGCAAGGCGAGTTACGTGACCGGCCTGCGGGCCGTCGAGGAACTGCTCGCCCGACCCTCGGTCCGAATCAGGAAAATCTTTGCTGAATATCAAACGGAAAACCCGCGGGTTGCTGCGTTGATCGATGCGGCCAACGCGAGGGGCATCGAAATCCAGCCCGCAAACCGGGCTCGCCTGGCGCAGATAAGCGGAGAGCCCCGTCACCAGGGTATCGTCGCGGAGGTCCAGCGCAGCACGGTCCTCGACGAAGCCGGCCTCAGGACGCTGGTGGAACGGAGCCTGACGGCCTCCGGCGGCCCGCCGCTGTTGCTCCTGCTGCTGGATGGGCTGCAGGATCCGCATAACCTTGGAGCCTGCATGCGAACGGCCGACGCGGCCGGCGTGGATGCGGTCGTCGTGCCGCGGCACGGGGCGGCAGGGCTCAGCCCGACCGTCAGCAAGGTCGCTGCCGGGGCGGCCGAGGTCCTGCCATTTGCCGCAGTGCCGAGCCTGGTGCGGGTGCTCGCCTGGCTGGGCGACTACGGGGTCCTGCGGCTCGGAACCAGCGACGCGGCGCCGTCCAGCCTGTTCGAGGCGGAACTCGGGCGGCCGCTGGCACTGGTCATGGGGCGCGAACACGCCGGGCTGGGGGCGCCCGTGGCCGATCGTTGCGATCAGCTGGTGAACCTTCCCATGCTGGGTACCGTCAGCAGCCTGAACGTCTCCGTGGCGACTGGAATTTGCCTGTACGAGACTTTGCGGCAGCGCAGTCTGAAGGCCGCGCCAGGCGGGGACTGAGGTCCCGGATGCCCGTTTATTTCCCTGATTTCATCGGGGTTTTGCTTGCGCGAGGCCGCTACCTCCGTTAGGATTCGCGTCCCGCTGAACGGCGGAGCCCTCCGGGGCATACCTCTTGCCTCACCGGCAGTACCGGGAGGCTGTAATCCGTAAGGGGACAAAATGAGACATTACGAAATCGTGTTTCTGGTTCATCCGGACCAGAGCGAACTGGTGCCCGCCATGGTCGAACGCTACCACGGCATGGTAACTGGGTCAGGCGGCCAGGTTCACCGCAGCGAAGACTGGGGTCGCCGCCAACTCGCACACCCCATCAACAAAGTCCATAAGGCGCACTACGTCCTGATGAACGTCGAGTGCGCACATGACGTGGTCGACGAAATCACGAGCGCCTTCAGGTTCAATGACGCGGTGCTGCGGCATCTGGTCATCAAGCGCGACGAGGCGATCACAGCGGCATCACCGATGGCGGTTGCGGTCGAGGAAGAAAAGGTCAAAGAGCGTGAGGCGCAGCGTCGCCGGGATGCAAAGGCTGCCGCAGAGGCTGCGATGATGGCCCAGTCTGACGACGAAGATGCGTCCGACGATGACGAATTGGACAACGAAACGGCCGACGATATCGATGACGAGTCTGACGCTGAAGAGAAGAGTGCCTGATGGAGCGGAAAATGAATCGTTATTCACGTAGACGCAAGTATTGTCGGTTCACCGCTGAGGGCATCACCGAGATCGATTACAAGGACCTCGGCCTGTTGAAGGCGTACGTGACAGAGACGGGCAAGATCGTGCCGAGCCGAATCACCGGGACGAAGGCGCACTACCAACGGCAACTCGCGACGGCCGTCAAGCGGGCGCGCTACCTGGCGCTGCTCCCTTACACGGACCGGCACTAAACCGGACGCATCTTGCGGGCTGTTGCCGCATGGTTGGTGGCTCGGCCACAGAATGCGATTCTGGGACTGGCGGCCAGTTTTTTCCTGCCGTTCGCCCAGATACTGAGCGGTGCCGTGATGGCGGTGGTTGCGTTGCACGGCGGGTTACGGATGGCGCTCCTGACCGGAGCTATAGGCGCCGGTGCAGTAGCGGCTCTGGGGCTCCTGATGCAGGCCCCGGTGGCCGAGTCAATCCTGAATGCGGCCATGACATGGCTGCCGGTGGCGCTGCTGGCAGGGCTGGTGCGGGCGACGCGTTCGCTGACACTGGCGCTGCAGGTCTCGGTGATACTGGCGCTCGCGGCGACGCTGGCGTTTCATGTTGCCATCAGTGATCCGGCTGAGTTCTGGGAAGTGGTGCTGACGCAGATCGCGACGGTTTTCAGAGAGGCCGGACTGCAGGAACAGGCTGCGCTGCTGGATGGGCAACGGCAACTGATAGCGCCACAGATGACGGCGTTGACGGTCATCGCAGTCTGGTCGCTGCTGGTGACCGTACTGGCGGCAGGTTACTGGTTTTACCAGTGCCTGCCAGGTCGTAAAGCGGCCTATGGGCGCTTCTGCGACCTGAATTTTGGGCGGGTGCTGGCCGCGGTGATGGCAATTGGATCGCTGCTGGCGCTGGTAGTGGACTGGACCTGGATCGAGAATTTCGCGTTCGTTGCGTTCGTGATCTTCTGGCTGCAGGGCCTGGCTATTGTGCACTGGCTGCACGCGGACGGGCCGCTGCCCTTCCTGGCGCTGCTCCTGATTTACGCGATGTTGCCGGTCTTGAATGCGATTCTGCTGATGGGACTGGCGGTACTTGGCTACACGGATGCGTGGTTCGACTTTCGGTCACGCGCCCGCAGAAACGAGGCGCAGTAACCGATTGCGTCGAAACAGATAACTAATTGATCGGGTTTGAAAAATGAACGTCATTCTGCTGGATAAAGTTGAAAACCTGGGCAGCATCGGGGATCTCGTCAAGGTCAAGCCGGGCTACGGCCGGAATTACCTGATTCCGACCGGCAAGGCGGCCCTCGCGACGCCTGAAAATCTCAAGGAGTTCGAGAGCCGTCGTGCGGATCTCGAAAAGAGAGCGGCGGAGGAGGTGGCATCCGCGAAGGCACGTGCGGAACTGGTCACGGGCATGGATCTGGTCATCCGCGCGAACGTCGGCGGCGAAGGCAAGCTGTTCGGTTCGGTCGGTCCTGCCGACATCGTCGAGGCTTTCGAAAAGGTTGGCGTCGAGGTGTCGCGCAGCGAAATCCGCATGCCGGACGGCCCGTTGCATGAAGTCGGCGACTATGTCATCACGCTGCACCTGCATTCGGACGTCAACGTCGACATCACCGTGCGGGTCGTGGCCGAGGACTAGTTCCCGGCTGGCAAGCAATAACGGTTATCCGGACGGTTGCCGGAGTTGCCAGTTCGATCCAGGGCCGGTCGTGCTGCCGAAGAGTCCGGCACTTGGGCGCCCGGCGCGGGTCAGGTTTCAATTGCCCGCGCCATGAAGCCGTTTTTCAACACGTTGCTGACCTGTGGTACCGTTGTCTACCCCGCGACCGGTGCGATTGAGGCACGGCGGGAATAGCAGAGCAGAGGTCTGGGCGGCATGGTGCGAGCGCTGGATGAAGGAGGTAGCCTGACGGGTGCCGAGGCGCGCCTGAAGGTACCGCCAAATTCAACCGAGGCCGAGCAGTCGCTGATCGGCGGCCTCATGCTCGATACATCCGCGTGGGACAAGATTGCCGACCTGGTTGTCGCGGAAGACTTCTATCGGAAGGACCATCGGGTCATATTTGCAGGAATTGCTGCGCTGGCCAACGAGGGTCAGCCTTGCGACGTGGTCACCCTCGCTGAGTACCTGGAAAGTCGCGGCGAACTGGGTACTGCCGGCGGACTGGAATACCTGGCGACGCTGGCGAACGAGACACCGGGCGCCGCGAACGCCCGGGCGTATGCGAGAATCCTGCGAGAAAAGTCCGTTTTCCGGTCCCTGATTCAGGCGGGTAACGAAATCAGCGGCCTCGCGTTTTCGACCGAGGGCAGGCCGGCAACGGAACTGGTAGACGAGGCCGAGCGGCTGGTATTCGAAATCGCGGAAAAGGGCGCCCGCGGCCGCATCGGTTTCAAGGCCCTGAAGCAGATACTTCCTGCGGCTGTCGATCGAATCGACCTGTTGCATCAGTCCGGCGGCGACATCACGGGCATACCCACCGGATACACCGATTTCGATAAACTGACGGCTGGATTGCAGGCAGGCGACCTGATCATCGTTGCCGGCAGGCCGTCTATGGGGAAGACCACGTTTGCGGTGAACATTGCCGAGAATGCGGCGATCGGCGCCAAGGTGCCGACTGCGATCTTTTCGATGGAAATGCCATCTGAACAGCTCGCGATACGCATGATTTCGTCACTTGGTCGTGTCGATCAGACGCACCTCCGAACCGGCAGATTCCCGGACGAAGACTGGTCCCGCATTAACACGGCGGTCCAGTTGATGTCGGACGCGCCGATCTTCATAGATGACTCCCCCGCGCTGTCGCCGACCGAAGTCCGGGCCCGGGCGCGGCGACTCAAGCGCGAGCACGGTCTGGGCCTGATAGTGCTCGATTACCTGCAGCTGATGCAGGTCCATGGCAACAAGGAGAATCGGGCGACGGAGATCTCGGAGATTTCACGATCGTTGAAAGCGCTGGCCAAGGAATTGTCGGTGCCGATTATCGCCCTGTCCCAGCTGAATCGCAGCGTGGAACAGCGGACCGACAAACGACCGGTAATGTCGGATCTGCGCGAGTCAGGCGCCATCGAGCAGGACGCGGACCTGATTGTCTTTATTTACCGCGAAGAAGTGTACAACCAGGATACGCCTCGCAAGGGCATCGCTGATATCACCGTTGCCAAGCAGCGAAACGGTCCCATAGGCGATTTTCCGCTGACCTTCGTGGGTCGTTATACGAAATTCGAAAACTGGGTACCGGAATCTTACGCGGACGAGGCCTATCCGTGAGCTTTGGTGCTCGAGCCGACATCCGGCTCGACGCGTTGTTGCACAACCTCGAACTTCTGCATAGCAGGCAGCCTGCCAGCCAGGTCCTTGCTGCCGTCAAGGCGAACGCCTATGGGCACGGCATCATCAACGTCTCCCGGGCGTTGGGCGACAGGGTTGACGCCCTCGCGGTTGCGCGCCTGTCGGAGGCCCGGAAACTGCGGGCCGCCGGTATCGCGACGCCAATCGTTCTGATGGGTGGTGTCCTGGATCGCGACGAGTTGGCCAGCGCACTCGAACTGCATTGCGACCTCGTAGTGCATGAGCCGGACCAGCTAGAGCTTCTCGAAACGTCCGGTGGGCAGGCGCGCTGCCGGGTCTGGCTCAAGGTCAATACGGGGATGAATCGCCTGGGCGTCCGGACGGATGACGCCGCCAGGCTTGTGGCAAGACTGCGGGCGGTCGCCGGGGTTCGGGCCATCGGCCTGATGACCCACCTCGCGAATGCCGATGATCTTGATGATCGCAGGTCGCTCGACCAGATCGAACGGTTCCGCAAGTTGACCGACGGTTTCGACGGCGACATCAGCATTGCGAATTCTGCGGCCTTGCTCGGCTGGAATGATCGGGTCAGCGACCCGGCATTCTGGAATCACCAGGGTGAGGTCTGGATCCGCCCCGGCATCTCGCTGTACGGTATCTCGCCGCTCCGCAGCCATACGGCTCTGCAGCTCGGGCTTCGGCATGTCATGAACTTCGAATCGACGCTCGTCGCCGTACACGACGTGGCGGCTGGCGAGAGTATCGGCTACGGCGGAACGTGGACAGCCCGCGAAAATACGCGGCTAGGTGTCGTGGCCGTCGGCTATGGCGACGGGTACACGCGGGCACTGCCGTCCGGGGCGCCGGTACTTGTCAACGGGCGCCGCGTTCCGGTAGCCGGCGTCATATCCATGGACCTGACGGTCGTGGATCTAGGGGCGGGGGCGACTGACCGCCCAGGCGACCACGTCATACTCTGGGGCGATGGTCTGCCGGTCGAGGAATTGGCGGCCTACGCCGGTACCGTGCCTTACACACTGGTATGCGGCGTAATCGACAGGGCTGGCAGCGTCGGTTAACGCGCGGCGTGCCTGGCACGCGGTCAAAATTGGCGTCCGGCCCCTTAGCAACGTCGCGAGTCCGGCACCGGCCCGGACTCGATCACTCACCTGCGTTATTGATCGACCGGCAAGACATCAGTGACTTGCACCGGCAGCCGGTTTTTCAACAGTCTGCTAGCTGACGAAAAAACCCATTTTGACGCCGGCGATCTGGACGACGTCGTTGTCCGCAAGTTTGCGCGCCTGTTGGCCGATCGACTGCCCGTTGACGAGCGGGGATCCGCCGTCTTTGCTGCTTTCGACGTTGACGATGAAGTAGCCTTCCTTGCGCCGAGTAATGGCGGCTACCTGTACGCCCGGGCGGCCCAGCGTGGTCAGCGCCTTGGTGAGTTCTAGTTCGCGGCCGGCGAATGCGCCACTGAGAACCTGGAGTTTGGCCAGCGGCAGCGCCTGCGGCGCGTTGCTGGGGTCAATGCCGGTAGCCGTGCGAGTATGCGGGTGCGGGGTTACCGTGGCGCTGGGCCTCGGGCTTGCCGGAGCAGCTTTCTTGCGTTCCGGTTCCGGCATCTCGACCTTGACGTCGACACGCTCATCCTTGACCCTCCGCGCGGCAGCCCGGTCAGCGGCAGCCTCCGCTTTGGCCAGCTGTTCGGCATTTTGCTGGCCCGCCGGAATGACCATGGTCTTTTCGAACTCGTCCTGCTCTTTTTCCGTCGAGCGATCGTCAGCGAACCTGAGTTGGTGGTGCCCGATCGTGATGACATCGCCATGCTGCAGCGCATGTTTCTTGATCAGTTTGCCATTGACGTAGGTTCCGTTCGTGCTGTTCAGGTCCTCGAGGAAGGAGTCGTTGAGGATGTTGATGATCAGGGAGTGATGGCCACTCACTGCGGGATTGTCGATACGAACGTCGTTATCGGGCAATCGACCGATCGTGTAACGTTCCTTCGACATGTTGTATTCCGCGAGAACCTGATTATCCAGACTGAGTATTAAGCGAGCCATACTGTCTCTGCCGTCTTGAGTAAGAGCGAACTACGTTTTTATTAAGCCAGGGTGCGCCGCGCGCATCACGCGCGAAACATATTCGCAATGCGTTGCACCAAGCCCCGCTTCGCCGTGAACGGTTGGACCACCTGCGCCAGCATGATGGACACGTTGTCACGGCCCCCATGATCGTTCGTTAACTGCACGAGCTGTTGACCAACCACATCAAGACTAGCATTAAAAGTCCTGATAGTTAAGTGAATATCGTCGTCCTCGACCATGTCGGGCAGCCCGTCGGAACATAGCAGATAAACGTCGCCGGGGACGACTTCGAACTCCTGGACTTCGACCTCCACGGTCGGTTCGACTCCGAGAGCGCGGGTCACATAGTTTCGGTTGGTCGAGCGCTGGGCCTCCTCCTGGGAGTAAAAGCCGCGGTCGACCAGTTCCTGGAGCAGGGAGTGATCCATGGTGAGGCGCTCGAACCGGTCGCCCCGCACGCGATAGGCCCGGGAGTCCCCGACATGGGCGATCGAGACCCGGTTGTCATAGAACATGGCGGCGACCAGGGTCGTGCCCATGCCCTCGCAATGGCTCTGGCTTTGGGCGGTCTGGAAAATAATCTTGTTGGCCCTGGCCACGGCGTCCCGCAGCACGATGGTTTGGCGCATCCAGCCGGTCGTCGGGTCGACGTCATTTCGTTCCTCGCGGGCCGCGCCCTCCCGGGCCAGGTCAGTGATGGTCTGGACCGCTATGCCGCTGGCAACCTCGCCGGCGTTATAGCCACCCATGCCATCCGCCAGGACCATGAGACCGACATCGGGATCGGAGCCAATGGCGTCCTCGTTGTGCTCCCGAACCCGGCCGGTGTCCGTGATCTCGGAGATCCTGATCTTGCCTCGGAGACTCATTCTGGATAGTCACTCATCCGCGGCGCTACGAGGCATAACGCGCACAGTTACGGAGCGCGATCGCCATTTCGGCACCATTTGAAAATCGGTTCTCCGGCCTCTTGGCCAGAGCTTTCAATAATACTGCATCGACGCTCGGTGGTATCCCGGGGCGCCTGTTCGAAACCGGGGCGGGATCGTCACCGGTAATTTTCGACATCAACACTGCAATATTGGAGGCATTAAAGGGCGCTTCTCCGACCAGCAGCTCATATAGCGTAACACCAAGCGAGAACAAGTCCGAAAGGCCAGTCAGAGGTTCCGCGTTCAGCTGCTCCGGCGACATGTACATCGGGGTCCCGAGAACGATACCGGTCTTGGTACGGTTGTTGTCTGTCAGTCGCGCCACACCGAAGTCGCTGATCTTGAGGCTGTCATCGCGGAGGTTGTAGAGCAGGTTTGCCGGCTTGATGTCGCGATGTATTACGCCCTGGTTATGGGCGTAATCCAGGGCTTCCGCCGTCCTGGCGCACAGGCCCAGGGCCTTCCGTGGTGCCAGCAATTTCTTCGGATCGGTAAACCTGGTCAATGGCGCTCCCGGCAGATATTCCATCGCTATGTAGGCCAGATGCTTGTCCTCGCCCGCATCGTAGACGGTGACGATGTTGGGATGCGTCAGGCGACCGGCGGATTCGGCCTCTCGGAAGAAACGGACGCGCGCCTCTTCCAGTTCTTCGTCCTCGAACTCCTTCTCCAGCGGGATGACCTTGAGAGCGACAGGGCGATTGATTCGGGGATCGCGCGCAAGATAGACGGCTCCCATGGCACCGTTGCCGATCTTGCGTTCGATGACGTACCGCCCGAGCCGCTTCGGCGTGCCTTTGGGGCGGTCATTGGACCGGGGGTCGCCTTCCGGGTAGCCATTGGTTCGCTTCAGCCACTCCAGGACCGCTTCGGCACGCTCGGGCTTGGACTGTTCCTCGAATGCCAGAGACAGCTTGTACATGGCCGAGGCCAGCGTCTCGCTGGGTTCGCAACGGCGAAACTCTGCGAACGCAGGCTCGAGGCGGCCAGCCGCAAGGAATGCGGAGCCACGCTTGAACGCCTGTGCGTTTACCTGTTTGAGCTGACCGGTCAGCCACCAGGTGAGAATGCCAGCGCCAAGCACGACGAAGAGCGGACGACCCAGGTCGATTCGAATTTTCATTATGGCGAGCGTGAGCGCTTCAGCCAGCACGAGTACCACCGCCAGGATCGCGGTCATGATAAGGATGTCGCTGCGCGAGCGTCCGGGCATCACCAGAACCGCCATGATTGCCAGCAGTGCCGGAATGAGCCATTGCAGCGCGTTGACCCAACTCGGGGCAGTGATCGCCTCCTGTTGTTCCAGGTTTGCGAGCAGCGAGGCAGTGATTTCCGATCTCGTGACGTACTGGCCAGACGGCAAAACGGCTATCGCAGCGACCAGCGGCATCTCGGTGTCGATGAACACGGTCTTGCCGGCGATATCGGATTCTGCAAATGTTCCGTCCAGCAGGTCGGACGCGTCGATGCGCGCCAAGGGTTGGTAGTTCGACAGGTAGATCGCATCGTCGATCGACGACATGTTCAGGTTATTCGCGTGCTCTGGGTCCGAGAGCGCTACGGCGAGCGGCAGCGATGGCGACATCGCCCCGTCATAGAGCTGCCAAAGGCGCGAGCTCCTCAGGATGCCGTCACTGTCGGGATCGGTTTCGAGAAATCCAGTCCGGGTCGCGACATCGGCAAGACGATGCCTGCTGGACACGAAAACCGGGACTCCGTCGCCAAGCCCGGCCGCCCAGCCGGGCAGCTCCGCATCGTCTCCGATCGCAGGAGGCGCAGGCAGCACGATCCGGCGTGCGCCGTATTCCTTGGCTATACGTAGGAGGCGGCCGAATTCGTCCACGAGTGTCCCGGGATCTTTCTTGCTCGGGTCGAGTGTGACGATAAGGCCATCATCCAGGACCGGGTTGTTGACCCGCGTCGCCAGCTGGTCGTACAGGAAACGGTCGGCTCCGACGAACCACGGGGCGCCGGGGCCGTACATGACGACCAGCAGGATGCCGACAAAGGCCAGTGTGACCAGCCGGTCACGTTGTTCTTTATTGAGTCTGTTCAAGCGGAGTTCTCTACATAACGTGGGCGAGTATAGGAAATTGCAAGCCGGATTAATGAGAAAGGGTTGGCACTTTTCTCGCCCTGCCGGGTCTCCAAGGCCTTGCAATCATTGGAATTCGACGGATGCTCGCAGCCTTTTTTGTCCGAATTGCTCAAGAAACACGGCGTTCTGGCTGTCCGTTTCGGTCTCGCTGCCCCGGGGAGGTGTCTGCCGCTACACTAGGCGGCCTGCCGTGAGCCCCGGATCACCCGATGTCCAAGCCCCGAACAGCCTACGTATGCACAGCCTGTGGCGCCCATAGCGTCAAGTGGCAGGGGCAGTGTCCGGACTGTGACGCATGGAATACGCTGGAGCAGACCGCCATAGCGGCGACGCCAAGAAACCAGCGCGGCTCTCGCGCGCCCGCGCGGCTGGCGGACCTGATCGACGACCCGGACAAGCGCTTCCCGACCGGATTCGCGGAATTCGACCGGGTCCTCGGCGGTGGACTGGTCCCGGGGTCCGTCGTGCTGTTGGGCGGCGATCCCGGTGTGGGCAAGTCGACCTTGTTGCAACAGGTAGCCGGCCGCCTGCCACCCGGACTCAACGTCTGCTATGCGACCGGCGAAGAATCGCTGCGGCAGGTTGCGCAGCGTTCACATCGCATCGGCATGGAGAATACGGCGCTGCGCCTGCTGGCGGACACGTCGCTCGATAACATTCTCCAGCAGGCGACCGAGGCACGGGCTCAAGTAATCGTCATCGATTCGATACAGACGGTGATTGCAGAGACGATCAGTTCTGCGCCCGGCTCGGTCTCGCAGCTCCGCGAGTGCGTGGGACGTATCGTGCAGCACGCGAAGCAGAATGAAGTCACGGTGCTTCTCATCGGTCACGTGACCAAGGAAGGCGCGATCGCAGGGCCGCGCGTCGTTGAGCACATGGTCGATACGGTCCTCTACTTCGAGAGTGATCCGTCCAGCCGCTACACGGTCGTTCGCGCGGTCAAGAATCGTTTCGGCGCCAGCAGCGAGATGGGTGTCTTCGCGATGACCGAGGGCGGCTTTCGCGAGGTGAGTAACCCGTCGGCTATCTTCCTGTCCGGTCACGGTCCGGCACGGCCCGGTAGTGTCATTTCAGTGGCGTGGGAGGGTAGTCGCCCCCTTCTGGTCGAGATCCAGGCCCTGGTTGCGGAGGGCGTCAGTAATTATCCGAAGCGCCTGGCCCAGGGAGTCGACCAGAGCCGCCTCGCCCTCCTCGTGGCGGTGTTGCAGAGGCACGGCGGACTAGCGCTCACCCAGGAAGACATTTTCGTAAACGTGGTCGGCGGACTGCGCATCGGTGAAACCGCCGCCGATCTCCCGGTACTCATCTCCGTCGTGTCGAGTTTCCGCGACCGGCCTCCGGCCGAGGGCCTGGTAAGTTTCGGGGAAGTGGGGCTGGCAGGTGAAGTCCGGCCTGTTCGATTCGGAACCGAGCGGCTCGCGGAGACGGCGAAGCAGGGTTTCAAGCGAGCGATCGTGCCGCGGGCAAACCTTCCACGCCGCAAACTGGCCGGCCTCACGGTGATCCCGGTTGACCGGCTCACCGAGGCCCTGGCCGCCGCCTTCGAAGACTGACCGATCCTCTTCGGTCAGATCTTGTGATGTGTCAGTGGCGCATGCATGCGCACCAACTGCACGCGATTGTCGTCGCTGCTGACTATTTCGATCGGATAATCATTGATCTTGAGGCATGTGCCCGGCGGCGGAATGTTTTCCAGGTGTTCCAGGATCAGACCGTTGAGCGTTTTCGGCCCGTTGGTGGGCAGTGCCCAGGTCATGCTCCGGTTCAATTCGCGTATGTTGATCGTGCCTGCGACAAGGAAAGTATCGCCTTGCTCCTTGACGATTTCGTCTTCGTCAGTGGAAGGGGCTGTCGTAAATTCACCGACGATTTCTTCCAGGATGTCCTCCAGAGTGGCGATACCCTGAATGTCGCCGTACTCGTCGACCACCAGCGCGAATCGCTGCTTCGTTTTCTGGAACTGCACGAGTTGCGTGCTGAGCGGTGTGCCTTCAGGCACGAAGTATGGTTCGGCGGCCAAGCGCTCTATATCTTCCTTTGTGAACTTCGTCGTGCTGGTGAGATTGGCGAGCTGCCGCAGGTGCAGCACCCCGATTACCTGGTCTATGTTGTCGCGGTAAACCGGCAGCCTGGTGTGCTCGCTGTTGCGTATTACATCCGTGATCTCTTCCAGGTCTTCATCCAGGTCGATACCCAGGATTTCGTTGTGCGGCACCATTACGTCGTCGACCGAGACCTTTTCCAGATCAAGAATATTGATCAGCATGTTGCGATATTTTCGCGAGATCAGCGAGCCGGCTTCGTAGACGACGGTGCGAAGTTCCTCATTGCTCAAGGAATGCAGTTGCGCCTCGTTGTCCCGTACGCCCAACACCCAGAGCACGCCGTTTGACATGGCGCTGACCAGCCAGACGAACGGGTAGGTGATGATGAGCAACGGGTAATAAACGTAGGCGGCAGGATAGGCAATCCGTTCAGGGTGTAGCGCGGCAAGCGTCTTGGGCGCCGCTTCGGAGAAGATGAGGACGACGATCGTAAAGACCAGCGTAGCTATCGCGACCAGTGGTTCTCCGCCGGTGCGCAATGCGAGCACCGTTACCAGGGCGACAGCTGTGAAATTGACGAGGTTATTGCCAAGCAGGATGAGGCCGATCAGACGATCCGGCCGCTGCAGCAGGCGCTCGGCGAGCTGCGCACCGCGATGACCGTCTCGCGCCTTGTGGCGCAGGCGATACCTGTTGAGACGCATGAGGGCCGTCTCAGAACCCGAGAAAAAAGCCGACAGCAACAACAGCAGGGCAAGTATGGCTACCAGGCCCGATAGCGGAACCTCATCGCTCAATTAGTGAGCCCCTCCATACCGCGATTATCGAAAGCACTTCAACAGCCGGCCGCTTACCTGTCAAGGAAGGCGTTCCCTGAAGCTGGATCAGCCCCAGGTTCGTCCGAGCACATACTCCAACACGTACCGACTACCGAAGTAGGCGAGCCCGAGGACAGCGAATCCCCACAGATACAGGTAAATGGCCCTGCGGCCGCGCCAACCCGCAAAGCGGCGACCCGCCAGCAACACGCCGAACAGCAGCAGGGCTACGAGCGAAAGCGCAGTCTTGTGTACGAGGTGCTGCGCAAACAGGTTGTCAACGAACGCAAGCCCGGATACGACGGCGATAGCGAGAATAGCGAACCCGGCGGTTGTGATGCTGAACAGCAATTTCTCTGTCGTTTCCAGGGGCGCGAAAAGCTTGCTTGCCGGCGAAAGCGTTGCCGAACGGAGCCGCCGGTCCTGCATCAGTGCGTAAATGGCTACGATAGCGCCCACGGTCAGAAGGCCGTATGCAAACAGGGAGATCAGCACATGGGCCTTCAACTGCCAGCTTACAGGGTCCGGCTGCTCGACCGGCGGCGTGCCTGTCCCGGTCAAAGCGGCTGCCAGGCCCGCCAGGGCGAGAAGAGCAGCCGACATCCCTCTCAGGGGCGCATCGAGTGCCCCTAGCAGAGCGATCAGGGCCAACTGCAGGCCGATGAAAGAGGCGGCGTCGGCGAGCGTAAGCGACAGCCCTTCGCCGGCGAGAATGTCTGTCCAAAGTCCGGCGGTATGTCCCACGAGCCCGGCCAATCCGAGCAAAACCGCAGCAAAAAGAAAAGCTTGCGAGTGTGAAACGAAACGCTCGAGCCGCGAGCATGCAAACGCTGCGCCGGCGACCAGGTATGACAGGAGAATTGTGATTTGAAACACAGACTACCGTGCGGCTATGGCCTAACTTTTTATCGAGCGAATCATCCCACATGGTGCGGAGCAATAGAACCCTGCTGCTGATGTCGGGCGTCCACGGCGAAATCGCAATGACCAGCCAAGGTCTCCGGGAAGGTCAATTGCCAGGGCATGGCCGTTATGCGCATAAGAATCCTAGGCTGTAGCGGCGGAATCGGGGCCGGCTCACGTACATCCGCAATGCTGATCGACGATGACGTCCTGCTGGACGCAGGAACCGGTATCGGGGATCTCGAATTGACTGACCTTCATTCGATCCGTCATGTCTTCCTGACGCATGCTCATCTCGACCATATCGCAGGCCTTCCGATGCTGATCGACAGCATATTCACCGACGAGGTGGACATGCCGGTCACGGTTTACGGTCGCACGGAGACCCTGGCTGCGCTCCAGGCCCACCTGTTCAACTGGGTCATCTGGCCCGACTTCTCGAAATTACCGAACGAGGAGAGGCCGATGTTGCGTTACGTCGTCTGTAATCCGGGCGACACCATCCGGATCGGGCATCGAGATTTTCACGCGATCGACGTCAGGCACACCGTTCCCACAATCGGCTACACGGTCAGGAATTCTGGCGGAACGTTTGCCGTGAGTGGCGACACGAAAACCAATCAGACGCTCTGGCCTGTACTTAACGACCTGCAGGACCTGAGAGCGCTGATCATCGAGGTTTCGTTTCCAGACGAGCAGGAGGAACTCGCCACCATAGCGGGCCATTATTGTCCCAGGACTCTGTGCAATGATCTCGCACGCCTCGATCACAATGCCGATATATGGCTGACCGGAATGAAGCCGGGCGCAGAGGACCGCATTCTCGCGCAGGTCCTTGCCGGGGTCCCGGACATGAGGATCCGCATGCTTTCAAGGGGAACCGTAATCACGGTCTAGGCGGGCAGCACCACTCTCGCGTACCGAAAGCAATGCGTTCGGGTTAAACTCCGCCCCGTCTTCGTATCGCGACCATAGTACCGACTCAACCAATGTTCGAGAATCTGAGCGGGCGTCTCAAGGAGGCGCTCGGCAACATCACTGGCAAGGGTCGCCTCACCGAGGCGAACATCAAGGACACTCTTCGCCAGGTGAGACTGGCCCTGCTGGAGGCCGATGTCGCCCTGCCGGTGGCCAAGGCATTCATCGAACGCGTTCGGGAACGAGCGGTCGGCGAACAGGTTGCGGCCAGCCTGACCCCCGGTCAAGCGCTGATCAAGATTATCCATGGCGAACTGATTGCGTTGCTGGGCGGCGACGCGGTCGAACTCGATCTCAAGGCGCGGCCGCCGGTCGTCATCCTGCTCGCCGGTTTACAGGGGGCGGGCAAGACCACCACTGCCGCCAAGCTGGCGCGGCGGCTCCAGGAGAAGAACAAGAAGCGCGTGATGCTGGTCAGTGTGGACGTGCACAGGCCTGCGGCAATTCTCCAGCTCGAGAAGCTCGCAGCTGAAATCGGGGCGCTCCATTGCGCCAGTTCGGCAGACGAGGAGCCCGTACGAATTGTCGAGCGAGCGCTTGCGGAAGTTCGTCAGTCACATGCGGACGTGCTCATCGTAGATACTGCTGGTCGGCTGCACGTCGACGAAGACATGATGGACGAGGTCGTTGCAGTGCACGGCGCTGCCCGGCCACATGAGACGCTGTTCGTGGTCGATGCCATGGCCGGCCAGGACGCGGTCAATGCGGCCCGCGAGTTCGATGAGCGTCTGCCTTTGACCGGCATGGTCCTGACGAAGGCCGACGGTGATGCGAAGGGCGGCGTCGCCCTGTCGGTCCGCGAAGTAACGGGCAAGCCCATTCGCTACCTCGGAGTGGGCGAAAAGACCGAGGCCCTGGAGGTCTTCCACCCTGATCGCATGGCCTCGCGAATCCTGGGCATGGGCGACGTGTTGTCGCTGGTCGAGGAAATCGAGGGTAAAGTCGATCGCGACAAGGCCGACAAGCTCGCCCGCAAGCTCAGGAAGGGCAGGAGTTTCGATCTCGCAGACCTTCGGGACCAACTCGAGCAGATGCTGAGCATGGGTGGCTTGGCGGCGATGCTGGATAAGCTGCCCCTCCCGGGCGGCGTGAATGCGTCCGCACTGAAGAGCGACGCCGGCGAGAAGCAGATTCGGCGCCAGATTGGCATCATCAACTCGATGACCCCTGGCGAGAGGCGGCACCCCAAAACGATCAACGGATCCCGCAAAAGGCGTATCGCCGAGGGCGCCGGGCTGCCGGTGCAGGACGTCAATCGGCTCCTGAAGCAGCACCTGACGATGGAGAAGATGATGAAAAAAATGTCCCGTGGCGGCATGAAAAAGCTGCTACGCGGTCTGCCGCCGGGCGGGGTGCCGCCAGGGCTCGGCTAAGCCCCCGAAAAAAAAGACAAATTTCGCTTCCAAAGCGCTTCACATTCGGCGGGAAATGAGTAAAATGCGCGGTTTACTCGGGCAGGGCCCGATCGTGGGCATGTCTGCCCGTAGTTACGTTAACGGTATGGAAAATGGTCAGCATTAGGCTGTCGCGCGCTGGCGCGAAAAAACGTCCTTTTTATCATGTGGTTGTCACCGACAGCAGGAATCGTCGCGACGGCCGGTACATCGAGCGTATTGGTTTTTTCAACCCGGTTGCTACCGGGGGCGAGGAAACGCTGCGGATCGACCTGGAGCGTGCGGAATACTGGATCGGGCAGGGGGCCAAGCCTTCCGATCGCGTAGCCGATCTTTTGAAGTCGCAGCAAAAGGCCGCGGCTGCCGCCTGAGCGATTGCGGCGGTCGGCCGAGGCCGCGGGGCGATCCGCCTGTGTCCCGAGTCGAGCAATTCTCACCGGCATCGCAGCCCGTCGTACTCGGCCGGGTAGCCGGGTTGTACGGGGTTCGGGGATGGGTCAGGTTGCACTCGTATACCGATCCTCGCGAGACGATACTGGACTATGCCGATTGCCTTCTGAACCTCGAGGGCCGGTGGCAGCCAGCAGTGATCGAAGACGGTCGGCGGCATGGTAAGACGGTGGTCGCCAAGTTTGCCGGTATCGATGACCGGGATGCGGCGGCGGCTTGCGTAGGCGCCGATGTCGGCGTACCGCGGGAGCGAATGCCCGAGCCCGACGATGGCCACTATTACTGGGTGGATCTCGTCGGCCTGCGGGTGGAACACAAGGATGGGACGGTACTGGGTATCGTCGGGGGCCTCCTCGCAACGGGGGCCAACGATGTGCTGGTCGTGAAGGGGGATCGGGAGATCCTGATCCCGTTCGTCAGGGACAGCGTCGTCCTGGATGTGGATCGCGCTGCTGGCGTAATCCGGGTGGACTGGGAATGGGATTGACGGCATGCAGATTGTGACCGTCACGCTGTTCCCGCAGATGGTTGAAACGGTCGTCGAGTACGGCGTGGTAGGCAGGGCAGCGAAGAATGGCATGCTGTCACTGAAGTGCCTGAATCCGCGGGATTTCACGACCGATGTGCACCGTACGGTGGATGATCGCCCATATGGTGGCGGTCCCGGGATGGTGATGAAGTACGAGCCCCTGGCGAGTGCGCTTCGGTGTGCACGGGGCCAGGTGCCCGCAGGCAGCCCGGTGGTGTGCCTCAGCCCGCAGGGGCGGGCGTTCGACCAGCAGGCTGCACGGCGTTTCGCGAATATGGATGGCCTGATATTGCTTTCAGGTCGGTATGAGGGCATCGACGAGCGCCTGCTGGAGGCGGAAGTTGATGAGGAGCTGTCGCTCGGGGATTTCGTTCTGAGCGGTGGGGAAATTCCGGCGATGGCAGTGATCGACGCTGTCGCCAGGCTGATTCCGGGCGTGCTCGGTGACGATGAATCGGCGCAGCGGGACTCGTTCATGGACGGCCTGCTCGATCATCCGCACTATACGCGTCCTGAAGAGGTAGACGGCAGGCGAGTACCGGAGGTGTTGCTCTCGGGCGACCACCGCCGGATAGCAGAGTGGCGGCTCAAGCAGGCCTTGGGGCGCAGCTACCTGCGGCGGCCGGACTTGCTGGACAGGCTGTCGCTGACGAACCCGCAGCGGCGCCTGCTCGAAGAGTTTTTGCAGGAAAGGGACGACGGTCTTTGACCGGAACGGGCCCCGGTGATTTCAATTCCCAGCGATGCTGCTGGCAGGTAGAGAACCATGAGCAAATTAATCGAATCGATTGAACAGGAACAGATGACACGGGAAGTTCCGGACTTCGGCCCCGGCGACACCGTCGTCGTCCAGGTAAAAGTTTCCGAAGGCAACCGCGACCGCCTGCAGGCATTCGAGGGCGTAGTCATCGCCAAGCGCAACCGGGGACTGAACTCGTCGTTCACCGTTCGCAAGATTTCGCATGGCGAAGGCGTCGAGCGCGTGTTTCAGACCTACAGCCCCGCGGTCGGCGACATCCAGGTGAAGCGCAAGGGCAACGTACGCCGCGCGAAGCTATACTACCTGCGAGGCCGTACGGGTAAGGCTGCGCGGATCAAGGAAAAGATCTAGCTGCCCGCCTCAGGGCCGGATACGGTCCCGGGTCGGTCGACGTCCGGCGAGATTGACCTGGTGGTGTTCGGCCGACATATGCTGCCATATGTGGCATTTGTATACCATATATGGAATCACCGCACGCCTGCCCCTGAACCAACGCCGTGCGGAGGAGTCTCTGAGGCATGAGTGCGAGACACAGACGGCCGTGGCTACTGCGGGTCATTTTCCTGGCGGCTCTGTCGGCGACCGGCGCCGGTTGCCAGACCCTGGTGTCGTCGGCCGCCGGAAATTTCGCCGATAACCTGTCCGCTGCGGTCGTTAACCAGAACGATCCGGAAACCGTTCGCGACGGGGCGCCCGCCTACCTGCTGTTGCTCGACAGCTTTATCGAGGGTAATCCGGAGGACCCCATGCTGCTCGCCGCAGCGGCCAATCTCTATGCGTCTTACGGTGCAGTTTTTGCGGGCGAGCCCGCGCGAGCCGCGCGCCTTACGGAAAGAGCGCAGCAGTATGCCAGCAAGGCCATCTGTAATTCATACCGGGCCTCTTGCGGCTGGCAGGAAATGACCTTCGAGGCCTACGAAGGGTCTGTCGCAAGACTCTCATCGAAACATGCGGACATCGTGTATGCGTATTCGGTTGCGTCACTCGCGTACATACGCACTCACAGTGACGACTGGAATGCGCTGGCCCGTTTACCGCACATGGAAGCTCTACTGAAGCGTTACCTCGACATTGCCCCGGATGGCGAAAACGACGGCTCCGTGTACACGTTCCTGGGCATCCTTGCGACACTGAGGCCGCCGGCGCTGGGCGGCGAACCCGAAAAAGGCAGGGAGTATTTCGAGGAAGCAATCCGGCTGGGCGGCGGCCAGGATTTAAGCGCCAAGGTTGAATTTGCGCGGGGCTATGCCCGGCCTCTATACGAACGAGAGCTTCACGACCGTCTGCTGTCCGAGGTGCTGGAGGCTGATCCGGAGGTTCCCGGCTATACGTTGACAAATGTTTTGGCGCAGCGCGATGCGAAGGAATTGCTTGCCAGCGCCGACGATTATTTCTGAGGGATCAGGAACGCAGTTCAACTGCAAACAGGGAGATACACCATGCGACCAATACTGACATTCATCACTACACTGGCGTTGGCCTTGGGCGGTGAAGCGTCACTCGCGCAGACGCAAATCAAGATTGCGACTCTTGCGCCGCAGAACTCAAGCTGGGCAGAACAGTTCCGGGCGGCGTCGGATACGATCGGCGATCGCACGCAGGGTCGTGTGAAATTGAAGTTCTACTGGGGCGGTGCCCAGGGAAACGAACAGAAGGTACTGCAAAAGATCAAGATCGGGCAGTTGCACGGCGGCACGTTCTCACCAACCGATTTTCAGGAGCAGTATCCTGACCTCAATATTTACGGTCTGCCGTTTCTGTTCGAGAATTTCGCCGAGGTCGAGTACGTTCGACAACAGATGGACCGGCGGTTAGTGGATGGCTTTGACGATCGCGGTTTTCAGACTTTCGGATTCGCCAGCGGCGGTTTCGCATATGTACTGTCCAACCAGCCCGTGCGTGGCCACGGTGATCTGATCGGCAAAAAAGTCTGGCTTCCCCAGGGGGACCTGATCAGTTACGAGGCGATGAAGTCGCTGCAGTTGTCGCCCGTGCCCCTGCCTATAACGGATGTTCTGACCGGGCTGCAAACAGGGCTGATCGATATCGTGGCGATCCCGCCAGTCGTCGCGCTGGCCCTGCAGTGGCACACTAAAGTGAAGTACCTGACACAGGTGCCGGTACTTTTCGTCGTGGGTTTCATGGCTATCGACGAACGCGTCATTAACAAACTCGATCCTGCGGATCGGGCGGTCGTTGCGGAGGTGCTGCGCGATGTCTACGTGGACGTCAACGCTGCTAGTGCGGCCGAATCGGAGAACGCAACGCAGGCACTGCTGAGCGTCGGCATAGAAGATGTGAAGCCGGCGGAGGGCGAGTTCGAACGAATTCGTTCGTCCCTCGTCGCGACCAATCGGCAGATGGCGGAGAAGGGTATGTTCTCTGCGGCGATGTACGACGAGATCAGGCAGCACATCGAGGATTTCCGGAGCGGACTCGCAGCGGATTCAGCTGCGTCGACCGGGGGCTCCAATTAGTGGAACCAGCCCGCGAAGGGTTCTTGCGTCGAGCCGAGCGCTGGGGAACCGCGGTCGAGAACGGGGTCATGGTATTGCTGCTGGCGGGCATGATGATCGTCGCGGTCGGACAAATCGTCCTGCGCGTGTTTTTCAGCGGTGGCTTCGTATGGGCTGACGAGCTGCTCAAGCTTATGGTCCTCTGGATTGCCCTCATTGCGTCGATCGCGGCGAGCCGCAGTAACAGGCATTTGCGGATCGATATTGTGTCCCACTTCGTGCCGAAGAAGTATGCGCGCGTGCCCGTGATGATGGTCGATGCATTCGCTTCATTCATGTGTGGCGTACTCGCATGGCAGTCCTATCGGTACGTGCGACTCTCCGTGGGCGACACGGTACTGGTCGACGTACCGGCCTGGATGGTGTATTCGATTCTGCCGGTGGCATTTGCGATCATGAGCTATCGATTCCTGCTGTCATTCGGCACCGAGGCACGCCAGCTGGTCAAACCGGGTCAGCAGTAATGTTTCTGGGCGCCGCACTGCTTATCCTTGCGATTTTCGGGGCTCCGCTATTCGCAATCATCGCGGCGAGCGCGATGCTCGGCTACCAGAAAGAAGGCATCGACCTGATGGCAATCGCCATTGAGGTCCTCGGGATAGCCAGCATGCCGTTCCTGTCGGCGATCCCCTTGTTTACGTTTGCGGGTTACCTGCTGAGCGAAAGCAAAGCGCCGCGCCGCCTCGTTCGCCTGACCGGCGCGCTCCTGGGCTGGATGCCCGGCGGGCTGGCTCTGGTCGCCCTGGGGGCCTGTGCCGTTTTCACGGCATTTACCGGAGCGTCGGGCGTGACGATCATTGCACTCGGCGCAATCCTGTATCCGGCCCTGCAACACGACAAGTATCCTGACAACTTCAACCTTGGGCTCGTGACGACGTCCGGAAGCCTGGGGCTCCTGTTCGCGCCATCATTGCCGCTGATCCTTTATGGCGTCATTGCGGAGGTTTCGATCGACGACCTGTTCCGGGCAGGAATCCTCCCGGGGTTGCTGATGCTCGTGATGCTCGGCGGCTACAGTCTGTGGATTGGTCGAGGCAATCGCCAGACGCTCAAAGCATTCTCGTTTCATGAGCTCGGCGCCGCTATACGCGAGTCGAAGTGGGAGATACCGCTGCCCATCGTGGTTCTTGGCGGAATCTATTCCGGAAAGTTCGCGGTGTCGGAGGCGGCGGCGATCACGGCATTGTACGTGCTGTTCGTCGAGGTGTTCATACTGCGCGAAATTCCGCTCCGCGAACTTCCGCGCGTAATGCGGGAGTCCATGCTGCTGGTTGGCGGCATCCTGATCATCCTCGGCGTATCGCTTGCCTCGACGAACTACATGATCGATGCGGGAGTGCCGCAGCAGATCCTTGCATACGTGGCCGAGCTGGTGTCCAGCCAGGCGAGTTTCCTGCTCCTGCTGTTCGTTTTCCTTCTGATTCTCGGTGCGATACTGGATATTTTCTCGGCCATCGTGCTGGTGGTTCCGCTGATCCTGCCGATCGCCGCACAGTACGGCGTCAATGAGGTGCATCTCGGTATCGTGTTCCTCGCCGCAATGCAGCTAGGTTACCTGACGCCGCCTGTGGGACTGAATCTCTTCATCGCAAGCTATCGCTTCGAGAAGCCGATAATGAACGTCTATTATGCGACGTTCCCATTCCTCGTTATCCTGATGCTGGCAGTAATTATCATTACGTACTGGCCGGCCCTGTCACTGGTACTGCTGGGCGACCCGTAAGCGGTGGTGTCGGACTCTTTCCTCGTTTAATCACCCGGACATTCGGAATTTTGCGTGAGAACAATCCATAAACGACTCGGATGCTGCGTGGCATTGATGTTCACGGGTCTTGCCAACGCGCAGCCGGACTCCGCCCTCGCCGACATTAGATTGCCGGCCGGTTTCACGATCGACGTATATACGGACCAGGTTCCGGATGCACGATCCCTGGCGCTGGGTGCGAACGGTACTGTCTTTGTGGCGACCCGGCGCGAAGGTCGTGTCTACGCGGTTGTCAACGAGGGATCGACCTGGCCCACGGTTGTGACGATTGCCGACGGGCTGAAGACGCCAAACGGCATTGCATACAGGGACGGTGCGCTGTATGTGGCCGAAACCACGCGCCTCTTGCGCTTTCCTGCCATCGACAAAAACCTCCGGGAAGATGCCCGATTCGAAATGCTCTACGATAGTTTTCCATCGGAAAGGCATCACGGCTGGCGTTATATCGATTTCGGGCCCGACGGCAAGCTTTACATGAGTATTGGTGCGCCGTGCAATGTCTGCGACCGTGACGGCTTCGGTACGATTGTCCGGATGCAGGCCGATGGCAGCGGACCCGAAGTTGTCGCTTACGGCGTGCGCAATTCCGTTGGTTTCGCCTGGCACCCGGAGACCGGGGAGTTGTGGTTTACGGACAATGGGCGTGACATGCTGGGTGACGATCTGCCCCCCGGGGAGCTCAACAGGTTACGAGTAGTTGGGCAGCACTTCGGATTCCCGTATTGCCACGGTGGCGAAATTCCGGACCCGGAATTCGGATCAGGGCGGGACTGTTCGGAATTCGAGCCACCAGCGCAGAAGCTGGGTCCGCACGTCGCCCCGCTCGGAATTCTTTTTTACCAGGGCGAGATGTTTCCCGAGCAATACAGGCACCAGGTGCTGATTGCGGAACACGGGTCCTGGAACCGGTCCGAGAAGATCGGTTACCGGATCAGCCTGGTCAGATTGGCCGATAGCCGATCGACAGGCTACGAGGTATTCGCTGATGGCTGGCTCAACAACGGCGCTGTGTCGGGACGGCCCGTCGACCTGCTCGAAATGCCGGATGGCTCGGTCCTGGTCAGTGACGACCAGGCAGGTAAGCTGTATCGCATCCGTTACACGTTACCCTTGGTTGAGCCGCTAAGCGCGGAGTGAGCAACGAGACAATGGGCTGCCGATACGTGTCCGTGGCCTGCCGGGCATTGCAGTCGCGGCCACATACAAGAAATCTGAAGTAATGGAATAAGGACATGCGCAAAGCAATCAAGAAACTGTTTTCGCTGATCTGGGCTACAGCCGACGGGCTGCGCAAGGTCCTGCATTTGTTGTTGCTACTCTTCGTATTCGCGATATTCGTCGGAGCACTGTCATCGACGACGACTCCCATCCCCGGCAAAGCGGCCCTGCTCATCGAGCCGGCCGGCGCCCTGGTCGAACAGTTGGAGGGAGACCCGTATGATCGGGCGATGGCCGAGTTGCTGGACGAGGCTGATCCGCAGACGCTGGTGCAGGATATCGTCGATGCGCTGCGCTACGCGAAAGACGACGATCGCATCAGGGTCGTAGTCCTCGAACTCGGCGGCCTTGGTGGAGCAGGCTTGAGCAAGCTCGAGCGCGTCGGTGAGGCGATCGACGATTTCCGTGATTCGGGTAAGCCCGTCGTCGCCAACGCGGGGTTCTATGGCCAGGGGGCCTACTATCTCGCGGCAAGGGCGGACGAGGTCTACATGCATCCCGACGGGTTGTTCTTCCCGCAGGGGTTCGGCATGTATCTCAATTATTACAGCCGGCTGATTGATAAGTTACAGGTCGATTGGAACGTTTTCCGCGTCGGAACGCACAAGTCGGCCGTCGAACCGTTTACGCGCGAGGATATGTCTGCCGAAGACCGGGAGTCGCGCGAGCGACTGATCGGCCAGCTATGGGGCCGGTACCAGGCCGATATAGCCGAAGCGCGGGAGCTGGCGGAGGCGGCAGTCTCAGACTTTTCGGAGAACGTGCTATCGCATTTGTCGGAGCACGAAAACGATCTTGCACGAGTAGCGCTGTCGTTGGGATTCTTCGACGGCCTGCTGACGCATTCGGAGCTGCGTGGAAAGATAACGGCATATGCTGCGGAAGATGAAGACAGCGATCGCGGCTACGCGGCGACAAGGATGAAAGATTACCTTGCGCAGATGCGCCTGATGGACAGCAAGTTTTCCGCAGGCAGCAATGTCGCAATCGTCGTTGCGTCCGGAGAAATCCTTAACGGCACGCAGCCACCCGGAACAATCGGAGGAGAGTCGACGGCCCGCCTGCTGCGCCAGGCCAGGGTTGATGAAAGCGTAAAGGCCGTGGTGCTGCGCGTTGATAGTCCAGGTGGCAGTGCGTACGCGTCCGAGCAGATTCGAAACGAGATCGCGGCGCTGCAGGAAGCCGGCAAGCCCGTAGTGGCGTCTATGAGCAGCGTCGCCGCGTCTGGCGGCTACTGGATTTCGATGGCGGCAGACAGGATTCTTGCCCGTGAGACGACGATTACGGGATCGATAGGCATATTCGGCATGTTTCCGACCTTCCAGCGCTCACTCGATACTATCGGCATAACGTCGGATGGTGTCGGATCCACTCGTTGGGCCGGAGAATTCCGTGTGGACCGGGAGATGTCTGATGATGCGCAGCGACTCTTCCAGTCCGTCATCGAGCACGGCTACAACCAGTTTGTTTCGTACGTCGCCATGCATCGAGAGATGGACGTGGGCGACGTTGACGCCATCGCGCAGGGCCAGGTATGGACCGGCGCCGACGCCCTCGCGAACGGTCTCATCGACGAGATCGGTGATGTGGAGGACGCAATCATGGAGGCGGCGGAACTGGCGGGCCTGGACGAGGACGGTTACGGCCTGAAGTACCTGGAAATGGAGCTCAGCCCGGCGGAAGAGTTCATCGTTGACTTGTTGGGAGGCGCTCGCGCGGCGGGTATCAGGTTGACGAGCATCGCGGCACCGCGCGGCGCCATCGAGCGCCTCGCGCGACGCATGGAGGATATGCTGTCGCCTGCACTCCGCTTCGATGATCCGAAGGGTGTCTACGCGCACTGCTTCTGCGTTATCGAATAGGCAGGCCAGACTCCGGGTCTCGCCGTTGCGTATTGACTGCGATTAGTCCCAGTGCAGGATAATTTTTCCGGACTGGCCGGATTCCATCAGTGCGAACGCGTCCTGGTAGTCACCGACCGGGAAGTGGTGGGTGATTACCGGCCGAATGTCGAGGCCGCTTTGCAGCATGCTGGACATCTTGTACCAGGTCTCGAACATTTCCCTGCCGTAAATACCTTTCAGGATCAATCCCTTGAATATGACGTGGTTCCAGTCGATCGCGGTATCACCAGGGGGGATTCCCAGCAGTGCGACCTTGCCGCCGTGGTGCATCGTTCGCAGCAGGTCGCGAAATGCCGCCGGATTCCCGGACATCTCCATGCCGACATCGAAACCCTCCTTCATGCCCAGTTCGCGCATAGTCTCGTCGAGTGAACCAGTGCGTACGTTCAGGGCCACCGTGGCCCCCATTTGCCGTGCGAGTTCCAGCCGGTACTCGTTGACATCCGTGATCACGACGTGGCGGGCACCTGCGTAGCGGGCAATCGCGACGGCCATTATGCCGATCGGGCCGGCGCCTGTGATCAGCACGTCCTCGCCGACCAGGTCGAAAGACAAGGCGGTGTGGGTCGCATTGCCCAGCGGGTCCAGTATCGAGCCAATGTCGTCCGATATGGCGTCCGGCAGCCTAAAGACATTGAAGGCAGGCACGGAAATGTATTCGGCGAATGCACCTGGCCTGTTTACTCCGACTCCCTCGGTGTTTCGGCAGAGGTGCCGCCTGCCGGCACGGCAGTTACGGCAGACGCCGCAGGTTATATGCCCCTCTGCGGAAACGCGGTCGCCGGGTTCGAGGCCGCGCACCTCACTGCCACATTCGACGACCTCGCCGCAAAACTCGTGGCCGACCGCCAGCGGAACGGGAATGGTCTTCCTTGCCCAGTCGTCCCACTGGTAGATGTGGATGTCCGTACCGCAAATCGCGCTGCGGTGAACCTTGATCAGCACGTCGTTGTGGCCGATCTCCGGCTTCTTGACCTTCTCGAGCCAAATGCCGCGTTCCGGTTTGGCCTTCACCAGCGCTTTCATATCTATATGACACCCAGTTCGCGGCCTACCGCCGCAAACGCATTGACAGCCTTATCCAGGTGATCCCGAGTGTGACCCGCAGACATCTGCGTGCGAATCCGAGCCTGGCCCTTGGGGACGACGGGGAACGAAAAACCTATAACGTAAATTCCGTGCTCGAGGAGGCGATCGGCCATTCGGCTGGCGAGTTTTGCGTCACCCAGCATGACCGGGATAATTGGATGCTCTCCCGGCTTGAGGTCGAATCCCAGTTCGGTCATCTTCCGGCGAAAGTAGCTCGCGTTCTCATGCAGCTTTGCGCGCAGTGACGAGTCAGTTTCGACGAGGTCGAGTACTGCAATCGAGGTCGCCGCAATTATCGGAGCGACAGAGTTCGAGAACAGATAGGGTCGGGAGCGCTGGCGGAGCCATGCAACGATTTCCTTGCGCCCGGACGTAAAGCCGCCGGACGCGCCGCCTA
>JAOUIH010000086.1 GCA_029884165.1 Gammaproteobacteria bacterium | reverse complement strand
GCCGTCGTTGGCCGAGCCCGGATCGTCGGACACGAGTTTCGCGATCTCGGCGAAGTCGCCGCCCTCGACGATCTGCTCGCGCGCATCCTCGACCTTCTGCTTCGCCGTTTCGTCGTCGATGATCTCGGTCGGCGTGACGAGGATATGTCGGACCTTCATCTGGTTGACCTGGCTGCGCTGGATAGCGCCGCGCATTTCGTTGATCTTGACGATGTGGAAACCGCTGACGGCGCGCACCGGCCGCGAAAACTGCCCGGACTCCAACGGTGCCACGACCTCGGCGAACAGCGTGGGCAACTGGTCGCCCTTGCGCCAGCCTAGCGCGCCGCCCTCCAGGTTCGTCTGGCTGTCCGAGTGGCGGACCGCCATTTCGGCGAAGTCCGAACCGGCGACGAGCTGTTCGTAAACCTCGTTCGCTTCCTGCTCGGCCGCGGCAAACTCGTCGGCGGTCGCACCCTCCGATACCGAGATGAGGATATGCGAGAGGTTGTATTCGGAGTTGACGACGACGTTGTCTTCGAGGTCAGCAACGCAGGCCTCGATCTCGCGCGGCGCAACGGAGATGCGGCCGATGACGTCGATCTGGCGTAGCTGGTCCAGTGTCAGCTGCTTGCGTATCTCACGGCGATAGACGCCGTAGTCGATGCCCTCGGCGGCGAGCACCTGCGGCAATTGCTCGAAGGCGATGTTGTTCTGTGCGGCGAGACGCGCCATCGTCTGGTTCAGCATCTGGTCCGAGATCTGGATGCCGATTCGGTTCGCGCGCTGCATCTGGATCTCTTCGACGATCAGCTGCTCGAGGACCTGCTCCTCGATGATCTCGCGCGGCGGCAGCTGCATGCCCTCGCGATTCGCCCGCAGCGTGATCGCCTCGATCTGGTCGTTGAGCTGGCTCTTCAGGACGACGCCTTCGTTGACGACGGCCGCGATCCCGTCGAGGAACTGGCCCTTGTCCGAGAGCTCGTCCGCGGCCGCGGACGCGCTGGCCAGGACCAGGCAAATGATCCCTAACGATTTGTTTTTAAACATAAAAAGTTTATTCGGTGCTGCGCGAGTAGCCAAGAATACCACGTTCGAGCACGCGGTCGGCGCGGGTGCCGACGCTCGCCATGCCCTTCAGTACCAGTTGCAGACCGAAGGAGGAATCCTGAGTTCCGTCGCGCGTGGACACGTAGCGGCGGTAGACAGCCCGTAATCCCCAGCAGCAGCTCTCGTACTCGAAGCCGTAGAACTGCTCGAGGGTCTCCTGTTCGCGTAACGAGTAGTTGTAGCGCCCGACGAAATTCCACGAACTTGCGACCGGCCAGGACCAGGAGATGTCGCTCTGTTCCAGCGAGCCGCGGCGGTAGCGATACGCGAGGTTCAGGATCTTGTTGCCGGCCGGGCGGTATTGCAGCCGGGCCTCCGAGCGCGTTGTGCCGATCTGCCCGTCCCCCCACTGGTGGCCGACCTCGAAATTAAAGTTCTCGTACAGCAGGAAACGAACTTCGGCAATGTAGTCCGAGGTTTCGATCGCCGCGAGCTCCTCGGTCGGGAGGCTGACGCCCGACTCGCTGAGATAGAGGGCCTGGCCGACGGTCGCGGAGAATATTTCCTCGCCCGTGTTGGAGTTCAGGATACGCGACGTCACGCCGACCGACAGCTGGTCGGTGTCTACGATGCGGTCGACGCCGAGGAAGCGATTGCGCCGAAACAGCTGCACGAGGTTGAGGTCGGGCTCGATCGTGTCGAAGGCTGGCAGGTCGGATTGCTCGCGGAACGGTATGTGCACGTATTGCATGCGCGGCTCGAGCGTCTGTATCCAGTCGCCTGCAGATCGCATCGGGCGTTCGAAAATCAGCCCCGTGTCGATGCTTGCGATGGGCAGCGTCCGGCTCGGGTCGGTACGCTGGCCCGGCTCGGTATTGTCCAGGTCGTAGCGCGTGTGCTGCAGGATCACCGTTGGCGTAACGAACCAGCCTGGTTGCTCGAGCGACCAGTCGACGAGGCCGCGCGCATCGAAGCGCCAGCCTGTGACGCCGACCTTACGGTCGAAATTGACGAGTTCCGAGTCGAAGCCGGTACGGAATCCCAGCCAGCGGTCGGGGACCGATGCCGAGACGCGGAGGTTCGGGAGCTGCCGGTACGGTTCGTCTTCGGGCACGATCGCCTCGTCGATCGTCTGGTAATCCTGCATGCGGCCGACAAACGACCAGGTGCGGCCGTAGTAGTCGAGTAACGCGATCCGGTTCAGGTGCGTAATGCTGGTCGTCGCAAGGCTGCCACCGAGATCTTCGAAGTAGCGCGTATCGGAGGTCTCGCGAAAGTCGATCAGGTTGCGCCAGCCGTTTTCGAACAGGGTGCGGTGCCGGTACTCGAGATAGCTGCGCGTGTCGCCGAACAGGGTGTCGTTCGACAGGTATTCGAATTCGGCGGTGCCGTCGCTGCGTTCGGTCAGGTAGCGGAATTCGGTGCCCAGCTGCAGGCCGCGCTCGGTCAAGAGCCGCGGCGTCAGCGTCGCATCGTAGTTTTCGCGGATGTTCCAGTACCACGGTGAGCGAATCTCGTTACCGCTGCGGCCGGAGCTGCCGAACTCGGGCGCGAGGAAGCCGGTCTTGCGGGCATCGCCGAGCGGGAAAGTCAGCCTCGGCGCGTAGAGTATCGGCACGCCCTGGAACCGGAGCGCCACTTTGCGGGCCGTTCCCTGGCCTTCGTTCGTGTCGAGCTGGATGTCGTCCGCGACCAGCAGCCAGTCGTTGGAGCCGGGCGGACAGGTCGTGTACGTGACCCCGGCGAGGTGCAGCGTGCCTTGCTCGGAAATCTCCAGCTCGCTGGCCGAGCCGCGCGAGCCTGCGCCCAGCTGGAACTCGGCACCTTCGAAGCGGATCGTCCCGGTCGAGTACGACAGCCTGGCCGAGCGGCCGATGATTTGGGTCAGCGGGTCCTGGTAGCGAACCTGGCCGTCGAGCGACAGCGACATCGTATCGGGATCGTAGTTGGCCGAGTCGGCGCCGGCCAGCCGGTCGCCGCGCTTTACCAGCACGCCGCCCGACATCACGACGCGCGGGCTTTCCCCGATATCCGCCTCGACGCTGCCCGCCTCGAAGGTGATCGTCCCGGTCGGGTCGTCCTGCCAGTCGGCGAAGAAGGCTTCCGTGGAGAGGCCGGTATCGAGTCCCGCCTGGCAGAACGGCCGGTCCTGGCCGGAGGCGGCCGCGACGGCCAGCAGCAGGCAGGAACCGGTCAAGTAGGCGGGAACTCTGGACAAACCGTGGTCTACTTTGTCGGCTGGTGAATCGGAATAATCAGGAACTGGAACAGGATGTTACGCGGAAAAGATGCCAACGGGTATCACGATTTGCTACCTTCGCACAGTTTCCGCGAGCCTTCAACGCGACGACACGGAGCCCGGTGTGCGAGACCCGATCCAGGACGAAACAGCGGCCGACGAGCGGCTGGCCAAGCTCAGGCGCATGCTGGAGCGCAACAGGCCATACCGCGACGCCGAGATTACGCCCGCGTCCTCGGACGCGAGCTTTCGCCGTTACTTCCGGGTCCGTACCGCGGCCGGCAGCTGGGTCGCGATGGATGCGCCGCCGCCGATGGAAAACTGCCGTCCGTTCATCGAGATCGCCGGCTACCTCGCCGACATGGGCCTGAACGCGCCGCGCGTGCTCGAGACGAATCTCGACGACGGCTTCCTCGTGCTGACCGACCTCGGCTCGCGCCAGTACCTTGCTGAGCTGCAAGAGCATCCCGAGCACGCGGAGAGTCTATACCGTGACGCGCTCGCCGCGCTGGTGACGATGCAGCGTGCGGGCCGGCCTTTCCAGCGGAAGCTGCCGCCCTACGACGAGAAGCTGCTGCGTTTCGAACTCTCGCTGTTCCGCGACTGGCTGTGCGGGCGGCATCTCGGCATCGAGTTCGACGCGCGGCTCGAACGGGAATGGCAGCGGACCTGCGACAGTCTCGTTGCAAACGCGCTCCGGCAGGCGCGCGTCTTCGTGCATCGCGACTATCACTCGCGCAACCTGATGGTCACGGACGAGAACAACCCGGGCATACTGGATTTCCAGGACGCGGTCGAGGGACCGTTCACTTACGACCTCGTTTCGTTGCTGAAGGATTGTTACGTCCGTTGGCCGAAAGAGCGGGTGCTCGGATGGGCGATTGGGTTCTTCGAGGCAACGGATGCTTCCGTCCACGGCGGGATGAGCGCTGCCGGGTTCCTCCGCGCGTTCGAGCTGATGGGCGTGCAGCGCCACCTGAAAGCAGCCGGCATTTTCGCGCGCCTCAATCATCGCGACGGCAAGCCCGGCTACATGCTCGATATCCCGCGGACTCTCGGCTACATCGTCGAACTCGCCGGCGACCATACCGAGCTCGCTGCCCTGGTGACGCTGATCGAGGAACGCGTGCTGCCCGGACTCGAGGCGGCAGCGTGATCGGGATGATCCTCGCGGCCGGGCGGGGCGAACGCTTGCGGCCGCTGACCGATGCCCTGCCGAAACCGTTGATGGACGTCGGAGGACGCTCGCTGATCGAGCACCATCTCGAGCGCCTGCAGCGGGGTGGCGTCGAGACCGTCGTCGTCAACCTGGGCTGGCTCGGCGAGCAAATTGTAGAGCGCATCGGCTCGGGCGCTGCGTACGGCCTGAGCGTGATATACAGCCCGGAGTACGACAACGTGCTCGAGACCGGCGGTGGCATCCGGCGCGCACTGCCGATGCTGGGGAGCGAACCGTTCTGGGTCGTTAATGGCGACATCTACACCGACTACGCACTGCCGGGCTTGACGCTCGACCCTGCAAGCCTCGGTCACCTCGTGCTCGTGCCGACACCTGCATACCGGGAAGGCGGAGATTTCGACCTGGCAGGCGGGCAGGTCCGAAATGGCCCGACGCGGGCCCATACGTTCAGCGGTGTCGCCATGTACCGGCCGGAAATGTTCGCCGACCGGCCCGTCGAGCGCTTCCCGCTGGCGCCGCTCCTGCGCGCGGCCGCGGATCGCGGGCTGCTCGGGGGCGAGCTCTTCGCGGGTCGCTGGGCCGATGCGGGCACGCCGGAGCGGCTCGACGAACTGCGGGCGTCGCTCGCGGAAGCCTAGCAGGATGTTGAAAAAGGTCGCCCGGACCTTTTTCAACGTCGCGAGTCCGGCGCATGTCCGGACTCGCTCCCGACGGTCGCCGGGACCGGCCTGACGAGCCGGCGCCGGTCCATGCCGAGACGCCGCAGCAGGTGATGCAGGACCCGTTCCTCGAGCTCGGCGCGTGGCACGTCGACGCCGAGTCCGCAGAGGGTCGTGACCTCGAGCCCACGGAAACCGCAGGGATTGATCCGCGAGAAGGGCTCGAGGTCGACGTCGACGTTCAGCGCCATGCCGTGGTAGCTCGCGCCCCGGCGTATGCGCAGGCCGACGCTCGCCAGCTTGACCCCGTCCACGTAGACGCCGGGCGCGTCCGCGCGCGCCGCGGCCGACACGCCGTAGTCCGCCGCGAGATCGACGACAGTCTGTTCCAGCGCGGTCACGAGCGCGCGCACGCCAAGGCCAGCGCGCCTGAGGTCGATGAGCGGGTAGATCATCAGCTGGCCCGGTCCGTGGTAGGTCACCTGGCCACCGCGATCGATCTGGACGACCGGGATGCCGCCCGGCGCCAGCAGGTGTTCGCGGCTGGCATTGACGCCGAGCGTATAGACCGGCGGATGCTCGGTGAACCAGATCTCGTCCGCCGTGCGCTCGTCGCGCGTGTCGGTGAAGCGCTGCATGGCCCGCCACAGCGGCTCGTATTCCTGCAGGCCGAGCGACCGGAATGCGACGACGTCGCCTGCGGCAAGACTCTCGAGGGCAGGCCGGGTCACAGCGCGAACAGCACCTGTTCGTGGTCGGTCAGTGCGCGGTAAATGTCGTCGAGCTGGCCCTGGCTGACCGCATTTATCGTGATCGTAATCGATACGAAATTGCCCTTGCTGCTGCGGGCTTCGCGGATGTCGCTTTCGCTGACGGTCCCGGCATGCTTCTCGATGATCGAGATCGCTGTGGCGCGGAAACCCGGCTCGTCGCGGCCCATCATCTTGATCGGAAACGAGCAGGGGAATTCGATCGCGCTGCTTCGGTCCGCGTTGTCGCCGTCACCGGACATCGTTCGCTCGTCGTGTTACTCCAGCCAGAGCTGCACGCCGTCTACGGTCCGCTGCCAGAGCGAACCGTTCGGGTTTTCCTCGAGCGCGCGCAGCGGCTCCCTTACCAGCGTCTCGCCGTTCAGGCTGACCTGCAGCTCGGCGAGGGGCTGCCCCTGTGCGACCGGGGCCACCAGTACGGCCGGCATGTTCAGCACCGACTCAACCTCGTCGAAGCGGCCGCGCGGCACGGTGATGTACAGGTCGCTTGAAACGCCCAATGGCGTGGTCTCGCGCTCGGACTTCCAAATGCGGGCATCCGCGACTTTTTCGCCGGCACGGTACAGGAGCCTCGTCTCGTAGAAACGGAAGCCGTAATTCAGCAGCGCCTGGCTGCCGTCGATGCGTGCCTTGGCGCTCGCGGTGCCGAGGACGACCGCTATGACGCGCATGCCGTCCCGCATCGCCGACGAGACGAGGCAGTAGCCGGCGTCGTCGGTGCTGCCGGTCTTCACGCCGTCGACGCTGGGATCGCGCCACAGCAGCGAGTTGCGGTTCTTCTGCGTAATGCCGTTATATTCGTATTCCCTGACCGAGTACCAGCGGTAGTAGTCGGGGAACTCTGCAATGATGGCCTTGGCCACCAGGGCGATGTCGCGTGCCGTCGAGTAGTGCATGTCGTCCGGCAGGCCGGTCGCGTTCATGAAATGGCTGGAGCTCATGCCGAGCGCTGCGGCGCGCTGGTTCATCATCTCGGCGAATACGGACTCGGTGCCGCCGACGTACTCCGCGAGCGCGACGCTCGCGTCGTTGCCGGATTGCACGATCATGCCGAGCAGCAGGTCCTGGACCGGAACTTGCTTGCCGACCTCGATGAACATCCGCGAGCCCTCGGTGCGCCAGGCCTTCTCGCTGACGGTCACCTCGTCCTCGAGGCGTATCCGGCCTTCCTTGAGGGCCGTGAAGACGACGTAGGCGGACATCAGCTTGGTGAGACTGGCAGGTGCCAGGCGCTCGTCGGGATTCAGCGTCGCAAGTTCGAAACCGGTACTTGCGTCAATGACGAGGTAGCTCTTGGCGCCGATCACCGGTGGCGCCGGTACGGGCAGGTCCTGGGCGCCGGCATCGAGGCCGGGCGCGAAGGCAAAAAAAACAAAGAAATAAAGCAGAATCAGAGATTTCTGTCTCATGTCGTCGGTATGGTGTGGTCGGCAGGTGCGTATTGTAACGCCTGCCAGTCGGACCTGCGCGCTTATTCCGTAACGAGATGAGTCTCGGAAATTCCGATCCGCTGGAGCCGGGCAACCAGCCCGTCGTACTGGTCGACCCCGGAGATCGGACCTATGCGGACGCGGTAGATCGGTTGTGCTGCGGCCGTATCGCGGTGGATGAAGGCTTCGCGTATGCCGTGCTCGTGCAGCAGGTCGTGGCGGCGTCTTGCGTTGCCCTCGTCGCCGAAGGCGCCGACCTGCACGTAGACGGTCGCATTGCCGCGGCCCGGGGCCGGCTCCGGATCGTCGGTCACGGACGCGACCCGGACGTTTTCGACCGGCGGGTTGTCGAAACTGATCGCCGTCACCTCGACCAGGCTCGTGCCGTCTCGAATCATGTCGAGCTTGACCGCTGCGGCATAGGACAGGTCGATGATCCGGTTGTCGACGAACGGGCCCCGGTCGTTCACGCGTACGACGATGCTGCGGTTGTTGCTGAGGTTGCGTACACGCACGTAAGTAGGCAGCGGCAGGGTCTTGTGCGCCGCCGTCATCTCGTGCATGTCGTAGGGCTCGCGGCTCGACGTGGGGCGGCCGTGGAATTTTGTGCCGTACCAGGATGCGACGCCGCGTTCGCGGTAGCCGTAGCTCGTGTCGAGTACGTTGTAAAGCTTGCCGTTTACCTCGTAGACCGGGCCGTTGCCGTAGTTGCTGCGCGGTTCGGGCCGGGGCACAGGATCGGCCGCCGGGCCGCTCTGCCTGGCCGTGCCGGCGCGAGGCGCGCTGTCGACCGGCTTCTGGCCTGCGCAGCCCGCGAGCGTGAGCAGGGCTGTCGCCAGGGCCAGGCCGCCGACGCGTTCAAGACGCGTCACTGCCGACCTCCAGCGCGATTTCCTGCCCCAGCTGGTGCACGGCGAGCGCGTACATCACGCTGCGGTTGTATCGCGTGATGACGTAGAAGTTGTGGAAGCCCACCCAGTATTCGTCGCCTTCCGTTCCCTCGAGGACCATCAATTCGCTCTTGTGGTCGACCGGCATGCTGGTCGAGAACAGTACGCCCTTTTGGCTGAGCGAGCCGACCGTTTCCTTCGGCGCGAGCCCGTTCTCCGGCCGCGGTCCCTGCCAGGTTTCGGACAAGGTCGCCTGCGCTACGACTTCGTTGCCGGCCTGCCAGCCGTGCTCGACGAAGTAATTCGCAACGCTGCCGATAACGTCGGACCAGTTGGTCCAGATGTCGCGCCTGCCGTCGTCGCTGGAATCGACCGCGTAGGCGCGGAAGCTGCTCGGCATGAACTGCGGGGCACCCATGGCCCCCGCGTACGAGCCGGTCGGGCCGCCAGCCTCGATACCTTCCTCCCGCACCAGCAGCAGGAATTCCTCGAGTTCGCGCGTAAAGAATTTCGATCGAGGCGGATAATCGAAGGCCAGCGTGACAAGGGCGTCGAGCACGCGGTAGCGGCCCGTAATCCGCCCGAAGTAGGTCTCGACGCCGATGATCCCGACGAGGATCTCGATATCGACGCCGGTCCCCTCGCTGATCCGCCCCAGCTCTCCAGCGTGCTCGCGCCAGAACGCGGCGCCGGCAGCGACACGCTCGTCGGTCAGGAAAATGGCGCGATACTCGTGCCAGGCAAGCGTTTTCTCGGCGGGCCTGGCGATCGCGTCCAGTATGGATTGTTGCGATTCTGCTCCCGCGAGCACGGAGCGCAACGAGTCCACCTCGAATTCGTGGCGCTCCACCATGTTGTCGATGAAGCGGCGGACTTCCGGTCGCTCGACGTCTATGGGCGCGGCGTTCGCCGCGTGCAGGCTTAGCAATAGTGATAGGACGGCGAGAGGCGTCTTGTCCATAAGCATCAATGCGGCAAAAGCTTCCGGTGCGAGTGTATCGACATCAGAATACCGAAACCGGCCATCAGGGTCACCATGGACGTGCCGCCGAAGCTGACGAGCGGCAGCGGCACGCCGACGACCGGTACCAGACCCGAGACCATCGCGGTATTCACGAAGACGTAGACAAAAAATGTAAGACTGATGCTGCCGGCGATCAGCCTGGAGAACGTGTCGCCTGCCTGTGACGCTATATACATGCCCCGGGCGACGACGAACATATAAAGGATAAGGAGGCTCAGTACGCCGAGCAATCCGAATTCCTCCGCGAGCACAGCGAAGATGAAGTCCGTGTCACGCTCGGGAAGGAACTCGAGCTGGGACTGGCTCCCGTTGGTCCAGCCCTTCCCGAACAATCCACCGGAGCCGATGGCGATCTTCGACTGGATGATGTTGTAACCGGCGCCGAGGGGATCGGAGTCGGGGTCGAGCAGGGTCAGCACGCGCTGCCGCTGATAGTCCTGCATGAAGTTCCACAGCACGATTGCGCCGGGAATCGCGGCGATTGCAAGGCCGATCATCAGCCGATAGGACATGCCGGCCAGAACTACGACGATCACGCCGGCCGCGGCGATCAGCAGCGCGGTGCCGAGATCCGGCTGCACGGCGATCATGTAGGCCGGCACGACGATCAACGCGCCGATCAGCAGCAGCTGGGCGAAACGCGGCGGCAGCTGGCGGTCGTGCAGGTACCACGCGGCCATCATCGGAACGGCCAGCTTCATGATCTCGGAGGGCTGGAAGCGTATGCCGATGTCGAGCCAGCGCTGGGCGCCCTGGCCAATGTCGCCGCGGATCAGCACCAGGGACAGCAGGCCCAGGCCGAGCAGGTAGCCCCAGGGCGTCCAGCGCCGCATCAGGTCCGGCGGCAGCTGGGCGACGAACAGCAAGGCGAGCAGGCCGACGCCGAGCCGGATGAGCTGTTGGACCCACAGGTCCCGGCTGCCGCTCACGGCGCTGTACAGCACGACCAGACCGAAGCAACAGATCGCGATCAGCCCGCCGAGGAGCGGCCCGTCGAGATGCAAGTTGCGAAAGATGCGGGACATGCCGCCGAGCGGGGCGACATTGCGTTCGAGCAGTCTCTGTGTGTCGGTGAAGCGCATGCTCAGTAACCGAGGTACTTGTCCATTATCGCGCGTGCGATAGGCGCCGCGATTCGGCTCCCGCTCGAGCCGTTCTCGATTACGACCGCCACCGCGATTTTCGGTTCCTCGACGGGCGCGAACGCGATGAACAATGCATGGTCGCGCAGGCGCTCCTCGACCTCCTCCTCTTCGTATTCCGCTTCCTGGGCCACGGAGAACACCTGGGCGGTGCCGCTCTTGCCCGCCATCGTGTACGGCGCGCCGCGACCGGTCGCGCGTGCCGTTCCCGTTTCTCCCTGCAGCACGTCGTGCATCGCACCGAGTACGCTCTCCCAGTAGAACTCGTTCTCTATACCAACGTCTGGCAGAGCGTGAGGCGGCAGCAGCCGCCGCTCGCCGCTGACGGGCTCCTCGATCGCGACCGCCAGGCGGGGCCGAAAGCGATGCCCTCGCATGGCGAGCGTTGCCGTGCTGTTGGCAAGCTGCAGGGGCGTAGCCAGCATGTAACCCTGGCCGATCGATGCAATGACGGTTTCGCCTGGAAACCAGACTTGGTCCGCGCGCTCGCGAAAGGCCTGCCGCTTCCACTCGCGCGACGGGACGAGTCCGTGCATCTCGCCCGATATGTCAATGCCGCTAGTGCTCCCGAGCCCGAACCGGGTCAGGTAGTCGTGCATGGCCTCGATGCCGATGTCTCGGCTGATCTCGTAAAAATAAACGTCGCAGGACTCGGCAATCGCATCGTGCAGGTCCACTTCGCCGTGCCCTTCCGGGCGCCAGTCACGGTAGCGGTGCGTGCTGCCGGGCAGCGTGTAAAAGCCGCGGCACAGCGTGCGCCGCGTCAGGTTCGTCGCGCCGGTTTCCAGTGCCGCCAGCGAAAGCATCGGTTTTATTGTCGAGCCGGGCGGATAGGTGCCGCGGACCGCCCGGTTGAACAGCGGCTGGTCGAGGTTGAACTGCAGCGCATTGAATTCGGTTCGCGTCATACCCAGCGGAAACACGTTGGGGTCGAACGATGGCGAGCTGACCAGCGCGAGCACTTCGCCGTTGTTCGGATCGATCGCCACGACGGAACCGCGTTTGCCGCGCAGCAGGTCGGTTGCAACGACCTGCAGATCCAGGTCGATGGAGAGGTAAACGTTCAGGCCGGGTACCGGCAGTTCGCCCTCCGGTATCGCGTTCGACGGGTCACGGGTGTCGACCGCCACCTCGCGCCCGCGCGCGTTCGTTACGATCTGGCGATAACCCGGGTCCCCGTGCAGGCTGTCTTCGTTGGCGAGTTCGGCACCCGTCTTGCCCGTGTGTACGGTGCCGGCATAGGCGGCCTCGTCGAGCCGTTTCAGGTCCTCGACGCTGATCGCTCCGACGTAGCCGACTGCATGCGCCGTGTATTCGCCATGCGGATAGTGCCGGACGAGCCGGGGCTGGAAGTCTACGCCCGGGAAGCGCGGCCGGCGAATCGCAAAATTCGCGATCTCTTCCTCCTGCAGCCGGAAGCGCAGCGTTACCGGCTTGAACCGTGGACCCTCGCGTGATGCCTGCTTGATGCGCGGGATGTCTTCTTCGTCGATCAGTCCGAGTTCATCGAGGCGCCGCAGCGTGTCGTCGATGTCCGGGACCTGCTCGGGTATCAGCTCGAGCTGGTAGGTGGGGACGTTCTCCGCCAGCACACGCCCGTTGCGATCGAAGATCAGGCCGCGAGTGGGCGGTATCGCCTGGATGCGCAGCCGGTTGCCCTGTGCCTGTTCGGCGAAATGCTCGTATTCGATAATCTGGAGCTGCACCAGTCGCGCGACCACGACGCCGAGCAACAGAGTGCCGACGACGATCGACAGCAGCACGCGCGAAACGAACAGGCGGCGCTCGGAATAGTGGTCCTTGATTGGCGACAGCAGGCTCACGGCGCCGACCTCAGCCGCTCGGGCGACGGCGGCGGGGGATCGTTCTCAGGATGAAGTCCGCGACCGGCCAGAGCAGGGTACCGGTCAGCACCGGGCCCCAGTAAGCGACGAGCGGCGCGCCTACGCCCGCGACGCCATTGATCCAGAATAGTACGAAGCGGTAGACGGCGAGCAGCGCGAGCACGGTGGCGGCCATTTGCGACAGCGGGAACACGCGCAGCTGCAGGTGAAACTTCACGGTAAGGAAAGCGATCAGGCTCAGCGCGAGCGCGTGCTGGCCGAGCAATGTGCCCTGCGCAACGTCGAGTACGATCCCTACGAGCCACGCGCTGCCCACGCCGAAGTAACGCGGCATGTGCAGGCACCAATATATAAGTGTGATGGCGACCCAGTCGGGCCGGAACGGTTCGGCCCAGCCCGGAAGCGGCACGATCGCAAGCATCATGGCGGCGACGATTGTCAGGATCACCGGCAGCCGGCGTGCCCGGAATGCGTTACTCATTTTCCGCCTCGCTGCCCGGTTCTTCGGCTATGGACCAGACGAGCATGACTTCGCGAACCTGGTTCAGCGCCGCCGACGGTCGGGCCGATACCTCCGCAAACGGCTCGGCCGGAAGGCGCTGCACGGATTCGACCACGGCGACCGGGTAGCCCGCCGGAAACGATCCGCCGAGCCCGGACGTGACGAGGATGTCGCCTTCTTTTATGTCCGCATTGTTCGGCAGGAACGGCAGGTCGAGCCTGTCGAACTCGCCCGTGCCGCGGGCGATCGTGCGCAGCCCGTTACGATTGACCTCCACCGGGAGGGCGTGATCCGGATCGCTGATCAGAAGGCCTTCCGACGAGAAGGCGCCCGTGCCGATGACCTGGCCGAGCACGCCGTTTGCGTCGAGTATCGCTTGCCCGTCGTACACGCCGTCACGCGAGCCCTTGTCGATGACGATGGAGTGGCGGAACGGGTTGGCATTGACCGACATGATTTGCGCGACCCGTACCCGGTCGCGCACCCGGCTCGTCGCCTCGAGCATCGCCCGGAGGCGCGCGTTCTCGGCCTCCAGCGCGGCGTAGCGCTGCAGCCGGGCATTCGTCAGCAGCCGCTCGGCTTTCAGCCGATTGTTCTCGAGCTGCAGATCGTTGAAGTTGGTGGTCGTTTCATCGAACCATTGCCACGCCGAGATCGGCGCGTCGACAACCACGCGCAGCGGATGAAGGGCCGTGCCGATTGCGCGGCGCAACGCATCGAGGTGATTCTGCTGGTGATCGACGATCAACAGCACGATCGAGAGAACGAAGAATACGACGAAGCGCAGGCCGAGCGCCGGCGTTCGTGCATATGATTGACTGTCGGATCCGGCGGCCATCAGCGTCGATCAGCTCCGGCGACAAACTCGGCGATGTCAAGTTGTGCCGACAGGGCCGTCTCGCATGCGCAGCTTACTCCAGGCCGAACACCGCCGGTCCGTGCTCGTCGATCAGTTCGATGACGCGGCCGCCGCCGCGCGCCACGCAGGTCAACGGATCGTCCGCGATGACGACCGGCAGCCCGGTTTCTTCCATCAGCAACTTGTCTATGTCACGGAGCATGGCGCCGCCGCCGGTCAGCACGATGCCGCGCTCAGCCACGTCGGCCCCGAGTTCGGGTGGCGTCTGCTCGAGCGCTTCCTTGACCGCGCCGACGATACCCTGCAAGGGCTCCTGCAGCGCTTCCAGGATCTCGTTGCTGTTCAGGGTGAAGCTCCGCGGTACGCCTTCCGAGAGATTTCGGCCCTT
>JAOUIH010000219.1 GCA_029884165.1 Gammaproteobacteria bacterium | reverse complement strand
GGCAAGTACAGAGGATATTCAGCGGACGGTGCACGCACATCCGAGCCTGGCGGAGGCCATGCACGAAGCCGCACTGGCCGCCGACAAGCGTGCGCTGAACTTTCCCAATAAGTAGCCGCGCGCCTCAGGTCCTGCGTCGAACGGAACTTACATTCGGCAACTGCTCCAGACGCGATATGACCCGGCTCAGAGTCGGCAGGTCGGGCACCGATATGCTCAGCTGCATGATGACCTGAAGGTTTTTGGGATCGGCCCGCGTCTGCAGGCTCTCCACGTCGACCCGCTCATCGGCGAGCAGCCCGCTGATATCCCGCAACAGGCCGTGCCGATCAAAAGCCTGGATGGTCAGATCCACCGGGTAATCGGCATTCTCGGCTTTGCCCCAGCTCACGTCGATAACGCGCTCGGGATTACGTGCGTTCAGGTTCCGGAAATTTCCGCAGTCGTCGCGATGAATGCTGACGCCGCGCGCCTGGGTGATGTATCCGACGATCTTTTCCGGGGGAACGGGGCGGCAGCAGCGCGCGAAGTTGCACATCAGGTCGCCGACGCCGAGGACCGCGATCTGCTCGGCAGCAGAGCCGTCCCTGCGAGCGGGCCGGCGTATTGCGATTTCGTCGGGAGGGGCTTCCCGGCGTAGCTGTTGTACCGCGTTCGCGATGGCGGCGGAAGTCAGGTCACCCGAGCCGAGCGCGCTGTACAGGCTGTCCGGATCCTCGATCCTGGCTTGCGCCGCGATCCGTTCGATGGGTATATCCCTGGCGTTCAGGCGTGCCAGTTCGCGTTCGACGATTTCCCGGCCCTGCCGGCGGTTCTGTTCCTTGTCCTGCTGACGGAACCAGTTCCGGACCTTCGTGCGACTGCGTGACGACGCCAGGTAGCGCAATTGCGGGTTCAGCCAGTCCCGGCTTGGCTGCGCCACGGGTCCGGTGATGATCTCGATGCGATCGGCATTGCGGATCGTGTAGGTCAGCGGCACGATGCGCCCGTTGACCTTGGCACCGCGGCAGCGATGCCCGACCTGGGTATGTACGTGGTATGCAAAATCCAGCGGCGTGGCGCCTGCGGGCAGTTCGACGACGTCGCCTTTCGGGCTGACCGCGTAGACCCGGTCTTCGAACACGTCGTCACGAAGCTGGTCCAGCAGGTCGCTATCGGTTTCCGTCGGCTCCAGCAACTGGCGCAGGAACCGAATCTTCTGGTCGAAAGCCCGAACGGCGCCACCGCCTTCCTTGTAGCGCCAGTGCGCGGCGACACCGAGTTCGGCGTGCCGGTGCATGTCGAATGTCCGGATCTGTACTTCGAGCGTTTTGCCACCGGGTCCAATGACCGTCGTATGCAGTGACTGGTAGTTGTTGTCCTTCGGATTGGCGATGTAGTCGTCGAACTCGCCGCGCAGGTAGGGCCAGAGATTGTGCACGATGCCCAACGCCGCGTAACACTGCGTAACGTCGCGGACGAAGACGCGGATTGCACGCATGTCGAAGATCTGGTCGAGATCGATGCCCTTGCGACGCATCTTGCGCCAGATGCTGTAGATGTGTTTTGGCCGGGCACTGATTTCCGCATCGATGCCTGCCGCCTGCAATTCCCGTTGCAACGTGACTTTCACGTCTTCCAGGAAATGCTCGCGCTCGGCGCGCTTCTCGTTGAGCGCCCTTGCTATCGTTTTGTACCTTTCCGGATCGAGGTAGCGGAACGCGAGGTCTTCGAGTTCCCACTTGAGCTGCCAGACGCCGAGCCGGCTCGCAAGCGGCCCATAGATTTCCTGCGTCTCGACGGCCAAGCGCTTTTGTTCGGCCAGCGGGGCGGACTTCGCCTCGCGCAGCCGATGGAGTTGCTCGCCGATCCGCGCCAGCACCAGCCGCGGATCTGACACGACCGACAGCAGCATGCGCCGCAGGGCATCGGACTGCGAGGTCGCGAGGGCCTCGCCCGGGCGCCAGTCCGCCGGCAGCTCGAAACGGCCAAGCTGCGCCAGGCCGGCTGCTTCCGCGGCGACCGTTGCCAGCGGCGTACCGGCAAGGCTGTCGGCGCTCAGCAGCTCGTCGCGCAGCAGCGGGTACAGGAGAATGGCCGCTTTGAGGGACCCGGGCAACGCGAACGGCTCGACGATGGCGAGCACGGCCTCGCCGCGGGCCCTGGCCTCGCCGAGTCCGGCTGCGGGCGGCAGCGTTGCGATAAAGGCACGGGCAGCCGCGGGGAGCCCGGCCGCTTCCTGCTCTGATTCCGCTTTTTCCTGCGGGGAAACCTGCATTTGCAATGTTTTCAATGGTGTGCCGGGAGACCAGAACCGGTATCATACGCCCGGATTTTCGCCCACGATCGCGAGGGCCGAAAGTTTAACTTGGGCAAACTGGAAATCGGGCGGTTACGGCGGCGCGGCGGAGGCACATACCGGCGCGCTTTTTGGCGTACACCCGGGCATTCGATTCGACTTTGGGGCCCGGGGCGGAAAAATCGGGACGACGCAGGACTCTATGGCAGGACACAGCAAATGGGCGAATATCCAGCACCGCAAGGGCGCCCAGGACAAGAAGCGCGGCAAGCTGTTCACGAAACTGATTCGCGAGATCACGATTGCGGCTCGCATGGGCGGCGGCGATATCGCGTCGAATCCCCGCCTGCGGCTGGCGGTCGACAAGGCTCGCGCGCAGAGCATGCCGAAAGACAATATCGATCGCGCGATCAAGCGCGGTTCGGGAGACCTCGACGGCGACGACTACCAGGAGATTCGCTACGAGGGTTACGGGCCCGGGGGCTCGGCAGTAATCGTGGACTGCATGACGGACAATCGTAACCGGACAGTGGCCGAAGTGAGGCACGCATTCACCAAGTACGGCGGCAACCTGGGCGCCGACGGATCGGTGGCCTATCTGTTCAACCATGTCGGCCAGCTCATGTATCCGCCCGGCAGCGATGAGGACGGGATCATGGCGGCCGCGATAGATGCGGGCGCCGAGGACGTCGTCGTCGATGAGGACAAGTCCGTCGAGGTCCTGACGGAGCCGGGCGATTTCGAGGCCGTTCGCAATGCGATGGTCTCCGCCGGTTTCGAGCCGGAGTCGGCCGAGCTGACGATGCGCGCTTCGACCACGGCCGTCCTGGATGCGGATACGGCAAGTTCGATGGTGAAGATGCTGGAAATCCTGGAGGACCTGGACGACGTGCAGAACGTTTACAGCAACGCAGACATCCCGGACGACATCCTGGCGATGCTTTGAGTGGCACATTGAACAGTCGCTACCGCATCCTTGGCATCGATCCCGGCTCCCGCCGTACGGGCTTCGGGGTCGTCGACTTCATTGCCGACAGGGCGATATACGTCGCCAGTGGTTCCGTGACCAGTACGGACGGCAGCTTCCCCGAGCGACTGAAGCTGATTTATCAGTCGGTGGGCGAGATCGTCGAGGAATTCGGCCCCGACGCCGTCGCAATCGAAAGCGTGTTCGTGCACAGGAGCGCCGGCAGTGCGCTCAAGCTGGGACAGGCACGTGCCGCGGCCATTTGCGCGAC
>JAOUIH010000085.1 GCA_029884165.1 Gammaproteobacteria bacterium | reverse complement strand
GCGCAGCCACCCGGCCGCCACGCAGGCGTCGATCGTGCGCCGCTTGCGGGACGAGGGTTTCCTGGCGACCCAGTCCAGTGTGAGCCGCGACCTGAAGGAACTCGGCGCGATCAAGACAGCCGAGGGCTATTCGTTGCCGGACGCCGGCCTGAGCGTTGCGGACGAGTTAGCGCCGGTGGCCGATCTGCTGCAGCGGCTGCAGGCGGCCGGCCCGAACCTGCTCGTGATTCGTACGGCGGTGGGCTCCGCCCAGCGCGTCGCGCTGGCGCTCGACCGCAGCAACTGGCCGGAAATCGTCGGCACGGTCGGCGGCGACGACACGGTTTTCGTCGCAACCCCGGACCTGCACTCGCAGCGCCTGTTGACGGCCCGCATCGAACGCGCTGTCCGCGGCGCCTGATCCCTTTTTTCTTCGAGTACAACAGAGTGACCAGCAAAAGCACACCTATCGTTCTAGCCTTTTCCGGCGGCCTGGATACGTCGTTCTGCGTTCCGTGGCTCAGGGAAACCTACGGCCGCGAGGTCGTAACCGCGACGGTGGATACCGGCGGCATCAGCCCGGACGCCGCGCAGAAGCTCGAGCAGCGGGCCAGGGCGCTGGGCGCCTCGCGCCATATCCTGATCGACCGGAAACGCGAATTCTTCGACCGGGTAATTCGTTACCTGGTAGCCGGCAACGTGCGGCGTGGCCAGCTCTACCCGTTGTGCGTCGGCGCCGAGCGCGGATTGCAGGCACAAACTCTCGCCGAGCTTGCGGCGGACTGTGGCGCAACGACCGTCGCTCACGGCTGTACGGCAGCGGGCAACGACCAGGTTCGCTTCGAGGTCGCATTGCGTACGCTGAACCCCGGGCTGGAGGTGCTTGCGCCGGTACGCGACAACAGCTGGATCCGCAAGGAGCAGCTTGCCTACCTCGAGAGCCGCGGCATGCCGCTGCCGGCGCAAGGTTCACGCTACTCGATCAACCGGGGTCTCTGGGGCGTGACGATCGGCGGCCAGGAAACTCTGACGTCCGCGCGCAGCATTCCCGAAGAGGCCTGGGTACTTTCCGCGAGCGCGTTTTCAAAACCGGCGGCCCCGTCCGACCACAGCCTGTCCTTCGATCGTGGCGTTCCCGTCGCGCTCGACGGTCGGCCCATGGACCCGGTCGAGCTGATCGAGGCCCTGGAGGAACTCGGCGGCCGCTACGCCATCGGCCGGGGCATACACGTTGGCGACACGGTGCTCGGCACCAAGGGCCGCGTCGCGTTCGAGGCACCCGCCGCCGAGACGCTGATCGTCGCTCACCGCGAGCTGGAAAAGCTCGTCCTGAGCGCGCTGCAGAGCCGCATCAAGGACCAGGTCGCCGCCGTCTACGGCGACCTGGTGCACGAGGGCAAGCAACTGGACCTCGCCTGCCGCGACATCGAGGCGCTGCTCGAGTCATCCCAGGCGCGGGTGACGGGCGATGTTTTCTTCACGCTGCGGCCCGGCAGCCTGTTCGTTACCGGCGCCACGTCGCCTTACTCGCTGTTGGCCGCGAGCAAGGGCGTTTACGGCGAATCCGCCGGCGAGTGGTCGGCGGCGGACGCGCTGGGTTACTCGAAAGTCCTCTCACTCACCGGCGTATTCCAGACACGCGCCGGCGCCGGCTCCTGACGGCAAACCTGATGCGTACGGTATTCGTAGACAAGATTGCGTCGGTGGCCCAGCACAACAACCTGAGCCGCAAGCTGCGCGTGTCCGAGGACATTCCCTGTGACGAGGGCGTATTGCTGGCCGTTCGGGTGCTCAACAACAAGACCCGCTACAACCAGCTCGAACTGATCAGCGGCCGCATGGCGACCGTGACCCAGGGCGACATTGTCGTCGGGGCTCTCGGCCATCGGAAGGCGCTGCACGGCTACTCGGGACACATGCCCGAGAACCTCGGCGCCGGAGACCGCGTACAGATCCTGAATATCGGCGGCGTGCTCGGCATTTGCGACTCGGCCGCTCCGTCCGTCGGCGCACCTTTCGAGTGCGAGGTGCTCGGCACGGTGCTGCACTTCCCGTACCTCGGTGAACGGATCGGCGTTCCGGCCAGGGCCGGCGCGCACGTACTCGAGGCCGACGCGGGCATCGACGTGCAGGGCGTTCCGGTGATCGCGATCGCCGGCACCTGCATGGATGCGGGCAAGACCGCGGCGGCCTGCGCAATCATCAGCCGCCTGCGCCAGCGCGGCTACGACGTCTGCGCCTGCAAGGCGACCGGCGTTGCGTTGCGGCGCGACATCCTGGCGATGGAGGACGCGGGCGCGACCGGGACGATGATCTTCGCGGACCTGGGCATCGTAACCACGACCGAGAAGAACGGTCCTGCCCTGACGCGCAGCCTGCTGACCGCGCTGGCTGCGCGCCGGCCCGCGGCAATCGTCATCGAGCTGGGTGACGGCTTGCTCGGCGCCTACGGTGTCCAGGCGATACTCGCCGATGCCGCCATACGCAAAGCGCTGACCGGCGTCGTCCTGTGCGCCAATGACCCGGTCGGTGCCTGGGGCGGCACCTGCCTGCTGCGCGATCGCTATGGCATCGAGCCCGTGGTCGTCACCGGCCCGGCGACCGACAACGCGGTCGGCATTTCGCAGATCACGGAACAGACGGGGGTGCCCGCGATCAACGCGCTGACCGACGCCACCGCCCTCGGTGACAAGGTCGCCGCATTGCTCGGAGCCGCACCAGAGGGAAACGACTCGTGAGCAAGCGCATTCCTGCCGTCGTGTTCGGCGCGACCGGCTACGTCGGCGGCGAACTGTTGCGCTTCATCGCGACACACCCATCCATCGGCCTCGCGGCGGCGGTGTCCGCGAGTTCACCGGGGACGCGGATCGCCCAGGTATTTCCGACGCTGGCTGGCTCCTTCCCCCGCGCGGAATTCAGATCCGCCGATCGCGCGTTGGAGGAGATCGCGGACGGCGACCGGCTGGCGGTATTTTCCGCCGCACCGCACGGCGCCTCGGCGCCGCTGGTCGCGAACCTGCTCGAGCGGGCCGAGGCCAGGGGAATCGAGGCTCGCGTCGTCGACTCCTCGGCCGACTTCCGCTATCGCGATTCCGCGAGCTTCGAGGCCGTGTACGGCCATGCTCATCCGGCGCCCCGCCTGCTGGCCGACTTCGCCTGCGCGATTCCCGAACACTCGCCCGACGTTCCGGCGAAGCACATCGGCCATCCGGGCTGCTTCGCGACCGCGTCGCTGCTGGCGGCGGTGCCAATATTCGCGACCGGGCTCATCGAAGCGGACGTCTTCATCGCCGGCATCACCGGCAGCAGCGGCTCGGGCCGCAGCGCCGGCGCCGGTACGCACCATCCCGAAAGGCACAGCAACCTGTATGCCTACCAGCCGCTGGCGCACCGGCACCGGCCGGAAATCGAGGCGCTGATCCGGGCCGCCACGGGGCAGGCCGCAGACGTGCAGTTCGTGCCCCATTCCGGCCCGTTTGTCCGTGGCATTTACGTGACCCTGCATGCGCGCCTCCGGAAATCCATCGGCACCAGGGAGCTGTCGGCCCATTTCCGGGATTACTACCGAAACTCGCGCTTCGTGCAGGTACTCGACCGACCGCCGCGCATTAAGGACGTGGCCGCAAGCAACAACTGCCACCTGTCGGTCACGGCCGAGCGGCAGCACGCGGTCGTGATGTGCGCGATCGACAACCTCGTCAAGGGTGCGGCTGGCGGAGCCGTGCAGTGGATGAATCGGCTGTGGGGCCTCCCCGAAGACAGCGGCCTCGGCGCGCCAGCGCCCGCATGGATATGAGCGCCGCTCCGGGGCAGCCGGCCGACGCCCGCGATCTCGAGTCGGCGACGATGGTGCCGGTCTACGAGCAGCTGCCCTTCGTTCCGGTGCGTGGGGAAGCTTGCGAGATCGTTACCGCGGACGGCCGGCGCATTCTCGACCTGTACGGCGGCCACGCGGTCGCGGCGCTCGGATACGGCCACCCGGCGCTGACGGAGGCCATCCGTGCTCAGGCTGGCCAGCTGATTTTCCAGAGCAATGCGCTGGCGCTCGACGTGCGCGCGCACGCGGCCAGGCGGCTGGTGGACGTGTCGCCGCCGACGCTCGCGCGCGTCTTCCTCGTCAACAGCGGTGCGGAGGCTAACGAGAACGCGCTGCGGCTCGCATGCATGGCAACGGGGCGCGGCAGGATTCTCGCCGTGTCGCACGGCTTCCACGGGCGTACGGCCGCGGCCGCTGCGGTGACCTGGAAGTCCTCGGCCAGCTGGTACGGTTTTCCGCGAACCCCGTTCGACGTCGACTTCATCCCGCGCGATGACGCCGCAGCCGCGGCGTCAATGATCGACGACAGCGTCGCCGGCGTGATCTTCGAGCCCGTGCAGGGCATTGCGGGTGCCTACGCGCTAGCGCAGGAATTCGTGACGACTCTGCGCGAGCGCTGCAGCAGGGTCGGCGCGCTGCTGATCGCTGACGAGGTACAGTGCGGCATGGGTCGCTCCGGACAGTTCTTTGCCGTCGAGACCTTCGGCATCGAGCCGGATCTCCTGACGACGGCTAAAGCGCTCGGCGGCGGCATACCCTGCGGAGCGCTGCTCTGCACCGAGGCACTGTCAGGCCGACTGAAGTACGGCAGCCTCGGCACGACCTTCGGCGGCGGCCCGGTCGCGGCCGCCGCGATCGTCGCGGTGATCGACGCGATCGAACAGGAAGGATTGCTTGGCAACGTCCGGGCACGCGAAGCCGAGATCCGGGCCCATTGCATTGCCGGTCCGGTGCTGGCGGTGCGAGGCAGGGGCCTGTTGCTGGGCCTCGTCTGCGACCGGCCTGCCGCCGGGATCCGCGACGAGCTGCTCGACATGGACATACTTACCGGCACGAGCTCCGATCCGCACGTCCTGCGGCTCCTGCCGCCGCTCGTGCTCGAAGCCGGGCATGTCGAACGGCTGGCCAACGCGCTTGCCCGGCTCGGCCGTTGAAACAAAACGAATCACCCGATCGAGGACCGACATGAAATCATTTAACGATCTTGCCGACTTCGACTTCGAGGAAATCGGCTCGCTGCTGGAGCTGGCGACAAGGCTCGACCAGAAGCCGGAGCCAGACGCGCTGCGTGGCAAGGTGCTGTCGCTGTTGTTCCTGAGCCCGTCCTTGCGGACGCTCGCCTCGTTCCAGGCGGCAATGCTGCGCCTCGGCGGCGGCTCATTCGTCATCTCGCCCGAGATGTCCATACACGGTCTCGAGACGCGACCCGGCATCGTCATGGACGGCGCGGCGGCGGAACACATACGCGAAGCGGTGCCGGTCATCGCGTCATATGGCGATGCGATCGGCATACGGGCATTTGCGGAGCGAAAGAACCTCGCCGACGATCTCGCCGAAAAGGAGTTCCATGCGTTGACGAGCCTCGTGGACAAGCCGTGGGTCAACATGGAGTCTGCCGTCAATCATCCCTGCCAGAGTCTTGCCGACTGGAAGACGATGGACGATCTCGGCGTCCCGGCGCAGGGCGGCAGGTTCGTGCTGAGCTGGGCCTATCATCCCAAAGCGCTGCCGCTGGCCGTTCCCGCCGCCACGGTGCACATGGCCGCGATGCGCGGCATGGACGTGACGGTGCTGCGGCCCGAGGGCTTCGCGTTGCCGGAGCCCATCATGGCCAAGGCGCATGCCGCTGCTCTGCGCTCCGGCGGCACGCTCCGGGAGACCGAGGACCGGGCCGAAGCCATGGAGGGCGCACACGTGATCTACGCGAAATCCTGGTCCGCAACGTCCTGTTACGGGGACCGAATGGCGGACCAGGACCAGCGCGCGAAGTACCATGACTGGTGTGTCGACGAGCCCTGGTTTGCCAACGCGCGGCCCGACTGCCGCTTTATGCACTGCCTGCCGGTTCGCCGCGGCGTCGTCGTCGCCGACCGCATACTCGACGGACCGCGCAGCGTCGTGATCCATGAGGCGCGCAATCGCATGCTGGCCCAGATGGCGGTGCTGCACCGGATGATGGGAGCCTCGCAATGATTGCCACACAGGACCGCGCCGTCGTCGTTTCGGCCCTGAAGCACGCGGCCCCGTACATTCGCCTGTTCAAGGGCAAGGTCTTCGTGCTGAAGGCGGGAGGCGAGGTATTCGCCGATCCCGCGCTGACGCATTCGCTCCTCGAGCAGGTCGGCCTGCTGCACCAGGTCGGGATCAGGGTCCTGCTGGTGCACGGCGGCGGACCGCAGTCCACCGAGCTGGCCAAGGCGCTGGGCCTCGACAGCCAGTTCATCGACGGGCGGCGCGTGACCGACGGCCCGTCGCTCGAGGTGGCGACGATGGTGCTGAATGGCCAGATCAACACGCGCATACTCGCGGCGTGCCGGGACCTCGATATCCCGGCCGTCGGGATCAGTGGCGTCGATGCGGGACTGGTGCGCGCACACCGCCGCCCGCCGGTGCGGTCTGCGAGTGGCGATCCGGTCGACTATGGCTACGTCGGCGATATCGACTCGGTCGATGCCTCGGTACTCGCGATCCAGCTCGACAACGGGTTGATGCCGATCGTGAGCCCACTGTCCTGTGATTCCAGCGGCACGCTGCTGAATATCAATGCCGACACGGTTGCGAGCGCAATCGCCGCCGAACTCAACGCGGAGAAGCTGATCCTGGCGACTGGCGCCCCCGGTATACTCGAGGATCGTAACGATCCGATGTCCGTCATCTCGTACCTCGACCGGGCGTCGCTCTCGAAACTGCGCAAAGAGGGCAAGCTCGCTGACGGCATGCTGCCGAAGGCGACGGCAATCGACGCAGCGATTGCGAACGGCGTCAGGCGAGTGCACGTCATCTCCTACAAAGCGCCGGACAGCCTGCTGCTCGAGATCTTCACGAACGAGGGAACGGGCACACTGATCGTCGATGACATTGCGGCACTGAGCCCGGCCGAACAGACCGGCAAGGACTGAACACGATGAGTCGTCTCTGGGACAAGGGGCTGCCGCTCGACGAGCGGGTACTGCGCTATACCGCAGGCGAAGACCACCTGCTCGACGAACGCCTCGTCGAGCACGACATCCGCGGCTCCGTCGCACACGCCGACATGCTGTGTGCGCAAGGCCTCCTGAGCCGGGCGGATTGCGACGCGATCTGCGACGGACTGCAGCAGATCGGCGCGGACCATGCGGCCGGCAAGTGGCATATCCGGCTCGAGGACGAAGACGCTCATACGGCGATCGAGAATCGCCTGATCGCGCTGATCGGTCCGACCGGCGGCAGGCTCCACCTCGGGCGCTCCAGAAACGACCAGGTCCTGACGGCGCTGCGCCTGTACCTGCTGGCTGCGATCGACGAGGTCTCAGGGCGCACGCGGATGCTCTGCGAATCTCTCGGCAGGCTGGCCGCACGCCAGGGCGGGATAGCTCTGCCGGGTTACACGCACATGCAGCAGGCGATGCCGTCATCGGTGGCGCTATGGGGCGGCGGCTTCGCTGCGTCGTTCGAGGACGCAATCGACGGGCTGGGCGGCGCGCGCCGGCGGCTGTCCATGAACCCCCTCGGCAGCGCGGCGGGCTTCGGCACGCCCGGCCTCGATCTCGACCGCGAGCACACCACCCGCGCGCTCGGCTTCGCACAGACGCAGAACCCGGTCACGGCCGTCCAGCTTTCGCGAGGCAAGGGCGAAGCCGGGCTGCTGTTCGAACTCGCACTGCTGCAACAGGATCTCGGGCGCCTCGCCAGTGACCTGCTGATGTTCTATACGCAGGAGTTTGCCTACGTCGCACTGGCGACCGAAGTTACGACCGGTTCGTCGATCATGCCGCAGAAGCGAAATCCCGACGTGCTGGAACTGGTGCGTGCTGCTGGCGCCACGGCACACGCCTGCCTGGACGAATGCCTGATGGTAGCGGCGAAACTGCCCTCCGGTTTCCAGCGCGACCTGCAGCGCGTCAAAGCGCCGCTGTTCCGCTCGATCGACCTCGCGATCGACGGGGTGGACATCATGGCGCTGGTCATCGACGGCCTCGCGTTCCGGCCGGAGAACATACGCCTCGACGAGGGCCTGTACGCGGCGGAGCAGGCCTATGCGCTGGTGCGGGAAGAGGGCATCCCGTTCCGCGAGGCTTACCGGCGGATTGCCCAGCGCTACGGCGAAGACTGAGGCCACCCCACCGACCCAAAACCTGCCGCAACTGAGCTACCATGTCGCCCTTCCCGTCTGTCCCGGCAAGGTCGCAGCAATCCCGATGAAAATCGTCCTTCGAATAGCGCTCGCTGCTACTGCCCTCTGGATCGTCGCGGGCTGCGGGCAGAAGGGCCCGCTGTTTCTCCCCGGCGACCCGAGCCAGGTGCGCACCGGCATCCCGGAACTGCCCGAGCGTCCCGACGACGCAGGCGCGGGCACGGCCGAGGGAGACGGTGAGGGCCAGGAAGAGGAAGAGGAAGAGGACAGCGCCGGCGACGTGCCCGAGTAGAGGACGACGGTGAACAAGAAGAAACTGGTGCTGGTCGATGGTTCCTCGTACCTGTACCGCGCATTTCACGCCCTGCCGCCGCTGACGAGCTCGCGGGGCGAACCGACCGGCGCCGTGCACGGCGTGCTCAACATGCTGAACAAGCTCGCGCGGGAGCAGGAAACCGAGCATTTCGCGGTCGTCTTCGATGCACCCGGCAAAACCTTCCGGGACGAGCTGTTCGAACAGTACAAGGCAAACCGTCCGCCGATGCCGGACGAACTGCGCGCCCAGGTCGAGCCGATACTGGAGGCCGTCGTCGCCATGGGCCTGCCGCTGCTGCGCATCGAGGGTGTAGAGGCCGACGACGTGATCGGCACGCTCTGCCGCAAGGCGACGGAAGCCGGCATGGAGGTCCTGGTCTCGACCGGCGACAAGGACATGGCACAGCTCGTTGACGACGGCGTCACGCTGGTCAACACGATGACGGGCAGCGTGCTGGATCGCGACGGCGTGAAAACCAAGTTCGACGTATACCCTGAACAGATCATCGACTACCTCGCACTCGTCGGCGACAGCTCGGACAACATCCCCGGCGTTCCCAAGGTCGGCCCGAAGACGGCGGCGAAATGGCTGAACGAGTACGGCACAGCCGAGGAACTGGTCGCGAACGCCGGCGCCATCGGGGGCAAGGTCGGCGAAAGCCTGCGCGAGCACCTCGAGCAGCTGCGCCTGTCGCAGCAACTCGCGACGATCCGGCAGGACCTGGAGCTGGCTCAGCGGCCCGCCGACCTCAAACGCGGCGAGCCGGACGTGGAGACACTAAAGCAGCTGTACGGGCGACTCGAACTCAAGGTCCTGTTGCGACAACTCACCGGTGGTGAGGAAACGCCGACCGAGCCAGTACCCGGCAAGGCCGGCGCAGGAGCGGAAACGCCGGAATCCCCGACCGAAGGCGACTACGAGACGGTCCTGTCGCAGCCGCGGCTCGAAGCCTGGCTGAAAGAGATAAACGGGGCCGAACTCGTTGCCGTTGACACGGAAACCACGGGTCTCGACTACATGAAGGCCGAACTCGTCGGCATCTCGCTGTGCGTCGATCCGGGCAGGGCCTGCTACATCCCCGTCGCGCACGACTATCCCGGCGCACCCGATCAGCTCGACCGCGACGCGGTGCTGCAGGCGTTGCGGCCCTTCCTCGAGGACGAGCGTAAAGCGAAGCTCGGCCACCACCTGAAGTACGACGCACACATCTTCGCTCGCTACGGCATTGCTCTCAAGGGCATGCGCTACGACACGATGCTGGAGTCCTACGTGCTGAACAGCGTGGCCACCAGGCATGACATGGACTCGACGGCGCGGCACTACCTCGGCGTGGAGACGATTCATTACGAGGACGTCGCCGGCAAGGGGGCAAAACAGCTCACGTTCAACCAGGTCGCAATGGAGCAGGCGACACCCTACGCAGCGGAAGACGCCGACGTAACGCTGCGACTTCACCAGCGGCTGTGGGGCGAGCTCGACGGCAACACGAAACTGCGCGATCTCTACCGGACGATCGAGCAGCCCCTGGTGCCCGTGCTGTTCGACATGGAAGAGACGGGGGTCCTGATCGATCGCGCGATGCTGAGGCAGCAGAGCGGCGAGCTCGCGAGATCGATGCAGGACCTGGAGAAGCAGGCGCACGAACTGGCTGGCGGTCCGTTCAACCTGGGATCGCCCAAGCAGCTGCAGCAGATCCTGTTCGAAGATCACGGCCTGCCGGTCATCCGCAAGACGCCGAAGGGACAGCCGTCTACGGCCGAGGACGTGCTGCAGGAGCTGGCCGGAGAGTTTGACCTGCCGCGCGTGATCCTGGACTACCGCGGCATGAGCAAGTTGAAGAGCACCTACACGGACAAGCTGCCGGAGCAGATTTCCGAACGGACCGGTCGCGTGCACACGTCCTACCACCAGGCTGTCGCGGCTACCGGACGCCTGTCGTCGACCGACCCGAACCTGCAGAACATCCCGATACGGACCCCCGAGGGCCGACGCATACGCCAGGCTTTCGTCGCGCCGGAGGGCAGCGTCCTGCTCGCTGCGGACTATTCGCAGATCGAACTCCGCATCATGGCGCACCTGTCCGGTGACACGGGCCTGGTCGGCGCGTTCGCCGAGGGCCGTGACATTCACCAGGCGACTGCCGCCGAGGTTTTCGGCGTGCCGCTTGGCGAAGTCAGCAACGACCAGCGCCGTTCGGCCAAAGCGATCAACTTCGGCCTGATGTACGGCATGTCCTCTTTCGGTCTCGGCAAGCAGCTCGGCATCGGTCGCGGCGAAGCGCAGGAGTACATCGACCTTTACTTCGACCGCTACCCCGGCGTGCGGGCGTTCATGGACGGCATCCGCGCGCAGGCGCACGAGGCGGGATTTGTCGAGACGGTATTCGGCCGCCGCCTGTACCTGCCGGAAATCAACGACCGCAATGCCCAGCGCCGCCAGTACGCGGAGCGCAGCGCGATCAACGCGCCGATGCAGGGCACGGCCGCCGACATCATCAAGATGGCGATGATCGCCGTGCACGACTGGCTGGCCGCGGAAAAGGCCCCGGCCCGGATGATCATGCAGGTACACGACGAGCTCGTTTTCGAAGTCCGCGAAGACGCTGCGGACGAGCTTCGCGCCGACATCGTCAGGCTCATGTGCGGCGCCGCCAGCCTCGCCGTCCCGCTCGTCGTCGATGCCGGCGTCGGCCGGAACTGGGACGAGGCCCACTGAACTTCTGTTTCAGTAACCCGCGTCGAAGTCGATGAGGTATTGCAGCGGACGGTCGTTGATCCAGCGCCGGTAATTCTCTACGAACACCGGCACGATCAGCAGCGGATGACTGATCGCCGCGATGTGCGCCGTCACGAGCAGGTCTGGCGTGTTCCACAGGGGGCTGCCGGCCGGCAGGGGCTCCGCGTCGAACACGTCCAGCACGGCGCAGCCGAGCCGCCCTCCGGACAATGCGGCGCGCAGTGCCGCGTGATCGACGACATTGCTGCGGCCCACGTTGATGAAACAGGCCCCGGCCGGCAAACACGCCAGCGCGCCGGCGTCCAGCAGCCGGTCGGTCCCGGCCGTCTGCGGCAGTACGGACACGAGATGATCGACCTCTCCCAGGAACTCGTACAGCCGGTCGACCGCGAACACCTGCTCGAACCCGTCGACGGATCGTCCGGAGCGACTCAGGCCGACAGCGCGCATGCCCAGGCAGCTGGCGGTCGCTGCGATATGCCGGCCGATCGAGCCGGTACCCATGATTCCCAGCCGCTTTCCGCCGAGCATGCCGGAATGATCCCTGAGCCACTGCTGCCCGCGCTGGGCTTTGACGCGGCGCAGTATCCTGAGTTCGTGCGCCAGCAGGTAGCCGATCACGTACTCGGACATCTGGGGCCCGAAGACGTCCCTGACGCCGGTCAGGACGTAATCGCGGCGACCGAGCTCGATCAGCGGCGTTACGCCGGCCCACGAGGACTGTACCCACCGGACGCGGGGTAGCCGCGGCAGGATCTCGGCAATCATTCCGGGGCTGCCGAAGAGCACGGTCTCGCCCGCGTACGCTGCCAGCGCCTCTTGCGCGGAGGTGCACGCTCGCACGCGAATCGGGAAGTCGGCCAGGCGTTCGATCTCCTCGGCGAACTCCCGGGCTACAGTCGTGACGATCAGGCAATCGGACATGCTCAGAAGTCTGCCGGAATGAGTTTCATGCGTCTTGCAACGCGCGTTCCAGCGCGTCGCAGACTACCCTCAGCACCTCGATCCTGGCATGGCGCTTGTCATTCGCCGCAACCAGGTGCCAGCGTGCGTGATCGCGGCTCGTCCTCGCAACCAGTTCGTTGACTGCCGCGGCATACTCCGGCCAGCGCTGCCGGTTTCGGTAGTCCTCCTCGGTAATCTTGTATTTCTTGTACGCCGTCTGCTGCCGTGCTTCGAAGCGGCGGAGTTGTTCGTCTGCGTCTATATGCAGCCAGAACTTCTCGACGATGATGCCCCGCTCGGCGAGCTGGAGTTCGAAATCGCGGATCTCCCGGTAGGCGCGCTGCCATTCGCCCGGCGTCGCGAAGCCTTCGACTCGCTCCACGAGGACGCGCCCGTACCAGCTGCGGTCGAAGATCTGAATCTGCCCGGGCTCGGGCAACAGGCGCCAGAATCGCCACAGGTAATGACGCGACCGTTCCTCGTCGGTCGGCGCGGCGATCTGGGCCACGCGATAATCGATCAGCGCCATCGGCTGTATCAGGCGCCGTATCGCACCGCCCTTGCCGGCCGCGTCCCAGCCTTCAAAGACCAGTACGGTCGACTGGCCGGCCTGGCGAGCCCTGCGCGTCAGCTTCGTGAGCCGGACCTGGTATTCGGCGAGCAGCTCGACGTACTCGTTTTTGGGGATCGCCTGGCCGAGGTCCACTTGTCCGAGCAGGTCCGGGTAGGTTTTCTGCACCGCCTTCGCAACCGGCTTCGGCGACGGCGGCGACGCGAGCCGCTCCTGCAGCGCATCGAGCAGCGTCCGCGCAAACGTGTAATCGCGGAGCGCGGAATTGCTGCTGTCGAGCACGTGCCAGGGTCGGTCGGTTTCGTTGGTGGCCTTCAGCAGGCGGTCGATATGCGGCAGGCACTCGTCATAAATGTCGTACCACTGCCAGTCAACCTCTTCGAGCTGCCACGCGTAATTCTCGTCCGCGAGCGCCTTCTCCATCCTTTCCTGCAGCTTCTCGCGCGGCAGGTGCACCCAGTACTTGAGCACGAGCGTGCCGTCGTCCGCGAGCTGTCGCTCGAACTGGCGAATATGCTTGATACGCAGCTCGAAGCCTGCTTCGTCAAGCACGCCGCGAGCCCGCTGGCCCACGGCGACGATCGCCCATGCGCCGAGGTAGACGCCGATGCGCCCGTGCGGCGGCAGCACGCGCCAGTAGCGCCAGAACCTGGGCCGCGCGAGTTCATCCGCTGACGGCGCCCGGAATATATTGGTGTCGATATGCCGCGCGTCCATCCACTCGTGCATGCGCTGGACGGCGTCGTTGGCGCCGAGGCGATCGTCGCCACCGACGAGCACCAGCACCGAGAAGTCCGCCGTGCGAAGGTCGAACTGAGCGTTTACCAGGTCGACGCGAAGGGCGGGGATCCGTTCGGCGATCTCCTCGTCGGTCAGTACGGGTCCATCGCTGACAAATTCGAGCATTGGGCGTCCGGCAGGGGGGTCTCTCTACGGCGATGCCTATGGTAGCGCAGCGGCCGCTACTGGCGGGAATAGTGCACGTATAATCGCTGCGTCAGGGGGAGGTGCCCGATGAATACGACGAAGATCCTGGTGATCCTGCTCGGCTTGCTGGCGACGACGGCCGCGACGGAGGAATCTGCTGCAGAGGAGAGCGGCGGCTATGCCGAGCTGCTGGAACTCTTTCGCGAGTGGCGCGAATTCGAGCGGCCACCCATGCTGGAGGGAGCGCCCGACTACACGGCCGGGCGTTTCGACGAACGCTACCCGGAGTACCGGGCGCTGCGCGCCCGTCTCGAAGCTTTCGATATCCGAACCTGGCCGATACCCCGGCAGGTCGACTGGCACCTCGTCCGTGCCGAGATGAACGGCTTCGATTTCAACTACCGGGTGTTGCAGCCCTGGGCACGGGATCCTGCTTTCTACGATACCGTCTGGATGGCGCGCAGCGATGTGCCCGCGCACGAAGGGCCAACGAACCACGCCGTCGTCGAAGT
>JAOUIH010000218.1 GCA_029884165.1 Gammaproteobacteria bacterium | reverse complement strand
GGCGATCGCTCGAAGTGACAAGCCACTCGCCATGCCTCGCGAGATCTCCTCACGTTCGGCCAGCGTCAATGCCAGCCGCGATCTCCGCCTTGGTAACGGACGTATGCCGCCCGACCGCGCCAACGCACCTTGAACGGCGGAATGGTAACGGCCCAGGTCCCGGGCAATCGCGTTCAGGGACTCGCCTTTCTCCCAGCGATCCCATACCTCTGCCATCTCCGCTTGCGTGAAATATCGTCTCGGTCTTTGCTTCATCTACAACACCTCCTGCTCTATAGTCAGAGCTTAGGTGTTGCGATCACCATTTGAATCCGCAGCCATTACCAGTCATTCTGAGGCAAAAGAAACCCCGCTCAAGGCGGGGTCTCTGTCGGTGGGTAGTTGAATCAGGCAGTCCGTCTGCGTCGGACCAAGCCCATTCCAATTAGACCAAAGCCGAGCAAAGCCAACGTGCTTGGCTCGGGAACCTTCGTGTATCGCAGAACAATATTGTCCACCGCAAAGTTATCGAAACCGCCCAAGCTGACAATATTGATAGCGAGAGAATTCAGACCGGTTAGCCCGGTCGGATAAACCGTCGTAAAAACCGATGAGGTGGGACTGTAAACTGCTGCTATCGTGGGGGAGAAGACCGTGTTTCCAACTTCGATTCGGTAGCCGCCACCGACAACGCCGCCACCACCGAGGGAGTTACCCAGCAAGTCGGCGACATCCAGGGAGACAAGATCAAACAGCATACCTGCAGGACCTAGAATGGTAATGATCGATGCTGCACCAAAGACATTGAACGGATTGCCATCAACCAAAGCATGGTTGCCGTCACCAGTGTCCGCGATATTTTGAGGGTCGCCCAAGTCGAACTGGGTTATCGTAAATCCGTCCTCCGTAAACGACGTAAACGAGCCGAGCAGTGCCGAGTCGAAATCAATCGTTACTTCGACAAAGTCTGCGTGCGCAACTATCGGCGATAACAGCAGAGAGACCAAGGCCAAAAATATGCGTCTTGTTCTTGTCATATCACTCCCCCAATAAAGATTGATCGTCAGTTGAACACAAATCCATGCACTTTTTGTGCCACCCTGAAAAAGGTAACGTTGACAATATGTGTAATGCATACAGGTGAGGCGCAAGCGAATTTCTGTAAAGCAATTCGACATAAAGCAGCCGAGAATTGGCCGAGATCTGCGACTGCATCGCCCGGCAATTAAGAGCCACCTAACCGATATTTCATGTCCTAACACGTTTGTCTGGCGCAGCCTCACCGCCACTCAACATTCGCGATATGGCAACAGTTTGGCCGCCCTGGTTGATACGTCTTCCAGATGGCTCCCGGGATATATCTATGCCCCTGCCGACGGATTCGGATTAGGGCTGGCCTGTCTCGCGCGTCATCAGTACCGCCACTGTGGACCGGTCGGCGGCCTCGATCCGGTTCTCGATGTCGTGCAGCACCGCCGCGCGAGTCTTCGCATCGCCGCGTTTCCAATCGGACTGCGCCACGGTCACTGCGGAAAGCGCGCGGTCGGTCTCGGCCGCGTTGACGGGCGCCCGGCGACCGACGCATTGCCGGGTCGCCGGGTCAATGACGTCGGTGCAGCGGGCAGCCAGTCGGGTGGAACGCAGGAGCAGGGCGCTTCGGGCGGGCAATTCAGCGGATCATGTAGACCTTGCGCACGGTCTCGTGCACCGTGCATACGCCGCGCCAGCCCTCCGGGAAAAAGGCGATCGTGCCCGGCGCGATCTCGATGACCTCGCCGTCGTCGCGGACGTAGGTGCACCGGCCGGCCAGGAAGTGGCAGAACTCGTCGCGCGTGACGTGGCACTCCCACTTGCCCGGCGTGCAGACCCAGATGCCGCATTCCGACCGGCCGTCGGGCCCCCTGTGCAGGAGCCGCCCCGAGGTCATCGAACGGCCCTCGAGCATCGTCGGGATTGTCCCCCAGTCGGTGAGGTCGGTTTCGTCGAGCGGGCGGTAAATAACGGGTGTGCTCATGTCATGCTCCCGCCAGTCGGGCCAGCAGCCGCGCCGCCTTCTCGGGGCCCCGCCGCGCCTGCATGTGCGCCGACGTGGCCGCCAGCCGGGCCGTCATCGCGGGGTCCGTGAGCATCGCTTCGATGTTTGCGAGCAGCTCGGCGTCGCTCCAGGCGTAGCGGTCCATGCGCAGGCCGTGGCCGGTCTCCTGCACCCGCATCGCGTTGTCGTGCCCGTCCCAGACGTAGGGCATGATGATCGCGGGCTTGCCGAAATAGAGGCACTCGGTGAACGAGTTGTTGCCGCCGTGGTGGATGACGGCGTCGACCTGCGGGATCACCGACGGCTGCGGGTACCAGCCGGCCAGGTGCACGTTCGCGGGCACGTCGGTGTAGGCGTCCCGGTAGTCGCCCACGTTGACCAGCGCCCGGAAACGGCTGTTGCCGATGGCGGCGATGATTCGCTCGAGCAACTCCGTGTCGCCCGCGCCGAGGCTGCCGAAAGAGACATAAATAAGAGGGCCCGTTTCGTTCTTCCCGAATCGGGGTAACTCGTACGGTTCCTCGTCGCGTACGCAACCCTCGAGGTACTGGAATCGCTCCGGGTCGAGCGGGTGAGCGCGTTGGTAGATGACCGGCTCGGGATAGAGCAGCAGGTTCAGGTACGGGGACGCCTCGAAGAACTGCCCGAGCGGGTAGGGTGCTTCGCCCGTCGATTCCAGGAAGGCGTTGAAGTCGTCGTGGATGGGCCGGATGACCTCGTTGAAGCGATCGCGAAACGCCTTGTGGCCCGCGGTGTCGCTGACGCTCATGCCCGACAGGTGCGGCGGGATCGCCTCGTCCTCGATCTCGTTTTCCGAGCACGAGATGATCCGCACCCATGGCTTCCCGTGATGCTTGATCGCGGGAAACAGGATCACGTTGTCGACGCAGATCACGTCCGGGCCGATCCTGGCGAGGATGCCCGGCAGGTCTTTCTCGGCCCATTTCGCCGAGGCTACGATGGCCTCCCAGCAGTCCTTCACGTAGTTGTCGATCTGGTCGATCGGCTTTTTGCGAAAGTTCGGGATGTGGCCGTTGATGAAGTTCTCCCAGAACTTCGCCATGTCCTCCGGCGGCATCGGCTCGGACAGGTTGACCGGGTGGGCCTCGAAACCGTAGCCCCGGTAGACCCCGACGAAGCCGGGGTCGGACAGGAACGCGGCCTTGTGGCCGAGCGCCTCGATCGCCTGGGCGATGCCGACGGAGTTCAGCGCAGGCCCGAAGGCTGCCTCGGGGAAGAATGCGAAGGTTTTCTGGCTCATGTCGATCTCGTTTACCAGGCGACCGGAAATCGGCGCGGCACCCGAAGGGGGGCCGCGCCGGGAGACCGGCATCACGCGTCGCGGGCTATTGTAGCCTTGCGGATACGGCGCGAGCAGGTCAGCCGCAGGGCCTCCCGGACGACCGCGAGCCAACGACTTTTCCGGCTCCGCGAACGCAGTTTGATGGCCGGGTTATGCGAGCCTTTCCGCAGCGGTCAGGCAGAGGCCAGTCGCGGCGCCGGAAGGACGCGTGCCCACCG